>DASTML010000172.1:0-6716 GCA_035714175.1 Bryobacteraceae bacterium | reverse complement strand
GACCACGCGCGCGGGCTGCACGACTTGGTGATTGCGACGGCAATCACGGCGGCGATCTACCGGCGCCGGTGGCCGCTGCCGGAGGGACGGGCGCAGACCGTGGAGCTTTTGGACCCCGGCGAGTCCATGGAGTGGAACGGCGCCCGGTTGACGGCCCGGCGCGCGGCGCATATTTTGGGCGCGGCGCAACTCTGCGTGGACTACCAGGGCGAACGGCTGGTTTACACCGGCGATATCAAACGACGCCTGCCCATCTGCGGATGGCCGACCGAGCGCGTGCCGTGCGATCACCTGATCATTGAGTCTACGTTCGGCTTGCCGGTTTATCAGTTTTTGGAAGCCGGAGTTGCCCAACAGCGCATCGGGGATTTTGCCCGCGAGTGCCTGGCCGCTGGTCAAACGCCGGTTTTTCAAGGTTATGGGTTGGGACGCGGACAGGAGATTGCCCACTCGTTGGCGCTGCATGGTATTCCTTGCCAGATACACGGCGCCATCGCAGGGTTGATTCCGTACTTTGAACGCGAGGGCTATGTGTTTCCGCAATCGGCGGAGGGCGGGGCCCTGTTGACCACGCCGGGGGCGATGGCCAAACTGCCGGCGCGGCATAAGACGGCTCTGGTGAGCGGGTGGGCCGCGCTGGATAATGCGCGGGCGCGTGCGGACGCGGACGTGTTGATCCCGTATTCGGACCATGCCGGGTTCGCCGAGTTGCTCGCACTTGTTGCGGATGCGAATCCGGCGCAGATTGATGTGGTGCATGGGTATGCGGAGCCTTTCGCCCGGATTCTGCGCGGCCGGGGCTGGAATGCCCGCGCCGCGGCGGCCATCACGGAGGCGGAGATCTGATGGACCTGTTAGCCGCCACGGCGGAACGGGTGGCCGCCACCGGTTCCCGCAATGAGAAGATTGCGCATCTGGCCGCCTACCTCACCACACTGGACGACGCGGATTTGGCGCGGGCGGTGCTGTTTCTGAGCGGCTCGCCGTTTGCCGCCTCCGACCCGCGCAAGATGTCGGTCGGCTATGCGACGATGCGCGCCGCCGTGGAGGCCGCCACGGGTTGGGACTCCGAAACGCTGGCCCACTGCTACCGCGAAGTGGGCGACAGCGGCGAGACGATCGCCCATCTGTGCCGGCCCATTACGCGCGGTATACCGCTATCCCTGGCGCAGGCGGAGACCTATTTTCACGAGTTGCAGCAGACGCGATTGACGCAGCCAAAGATTGCTCTGCTGACGGCGATTTTCCGCACCTATTCCGCCCCGGCATTGAAATTCTTCGTGAAGGCGATCACAGGAAATTTGCGTATTGGGCTGCAGGAAAAGATGGTGGAGGAGGCCGTTGCCCTTGCCGCCGGCCGGCCAGCAGCGGAGGTGCGCGCGGCCAACAACCGGGCCGGCGATCTGGCGGCGGTGGCGTTGGCGGCGCGGCGTGGCCAATTGGACGATGTGCGGGCGTCGCTCTTTCACCCGCTCGATTTTATGCTGGCGCAACCGCTGGATGCGGTAAGCGATCTGGAGGCGCCGGAGGAGTGGCTGGCCGAAGATAAATACGACGGTATCCGGTCCCAGTTGCATGTGGCCAACGGCAAGGTACGTCTGTTTACGAGGGGCCTGGAGGATACGACGGACTCCTTCCCGGAAGTCGTACTGGCCGCATCGGCGCTGCCGGGGCCGCTGATTCTGGACGGGGAGATTCTGGCGTTTCGCGACGGGCGCGCCCTGCCGTTTCAACATCTGCAACAGCGCATCGCCCGCAAGAAGGTGGCGCAGAAGACGATGGAGGCGGTCCCGGTTGTCTTCCTGGCCTACGATATCCTCATGCACGCCGGCGAACTGGTGATGGATCAGCCTATTGAATCCCGGCGCGCCCTGCTGGAAGCGCTGCCGCGCGTGGAGGTATCTCCGCAACACAGTCCATTCAGCCATGCCGATATCGAGGCGTTGTTTACCGCGGCCAAGGAGCGAGGCAACGAAGGGCTGGTGTTGAAGCGCAGAGGGTCCGTGTATGAATCCGGACGGCGCGGCGGGAACTGGCGTAAAGTGAAACGGCCGTACGCCACGCTGGATGTCGTGGTGACGGCGGCGGAACAGGGGCACGGACGGCGCGCGGGCGTTTTGTCGGACGTTACGTTTGCGGTGCGCGACGGCGACCGTTTTCTTAATATCGGCAAAGCCTATTCGGGGTTAACGGACGAGGAGATCCGCCAGTTGACGAAAATTTTCCGGGCCTCCACGGTGGAACGCTACGCGGGGGGCCGGGTGCAAATCGTGAAGCCGCAGGTGGTGTTGGAGGTGGCCTTCGACGGTATTCAGAAGAGCCCGCGGCACAAGAGCGGATACGCTTTGCGGTTCCCGCGGATTGTGCGTTGGCGGACAGACAAAACGCCGGAAGAGGCCGATACGATGGAACGTGTTCAACAGCTTTTTGACAGCGTTTCCACAGCTTTTGCACCATGACGGCTCCCGCATCCCATAAGAAGCCCTGGCCGGACTGGACGCCGCCCGCGCTTGCCGCCTGGTTCCACGCGCAGTTCGCAGCGCCGACGGCCACACAACAGTTGGCGTGGCGGCGCACCTTTCACGGCGGCAATGTACTGATCCTCGCGCCTACCGGAAGCGGTAAAACGCTCTCGGCGTTCTTCGCGCTGCTGGCGCAACTAGGGGCGCGCGCAGAGAGGGGAAAGCTGCCGAATACCGTACTCGCCGTGTATGTGTCGCCGCTACGCGCGTTGGGCCGCGACATTTTCCGGAACCTGGAAGGGCCGTTGTCGGCCATCAACGCGGCATTGCCGCCCGGCAATCAGATTCGCATGGAAATCCGTACCGGCGATACGGACCCGGGCGACAGGGCTCGCATGTCGCGCCGCCGGCCCCATCTACTGCTGACCACGCCGGAGTCTCTGAGCTCGTTGCTTTCGCAGCAGCCATGGCGCGACGGTTTTGCTCCGGAGACGGTAGTGGTTGATGAGATCCATTCGTTCGCGGAGAACAAGCGAGGTTCCCTGCTGGCGTTGACCTTGGAACGATTACAGGCCCGCGCGCCGCATACCTTGCAGCGCATCGGACTGTCGGCCACGGCGCAGCCGGCCGATGCCGTCGCCCAACTGCTCTGCGGGCGGCGGCCGTGCGCGATCGTTTCGGACTCGATACGGCGGCTACACCGCCTGGAAGTGCAGGTTCCGGCGCATCTGCCGGCGGCGGGATACGACCCCGGACGGATCGCCCATGCCGTGGTCCAGGCGGTGACGCAGGCGCAGACCACGCTCGCATTTACGGCTACGCGCTCCTCGGCGGAGCGGCTGGGACTGGCGCTTTCGCTGCTGATTCCGGACGGCGACAAGAACGTCGCCGTGCACCACGCTTCCATTGAGCGCGAAATTCGCGAGGAGGTGGAGCGGCGGCTGGCGGCAGGCGAAATGCGTGCTGTCGTCTGTTCCACTTCGCTTGAAATGGGAGTGGATTATGCGAATGTGGACCAGGTTCTGCTTATCGGGACGCCACGAGGTGTGAGTCGTGCTTTGCAGCGCTTAGGACGCAGCGGCCACCGCGCCGGCGGAGTGGCTTTCGGCCGCATCGTCCCGCTGAGCCTGCCGGACCTGCTGGAGGCGCTGGCGATGCGGCAGGCCGTGATGGCCGGCTACATTGAAGACTTGGCGATTCCGCTGGCGCCGCTGGATGTGTTGGCGCAATGCCTGCTCGGAATGGCTGTGGAACGTCCGCACACGGTCCAGGAGGCTTGGGCGTTGACGCGTGCGGCCGGACCCTACTTGCATCTCTCCCGCGCGGATTTTGACGCGGCCCTCGACTACCTCGCCGGCGGTGGACGAGTCCTCGCCCGCTTCGGAAAGATCCTCATCGAGGATGGTGTTTTTCGCGTTGCTTCCCCGCGTTTGGCGCGCGAGTATTTTCAAGGCATCGGTACGATTTCCGAAGACTTTCGCGTTCGCATCGTGACCAAGAATCATCGCCGCCTGGGAGAGGTGGAGGAGGGCTTTCTATCGACGCTACGGCCGGGCGAGGCGTTCTCCATGGGCGGCCGGGCGGTGGAGCTAGAGACGCTGCATGGAGCTACGGCAGTGGTGAAACCGTCCAACAGCGACCGTGTGACGACGCCGCGATGGATGGGCGGAAAAATGCCGCTTTCGACGCGTATGGCTGAGGAAGAACTGCGCCTGCGCCGCCATCTGCGGACCACCTGGAGCGAAGGCGGGCGGCCTGCCGTGGAAGCGATGTTGCGCGAGATCTACCAGGCGACCATCCAGCAATCGGAACTGGCCGGAGAGTTTGTGGCGCGGCAATATCAGGCCGCGCCGATACCCATTGATTCGCCCGTACAGATTGAATTGGTAGGCCGGGGGAAGAAGCGATTGTTGATGGTTCATTGTGTGGCCGGCCGCGCCGTCAACCAGTCCTTGGCCTGGGTCGCGGCACACCGGCTAGCGCAGGGGGAAAGCGTAATCTCCAACAGCGATGATCATGGCCACTTGTTGGTGTTGAACCACAAGATCGATGTCTCGGAACCCGCCCTGCGCCTGGCCTATCATCCCGGCAACTTCGTCGCCGATCTGGAGGCTGTTCTGCGGACAACGGAAACGCTTGGGCGCCGGTTCCGCGCCGTGGCGGAGACGGGCCAACTCGTGAAGCGGCGCGGAACCGGCAAGCGGTACCAGGCATGGAATGGCTCTCTTCTCTATCAGACGCTGCTGACCTATGAGCCGGACCATTTACTGGTGAAGGAGACCGTACGCGAGGTGCTGGGCGACCTGCTTGACGCTCCGAATGCGCAGCGCCACGCGGCCGACATTTTTGAATCGCCGTGGGAGGTGTTCGAGCACCCGCGCCCTTCTCCTTTCGCACTCCCGCTCTTTGCGGCGTTCAATCGCGAGGTACTACTCGCGCAAGATCCCGGCAAAGCGTTCGATGAATTCGCCGCCAGCGTCTACGAAGAGTGGAATGAGTAGCCTGCATCCGAGCGGCGCCCTGTGGTTGCCCGCGAGCCGGACGGTGTTGTTGGCGGATCTGCATTTGGGGTTCGCCTGGGCACAGCGCCGCCGGGGCGAGTTGTGGCCGTTGACCGATGCCGGGGCGCGAACGGGTCTGGAATGGTTGTGTGATCAACTTCTCCCGGCGCGCATCGTGCTGGTGGGCGACATTGTCCACGCGCCCTTTCCTTCGGCGGAGGAGGCCGCAGTGATTGACGGAACACTGGACGCGTTGCGGGCGCGTGCGGAGTTGATCTGCCTGGCCGGCAACCATGATCGAGGCCGCGGGTTTCTCCCCGAGTGGCGAACAGACGGGCTGCGGGCTATCCACGGCGACAGACTCCCAGGGACCGCGGAACCCGGTGTCCTGACCGTGGTGGGCCATTTCCATCCGATCCTCAAACTACGTGACGCTTCCGGCGTCAAGCGCCGCCACCGCGCTTTCCTGCGAGGCAACGGACTCCTGGTATTGCCCGCGTTTTCGCCGTTCGCCAGCGGTACGGATATGCGCGAGGAGCTGCCGCTGGAGCTGCGGGCGTGGTTCGGCGACGGGCCAGTGGAGGTTACACTGACCTCCGGAGAGAAATTGCTGTCCCTGGGGATTCACCACGTTGCGGCACAAGGGCTGCGTCGCGGTTGACCCCGCGCCATTCCGATCTTCGCGACGGGGCGGAAGTGACGAAGGAAGTGGAGGGTGCAGTCGATCTGGTGGAGTATAACTGCCCGGCCGAAGTTTCCCTGTTCGAGATTTCGCGGAATATCACCAAAGCATGGAGGCAGGCCGGGATCCCGTTGGCGTATCGGGGGAAGGACCGTTCCGGAGCGCCCTCCGTCCGCTTCCCGCGCCGCCGAGGTTGAAAAATCGCAACGCGCGGGGGTCTTGGCAGGGGGGGTATAACGGAGTCCGTCCGTTTGGAACCTGAGAGCGAAGCGCCGCTACGAGAAACCCTGGCGTTGTTGAACAACCAGTCCGGATGGGCGTCCGGCTTGAAGACGACACGGATTTCACAGGTTCCGCCGCGGCACGGCTCACCACGCAGGGATTCGGACCGTCCAAGCCTCCTTGCCGCCAATGACGCGGAGGAGGGCAAGGCAAAAAACCGACCCGTAGAACTGGTGAAAACGAACTAAACTGGAGCAGCATGGACTTTGAGCGCGCAGGCCGCAGCCCGGAGGATGACGAGACTGCCGTGAACCTTCGCGCCTACTTTGACCGTCTGCCGGCGCACAAACGAACCCAGTACGAACCGGCCTGGTCCGATGAACGCGTCATCGCCTGGGACGACAATTTCAAAGAGGACGGCATGCTTTTCCTACCCTGCAGCGAACGCGATGTCGACATTGCCGAGTACCGCCGCGTGCTGCATCTGGCGTTGGCGTTCTTCGCCGCTCAGTCGCCGGCGCGCACCCAGCCGTAGGCCGCGTTTTCCCGTTGGCCGCCCTGCTGCGTGTAGGCGACTTTCAACTTGTCCAGGACATCGGCGGGCATGCCCTTTCGCTTAGCCTTCGGGTCGATCCCATACAACTTCGCCGCATTCAGTCCGAAGATCCTGGCTTTGTCCTCGCGCGTGAGCTTTTGGTAGCCGAACTTTTCGCACAACGCATCGGAGATCTGGAAGCGCTTGAAGGCGTCGATGCACCACTGCGGGGAACCCCACCACAGACAGTCCGTACCCCAGATCACGTGATCCACACCATAGGTTTGAATGTTGCGGCCAACGCCGTGCATCGC
>DASTML010000171.1:0-57875 GCA_035714175.1 Bryobacteraceae bacterium | reverse complement strand
TTGAGACGATAGCGCGGGCGTTCCTGGCCGGTCCATTGGAGACGGGCGCCGCGGTGGAGAGGGCGTCCGCGGTGATGGGGAAAAAGCCACGGTGGCTGCCGGGACTGGCACGGCGGTTTGTGCGCGCGTTTTTCCAGGGCGTCCGGCCGCGGTTTCGGGATGCGGTCCGGTTCCTGCGTGATGACGGATTTCTGGAAGGACGGAGTCTACCGCCTGTAGTGCGGTGGCTTATGGAGCCGCCGGTGATGCAGCCGGCGGTGAATTGGGGCGTTCCGGCGATTGTGACGGTGGGCGAATTGGCGGCGTGGGCCGGGGCGGCGGTGGGGGAGTTGGAGTGGTTGGCTGATCTGAGAGGGTTGGCGCGACCGGGACATTACCATTACCAGACGGTGGCGAAGCAGAGCGGGGCGGTACGGCTGTTGGAGGCTCCGAAGGCGCGGCTGAAGGAGTTGCAGCGGCGGATTTTGCGAGAGATATTGGACCGTGCTCCGGGGCACGAGGCGGCGCATGGGTTTCGGGCGAGGCGGTCGGCACGGACGTTTGCGGCGGTGCATGCGGGGCAGCGGGTGGTGCTGCGGATGGATTTGCGGGACTTTTTCCCGTCGATTGGAAGGTCGCGGGTGCAGGCGATTTTCCGGATGATGGGGTATCCGGAGGCGGTGGCGGATTTGCTGGGCGGGTTGTGCACGAATGCGGCTCCGGAGGGCGGTCCGCTGTATGAACAGCCGCATTTGCCGCAGGGGGCTCCGACGTCGCCGGCGTTGGCGAACCTTTGTTTTTACCGGGCGGATTGCCGGTTGGCGGGGTTGGCGCGGGCGGCGGGGTTGCGGTATGCGCGGTACGCGGATGATCTGGCGTTTTCGGGGGATTCGATTGCGGACGCGTTCCGGGACCGGGTGGGGGCGATTATTTTGGAGGAAGGGTACTGTTTGCAGTATCGGAAGACGCGGCTGATGCGGCAGGGGGTGCGGCAGAAGTTGGCGGGGCTGGTGGTGAATGAGCGGCCGAATGTGGATCGGGCGGCGTTTGATTTGCTGAAGGCGACTTTGCACCGGTGCGTGCTGCGCGGGCCGGGGGAGGCGAGCCGGGAAGAGTTGATGGGGCGGATTGCGTGGGTGGAGAGCGGGAACGCGGGGCGGGGAAGGAAGTTGCGGGCGCTCTGGGACCGGATTGATTGGGGGGCGCGTGGCTGATTTTGAGAAAGCCGGGCTGTTGGCGGTTCGGGAGGGGCGGGTGCTGCTGTGCCGGAAGAAGCATACGACGGCGCTGTTGATTCTGCCGGGCGGAGTGAAAGAAACCGGGGAGACGGCGGAGGATTGTTTGCGGCGGGAGGTGCGGGAGGAGTTGGGAGAAGTGGGGCTGGGGACGTTGACGTTTGTGGGCGATTACACGTCGGGGGCGGCGGTGGCGGGGAAGACGGTGCGGGTGGAGTTGTTTGCGGGGGAGTTGGACGGGGAGCCTCGGGCGGAGTCGGAGATCCGGGAGTTGGTGTGGTTTGGGAAGGACGACGATGCGGGATTGCTGGCTCCGAGTTTGCGGGAGGTGATCTTTCCGGACCTGGTGCGGCGGGGTCTCCTTTGGCGGTGAGGCACACGTTACAATAGGAACGTTGCCTATCGAAGACATACCGTTGGGGATGGAAGGCGGGGTCTCCCCCTTTGCCGTGACGTGGCAGCGCGTCCAGTTGGCGCGCCACCCGAAACGCCCGCATACCCTTGACTACGTGGAACGCCTATTGACTGGATTCTCCGAGGTGCATGGAGACCGGGCGTACGGCGACGATCCGGCGATTGTGGCCGGGATGGGTATTTTTCATGAAAAGCCTGTGATGCTGCTGGGACACCAGAAGGGCCGGGACACGAAGCAGAAACTGTACCGGAACTTTGGGATGCCGAAGCCGGAGGGGTACCGGAAAGCCCTGCGATGCATGCAGATGGCCTCCAAATTCAAGCGGCCGATTCTGGCGCTGTTGGATACGCCGGGCGCTTATCCGGGCATTGACGCCGAGGAGCGGGGACAGGCCGAGGCGATCGCGATCAGTTTGCGCGAGATGACGCGGTTGGAGAGCCCCGTGGTTTCCGTGGTGATTGGCGAAGGCGGATCGGGCGGAGCGCTGGCGATGGGCGTGGCGAATATCGTGTTGATGATGGAAAACGCGATTTACTCGGTGATTAGCCCGGAATCCTGCGCGGCGATTATTTGGCGTGACGCGGGCAAGGCGGAACTGGCGGCGAATGCGCTGCGGTTGACGGCGCGGGATTTGCTGGAATTGGGCCTGATTGACGGCGTAATCCCGGAACCGAACGGCGGCGCGCAGAACGATTGGGACGAATCGGCGGCGAACCTGGATAAGGGATTGCAGTCGGCGTTGGAACGGCTGGAGGGGATGACTCCGAAGGAACTGGTGGATCACCGGTACGAGAAATTCCGGAAGATCGGCAGCTTTTTCGAAGGCTGAGGGCGCGGATGAAGCCGATTACGTGGATTATTGTGGGCGTGGCCGTAGTGCTCGTGGGATTGATGGCGTTTTCCACGATGTCGTTGGGCGGATTCAAGGTGGAAGTTTGCAAGTCGTACCAAGGCCGGGAGGCCTGCGGTACGGCGGTGGGCAGTACGGAAGCCGAGGCGATGAACGCGGCAACGACGGTGGCGTGCGCGAAGATTGCTTCCGGAATGACGGAATCGACGCAGTGCCAAGCGACGAATCCTGTGAAAGTGCAATGGCTTAAAGGCCGCTAACCGCAACTTAGCACTAGTTTTTTTGAACTTTTGCCGGATTTCTTCCGTCTAAAACGTTCGGGAGTTTGCACCTGTGAAAACGTGGAAGATAGTGGCTGGAGTGGTCGCTGTGGCCGCCGTGGGCGGGTCGATTTTCGCCAGCATGAAGTGGAACCAGAAGGGGATTGTCAGTGTCCAGACGGGCAAAACCGTGCGGCAGGACCTGACGAGTGTGGTTACGGCGTCCGGCGAGATCAAGCCACGTAATTACATCAATATCGGGAGCAACGCCCAGAGCCCTTCGCGGATCATGGAAATCCTGGTGGTGGAGGGGGCGCGGGTAAAGAAGGGCCAATTGCTGGCCAAGCTGGAAAGCGTGCAACCTGAAGCGGAAGTGGCGGCGCAGCGAGCGTCGGTGAGTTCGTCGGAAGCGGATTCGGGCGCGGCTGAAGCGGCCCTGAAGGCGCAGGATTCGAATATCCATAATCTGCAGGCGAGCCTGGACCGCGTGAAGACAGACCTGGTGCGGGCGAAGGCGGATTTTGACCGGGCGAAGTTGCTGTTGGACCAGGGCCTGATTTCGCGGCAGGACTACGACATGCGGCGGGCCTCCTTCGATTCGTTCTCGGCGGCCATTCCGGAAGCCGAGGCGCGGGTGGCGCAGGCGCGGGCGCAGCGGGAGCAGTTTGCTGCGCAGTTGGTGGGTTCGCAACGGCGCGTGGTTGTCAGCCAGGCGAATTTGCGGCGGGCGGCGGATTCGTTGCAACGGACGATGGCGACGTCGCCGATTGATGGAGTGGTGACGAATCTGCCGGTGCGCGTGGGCGAAACGGTGGTGCCTGGTATTCAGAACTCGGCGGCGTCGCTAATTATGACGATTGCCGATATGTCGCTGATTACGGCGGAAGTGAAAGTGGACGAAACCGATATCGTCAATGTAAAGCTGGAGCAGACGGCCGATATTACGATCGATGCGATTCCGGGGAAGACGTTCAAGGGCCGGGTGATTGAAATTGGGAATACCGCGATTCTGCGGTCGACGGGGTTGGCGGCATCGCAGTCGGCGATTTCGAGCCAGGAAGCGAAAGACTTCAAAGTTGTGATTGCGCTGGATAATCCGCCGGAGGAGATCCGGCCCGGATTGTCTTGTACGGCCAAGGTGGTGACGGCGACGCGGGGCAAGGCGCTTTCGATTCCGATTCAGGCGCTGACAGTGCGAACCAAAGGGGACCTAGAGAAGAAAGAGGGCCAGAAAGAAGAGCCCGTTGTAACCGATCCGGTGGTTTTACGCGCCAAGAAAGAAGAGGTCCAGGGTGTATTTGTCGTGCGCGGAGAGAAGGCTGTGTTCGTCAAGGTTGACACAGGCATCACCGGCGCGACGGATATTGAGGTCCTGGCTGGCTTGAACGAAGGGGATGAGATCATCACCGGGAGCTACAAGGTTATCCGGACTCTTCGGAATGAAGCTAAGATCAAGGTAGACAACAAGTCACCGGTCAAGACGGAATCGTAAAAGGCGTTCACACACAACATGGCACAGGCAGCCCAACTCAGCGCGCAGGCCCGCGGCGAAGAACTTCGCCGGCAAGGCATCATTATTCAGACCGATGAACTCTGGAAGACCTACCAGATGGGCGACCAGGTGATCAACGCTTGTTCCGGCGTATCGTTTCAAATCCGCAAGGGCGAATATGTGGCGATTATGGGACCATCGGGCTCTGGTAAATCGACGCTGATGAACCTGATCGGGTGCCTGGACACTCCGTCCAAGGGTGACTACTTCATCAACGGCAATCTGGTTTCGTCGATGAATGACGACCAGTTGGCGCATATCCGGAATAAGGAAGTCGGGTTCGTTTTTCAGACGTTCAACCTGCTGCCGCGCGCGACGGCGTTGCACAATGTGGAGCTGCCGCTGATCTACGCGGGCGTTCCGGCGGACGAACGCATTACGCGCGCCCGCGAAGCTCTGCGCCAAGTGGACCTGGAAAAGCGGATGTACCACAAGCCGAACGAACTATCGGGCGGCCAGCGGCAGCGCGTGGCGATTGCCAGAGCTCTGGTGACGCGGCCCTCCATTCTACTGGCCGATGAGCCCACTGGTGCACTGGATTCGGCGACGGGTATCGAAATCATGGCGCTGTTCGAGCGTCTGTATCAGGCCGGCAACACGATCATTCTGGTTACGCATGAGCATGACATTGCTATGCACGCCCACCGGATTGTCTTTCTGCGGGACGGCAAAGTGGAGCGCGACGAGCCAGTAAAGAAGTAGCGAAATCGGGAGCGAGGAATGCCGATTCCCTCCCGAGCGTGAGCTCTGTGAGTCATGCTTTATTTCTGTTCCCGCGCTCTTACATAGGAGCCGGGCGGAAGTGGAAGCTCACATGTTGGAGCAGGCTCGACGCGCGGTACAAACAGTCGATCGGGATTGGATGCCGGTGGCGCCCATCGGGATCGGCGGTGTGCATCTCAAGGAACTAAAGAATGTCGTTATTCGCAGCGGCATTCTGACGGAGTGTTTCCGGCCCGAATGGTTTGCCCCCCCCCGTTCCAGGCGGCGCACGTCATCTACATGTCATTGCTGCCGGGCGGCGTCTCTTCATGGCACTGTCACAGGGAGCAGGCCGACGTGATCATTCCCGTTCGCGGGCAACTGCGAATCGGCATCTATGACGACCGCGAGGATTCTCCTACGTATAGAGAGTTCCGGAAGCTGCATGTGAGCGTGGCACGGCCAATGGCCATTGAGGTGCCGCCGTTAGTCTGGCATGCCATTAAAAACCCGACGAATGAAGAGGCCGCTTATATCGTCGTCAATGACCAGCCTTATTACTACGCGGAGCCGGACGACTGGATACTGCCCGCGGGCTCCGACGCGATTCCCTACAATCTGGACTGACCGTTGAATTGAGTGCATCTATGACGGAGAAGTTTCTTCTCACCGCTATTACCGCCGATCCGCATTTTATCCGGGCGGCGGACGATGCTGGTGTCGATCGTATTGGCATTGATGTGGAGCGGCTTGGCAAATCGCGGCGGCAGGGCCACATTGCGGGCGCCCGAATTTCGGAGCAGCGGATGGAAGAACTGGCCACCGTGACGGCGCATGCGCGCCAGGCGGAGGTGTTCGTCCGAATAAATCCGGTAAACGATGAATCTGAAAGGGAGATCGATCACGCAATATCGTTAGGCGCTCATGTAGTGATGTTGCCGCAGTTTCACTCGGTTTGGGAGGTGGAACGTTTCGTGTCTTTGTTGGACGGCAGGGCGACGGCTGTTCTGCTGCTGGAAACAACAGGAGCGTTGGAGTGTGTGGCGAACATTGTGCGGATTGATGGAGTGTCCGAAGTGATGGTGGGCCTGAACGATCTGCACTTGGCTCTTGGGATGTCGAACCACTTCGATGTTGTGGTCTCCGATGCGATGAGGCGGATCGCCGATGTGGTGCGGGATGCCGGGTTACGTTTTGGATTTGGCGGAGTTGCACGTCCTGGTGATGATTCGTTGCCGGTGGCGCCGGACCTGGTGTTAGCCCAATATGGGCGGCTGTCCGCGACGTCGGCGTGGTTATCCCGCTCGTTTTTTCGGGGGTTACGGCCGGAGGATATGGCGGACGCGGTACAGAGCGTCCGGCGTCGGTTAACGATGTGGCAGGCGCAGCCAGAGTCCGTGCTGGACGCGGAGAGAGCGCGGTTGACCGCGCGCCTACGATTGCTGGCATCGGCCGTTGCATGAGCGTCGGACGCGTCACCTATTGCACACAGTTCGACTCGCAATATTTGGCGCGCGGATTGGCGATGTTGCGTTCGCTTTGCCGTTATGACCGCGCAGGATCCATACGGATACTGGCTCTTGATGAGTTGTGCGGGACTATCGTGCGCGAGGTGTTTGCAGGGCAGGTGGAGGTGGTCTCGAAGGAAGCCCTGGTGGACGGGGATGGCGCGCTTCGCCGTTGCCGGGACACGCGCAGCGATTGGGAGTTTTATGCCACACTCAAGCCCGCTTTTCTCCATGACACTGTTTCGAGAAAGCCATACGGCGGCCGCGTTGCCTACATTGACGCCGATACGTGGTTTTATGCACCGCCCGATGATGTATGGTCGGAGATTGGAAGCGCCTCGATTGGCCTCTCCCCGCATTCTTTTAGCGAGGAACACCTGAGTCAGAGGCGATACGGCGTGTATAACGCGGGATTCCTTTGTTTTCGAGCGAATGAGACGGCGTTGCGATGCTTGCGAGAATGGCGGTCGGACTGCCTTGGCTGGTGCGGTGAAAGCCCCACCGCGGATGGGCGATTCATGAATCAGGGGTATTTGAATTCTTGGCCCGCACGATTTGCCGGCGTTCATGTCATTCAACATCCTGGCTACAACCTCGCGCCATGGAATGTCAATGGAAGACGTTTGGAGCGGTTCGGGAGGCGAATGCTCGTGGATGGACAGCCGCTAGTTTTTTATCACTTCAGCCAAACGCACCGGGATGCGGCAGGGAACTGGTATTCGTTGCAGGACTACTTCTCCAGGCAACGCTCATTGGTGATTGAAGAGATTTACCAGCCGTACGTAAGTGCGGTGGAAGACGAAGGATTATTGCTGTTGCGGCAGTCTGGATTTACCGGGAGAAATAGCGTGCGCCCAGTGACGATCGGACCCGATGCGATATGCGTAAATCCTCGCGCTCCCAGATCTGGAATGGTGCCCGGGGCGGGACTTGAACCCGCACTCTCCTTGCGGAAAAACGGATTTTAAGTCCGTTGCGTCTGCCGGTTTCGCCACCCGGGCACATTGAAAACAAACCACTTAGCCAGCTGCTCCTGTTTCACTATCCGGCCTTGTGCCCGGAATTGTGCGTACCTTTTTCAAGTTCAGGTTTATCAACCGCTCGTATGCCAATTCTACCGCCTCTGGAGACGGATGAACATAGCGTTGAGAAACTGTCACCGTAGAATGACCCATCAAGCGCATGATTGTGAAGGCGTCTGCGCCCGCTTCACCAAGCCTCGTCCCGAAACTATGGCGAAGAGAATGAAGTACGAAATCGCCGGGGAGGTTTAAGTGTCTGCGCACGCGCGCCTGTTGTTGCCCAAGGAGCAACTCTTCGAGAGGTGCGCCATCTGGCCGCTGAAATACCAAACCTGCGGTTTTGGAGCCTTGTCGGTGGAGAGTCTCAACTGCCCTCGCGCTCAGTGGGACATTTCTCGATTTGCTGCTCTTTGCCTTCCCCGACAGAACCGTCACGTAGCCGAAGCGAGCACCATTGGCAGGTTGAAGTTGAACTTGGCGCCAATCTAGGGATAGCAGCTCGCCTAGGCGCAGGCCGGTATCGAGGAGCACAACTGCGACTTCGCAGAGCGGAGAGGGGAGAGCCGCCAGATAGGTAGCTTCGAGTTCATGGGGCAATACGAACTCACGGTTCTTCTCTCCGCGGAGTAGCTTGATTCTCGGCACACGCATGATGACTTTCCACTCCTGGGCCAGGCGAAGTGCACGCCGAAGTGTGGCCAGCTCTCTATTGACCGATGCCGGCGCCAAGGTGAGTTTGCGTCTGGACTGGGATGAGGCCCGTGCCTGCCTGTACTTTTCAACCGCGGCTTCATCAATGCGGTCCAGGCGTCGATTGCCCAGCTCAGACTGCGCCAGGACCTCGAACCGGCTGCGGTAGAACTCTATAGTTCTCGGTTTCTCAGCGCAAGGTGTTTCGATTGCCCGCATGAATTCCTTCCCAAATTCCTTCAAGGTAGGAATATTCGCTGTCTCGCGGATGCCGACCTCGCCCTTGGCAAGAGACGTCTTGTGTGCCGCCTCCATTTGTTCGGCAACTCGTTTGTTTGACTGCTTCGAAGACTCCCGGACCTCTTCGTTGTGCCACCGGAATCGGTACCACCAGACTCCTCCACGCTTATAAACCGCCATCTTCCCCCTCAGTAGTTGACTCGGATGCGTCTGGCATCCGCTGTTGTGTTAACTGTGCGTCCAGATTTTCGACGGCCGCGCGAACGCTGGCCGGAATCTCTTGCATGTAAACCGCGGCAGTGATGTCCGGCCTGGAGTGCCTCAAATGGCCCTGAACGTCTTTGACGCTTCCCAGGTGTTGCAAATGCGTCGCACAGCTTCGGCGTAGCGATTGAAGCGTCAGTCCATCTAAGAAGCCCGGCTGAGCTTCGTTCCCCAGCTCTACCCAACGTTTGGCTGCAGCGGCGCCGGCGACCTTTAAGACTCTCTTCAACCAATTGCCGGCCGCAATCGGAGTCTCGCGATTCTCCGACGGAAAAAGAAACGCCTCCGGGCGCTTGTCGGACAGATCGTTAAGCCAGCCCTCTATCTCCGTAGCCAAGCTGGCAGGCACCCACACGCTGGCAGCACTAGCGTCGGTTTTGGGCTCCACAATCCCTACCAGGGGTGAGAGTGACTCATCGATCCGCAGGTATCCCCCGCTTAGGTCATTGCGGCGAAGCGCGAAGAGTTCCCCGGGCCGGAGGCCGAGTACGAGAAACATCCGCACTATCAGGCGGTCTCGCCCGGCCATGCTGGATAGCAGGGCTGCAATTTCGTCCATTGTCAGGACACGCCTCTGCTGTTTGCGTGTTTTCGGTACCGTCAGGATGCGAGCCGGATTCTTCGTGAGAAAGCCCTGCTCAACCGCCTCATCCAGAATGGCCTTCATGTAAGTCCGGAAGACCGCGACAACGGACTTCGACCGTGTTTTCGCGAGCCGGTTCAGGTAGTCCTGGAGAGCAAAGCGTTCCAGTTTTTCCAGCGGTATTGTTCCGAATGGCCTCACGACATAGTGCTCAATGGACCAGATCATCTTGGGGGCGTTGGATTCCTTCCACGAAGGCTCTTTCAGCGGCCGGAATCGATGCTCCCAGAACCACCGCAATGTCTTGCCTGATGCGTCTGCATTCTTGCCCATTGCAAGCTGAACCACCGCGAACAGGCGAGCCGCTTCCGGATCCAGATCCATCGACCCGTGTGCCTGTTCTGGGGCGCCTCCGGCGGTCGTAGATCCTTCTGATGGGGGTCCCAGTTCCAGGACTTCCGCAAGGTCTATCTCCGCACCTTCTGCGCGCGCAATGAAAGCATTAAGCACCTGTCGGGCTTGGTCCTTGGACATCGCGTCTACGGAGCCGATCAGGATGGTTCGTTGATTGCGCCTGGTGATGCCGTCCTTGTCGGTCTGGTACTCGTAATACCGGCCTTTCCATGTTGGGTTGCGCTTATTGAAGATACGCAATGAGCCGTGTTGCAGGCCGGTGGGCCGCGCCCCGGCATCCACGGTGATTGGCTCGGCCTTGTCGGCTTCCTTGATTGCCGCGTTGAGTCGCTCCTCTGCGTCGGCCATGTCTACCTGATCGACTCTGCCGAGCGCTAGCGCCCGTTCGACCATTACGGTTTTGCCGCGCGTCGTAGTTGCCTTGGCCTTGAACGTCCCAACCCAGTGCTGTTTTCGCCCACCTACGATTTGCAGGCGCATGGATTTCCCGTCTTTTGCTTGCATGTTGCCTCTACTACTCGCAATCGCGGGCCGCTGGCCTAAAATTCGCACCCAGCCGCTCGACCGCATCCCGCACGCTCTCGGGGATTGCTTTGACGTAAATTCCCAGCGTTGTGCTGGCTTGGGCATGCCGGAGGTGTGCTTGCACGTCCTTGATGTTGCCGACGGCGTTCAGCATCGTTCCAGTTGTGCGGCGCATGGCCTGGAACGTGATGTCTTTGATCTCTGGCAGGCCATCTGCCAGGCGAGCGCTATTCATCCGTTCAATAGCCGTCTTAAGAACGCGGTTGCGGAAGTTCGTCAGCCCCCACACGCCCCCTTTGGAATTCGGGAAGATGAACGCCTCCTCGCCGGCGTGCTTAGATGTGCGCCGCAGATCACACAGCGCTTCTTCCAGCCAGGATGGTAGGCATACGGTGGCGTTGCTGGTTGCCGTCTTCGGGGAATAGATCTTGCCGTAGCGCATACCCTCATCGATCCGTACCGTGCCGTTCTGGATATCGTTCCAGCGAAGGGCCAACACTTCGCCGGCGCGCAGACCCAGCACTACGCAGCAAAGAGGAACAAGCTGAAATCGGCCTGGCATGTGTGATACCAGCGACTCCACTTCCTCCACCGTAAGAATCCGTGTACTCTCTTTCCTGCTGACCGGCATAATCAGCTTGCGTGCCGGGTTCTTGGCGATGTACTCCTGATCAACAGCCTCTTCCAAGATCGCGCGCAACCACACTCTGGCCTTCTCCACCACTGAATAGGAGTACTTTTCAGCCAGCGTATTGATGTGGCATTGACACGTGAATTTGTCCAATTTACTTAGTAACGTTTCGCCCAGTTGGCGCACCACATACCTGTCCACATTAGAAATGAGTTCAGAGCGTGATGATTCCTTCCAGGTTGGCTCTCGAAGCGGCACAAAGCGGTGCTCCCAAAACCATTTCAAGGTTGCTTCGGATCTGCTGGGTTGGGAGGTTGCCTGGACAATTATGTCGCGCAGTTTTGCCTCGGCCCGGCCTTTGGTGAGTTCCGATCTGAGTCCCAATACGACTACTTTATGGGCTCTTCTTTCTTTCCCGTTTTCCAGGAGATAGACATAATAATGCCCTCTCCATTTCTTTTCCGTTTTTCCAACCGGCTCAACGCGGCCGTGTTGGTGTCGATTTCTTGGCATACCGCGTACCTTGGCGAACAGTGTTTCGCGCTGTTGATCTGAGATTGGTTGTAGTTGCATCTACTCTCCCGTGCAGTACCGATTGATAAACTCTGTGAGGTCCGCCGGACGGAAGCGAATCAAGCGACCGAGTCGCACGTGGGGCAGCCGTGGCGCGCGCCGGGTCGCATGGTCTCGTACCCAGCCGGCCGAAACTCGAAGAATCTTTGCGGCCTCGTGTGGCGTGAGCAACTCTGTTTCGTCAGTGAAACGGGTGACGTTGTTCATGTGGTCTCCTTGGAAAGTTTGGATAGTTATTCTGCCTCTGCGGCATCAACTGCTTCGCCGATTACAAAATCGCGTCGATGATTGGCTCCCGGCTATTTCGGCGTTCAGTGCCGCATTACATCGAACATGTAAAGCCACTCCTCACGGTCGGCCATTCGGGCAAACCCTTGGAGCGCGGCGCTCAGGTTAAAGAGCTCCTGCCTGAGAGGTGCTCGGCCATTTAACCGCGCTCACTTTCTGGCTTTTCATAGAAGTTCTTGATTGCCGTTTGAAAGGCCATCGCGATTGTCAGCTCTTCGTCGTGGTCAACGATCTGCGGGTATACTTCGAGCCAGTACTTGAGGGCGTCCGCCATCACGCCTGCCTCCACTTCGTCGGCCATTTCCAGGAAGGCATGCATTGCTGCTTCCAGGGATTCCTTAGCGGGCGCTGCAACCGTTACCATACGACCTCTCCTTTTGATGGAACGAACATCATTTGGCTGCCAGCATCGGATCGATTTCGCCGGATCTCAGCTCGTGCAGTAGTTGCGCCTGACGGCTTTCCTCAAGCGTTGAGACCGCAGCGACCAGTTCCGCGAGGTAGTCACGGCCATACGGCAGTTCGGATCGCGCGGCCAGGTGCTTTCGGATTCGCTCCTTGGCCTGATCCGAGAAGGCCTCCCAGGCGATCCCGAGGGCACCTTCAAATGCCCTGGAAATCGCGTCTATTTCGTTCCGAACGGATGCCCAACGGTCTAGCAGACCGTCAACCCGTGCCAGGAATGCCACCTGGACGGAGAGTGAGCTGTCCGTGCTTCGTAAATCTTCGCTGGCCGGATTGGCGCAGGCGCACCGATCCGGGGCGATTGCTTCCATCGCCTCGTGCTTCATGCTGTTGCCTCGCTATGCAGCTTTGGATTTGAGAACAGAATCGACGTACTGAATGCGCCAAGGCGTGCGCCGCCGCGTAGTCAGCCCGTCTGCATTCAACGCATCTGCGATGGCGCGGAGAGTGTATCCGTGCGTTCGCAGTTGGCGGATCTTTGCCACAATGGCCAGTTCCGCCGAGTTTGGTTCGAGCCGTTCGCCATCAGCGGCAAGCTGATAGCCGAAAGGCACCGTACCGACAACCTCACCTTTTGCCTTCTTATGCCGCATGGCGTCCCGCGTCCGCTCTCCGATGGCCTCGCGCTCCCATTGGCTGACCGCGGTCATGATGTTCAGGACCAACCGGCCGGCCGCGCTGCCTGTGTCCAGGCTCTCAGCAACCGACACGAGAGCGATGCCCCGCTTGTTCAATCGTTCCAGGAGTTCGGCCAAATCCTTCACGGAACGAGTCAAGCGGTCGAGCTTCGCAACAATGATGACGTCCACCGCTCTGTCGTCGATCAGCTCCAGCACGCGGGCCAATCCAGGACGCCCCAACGACTTCGCGCTTTCGCCGGCGTCCACGATCACCTCGACCAACTCGGCACCCTGAACCACGGCCATCGCGCGGATCTTTTCCGCCTGCGCATCCAGCGAAACGCCGTGATCCGCCTGCTTATCGGTGCTGACTCGCGCGTAGCCAATGGCTCTCATGCGGTGCTCCTAGCGATTGCTGACTGCGGGTCCGGTGGACTTCGCCCGTTTGGTGGAGGCGGCCGGCCCCTTCTTGTCCAACCTGTTAATGCGCACCTGGATGGCCCGCATGTTCCATTCGGCTTGTGTGAGTGTAAAGACCTTGTTCATGGTGACTCCTGAGGTGCTTTCGATGTTTTGCGACGTTTTCGTATCGTCGTTCTGAACACCATTGTTATCTAAACCCCCTATAGGTGTCAATGGATTTCTTAAGTTCATTTGCTCAATGAGTTGGCCAATCGCTACTCTGTTGGTAGAAGGATGAAATCGAAACTCCCCGAGGAAGCGCTCAACTACTTCCGAAAAGAGGGTGCCAAGGGTGGCAAGATCGGCGGGAAACGCTCGCTCGAAACCATGACGCCAGAGGAGCGCTCGGCCAGGGCGAAGAAGGCCAGCGAGGCCGCGGCTAAGGCGCGGTCTGCGAAGGCTGCGGCGAAACGAGCGAAAAGCTCACAGCGTGATGTTGACTAGCCCTGGACGGCTGCTCGATATCAGAGGCGCATATTCGGATGCCATGGGGACATGTCGCCTTTGCGGGATCTCAGCTCAATTGCTGCAGAGCCACTTGATTCCAGCGGAAGTCTACCGTCATATACGGGCATCCACTGGAAAGAACCGAAATCCAGCCCTGATTAGCGAAACATGCGTAATCACGACTTCCCGACAGGCTAAGCAGGCCCTTTTATGCGCTGGTTGCGAGAACCTGTTCAATAATCGCGGTGAGCGATGGACCCTTAGCCAGATGAGAAGGCAGGATCGTAAATTCGAGCTGAAGGCCTACGTTCAAAACGTGTGCAACCCGATAGTCCGCGTCGGCGACACTACCTTGATGAATGGGCCGGCGAGAATCGACCAAATTGCGTATTTTGCATTGAGCGTCTTCTGGCGGGCTGCCGTAGCGAGTTGGAAGCTCTCCAAAACCGAAGCTATCGGAATCGATCTTGGCTCATATGAACAGGCCCTAGCGGCTTACCTCAAAGACGAGAAGGCCTTGCCGCCATCTATAGCGCTCGGCATCCGCGTCGTCCTCAACCCAATTTCGGAGCAACTCGTCAAATTGCCGTCGTTGCAGCAGCGGCTAGGAGCGATCCGATGCTACGATTTCCAAATTCCAGGCATCCACTTCTGCATGTGGATTGGCAGTCAGCTCGCGGATGGTTGGCTCGATTTCTGCGCCGTGCGAACAGGGAGAGTGTTTACAGTTCCCGGGATCGAGGCGGATCATCTTTATGCAGTCGCTGAGACCCTGCGAAGGGTAAAACTGCGTGGCCGTCCTGGCCCTGCGCCCAATTCCGCTTCCTAGCCTTGCTGCGCTTCCCTGCTCTGCTTCGGAAGGGCAACTTCATGCAACCGTCCCGTTGCGTGAAAATCTGCGCATGGATCCAAGCCAAAGCGCAGCCCGTTGCAGTTGTTGATATTCTCTCCCTCTTTATCGCCCGCAATATCACGGCCGGGTGAGGCTCGTTTACTGGAAATGGCCGTGCCAACCAGCCGTTCCGGGGTGATCCGAATGACGGATCCGCAATCGCTCTACTGCGCGGTAGCCGAGGCCCTCAGCCAATCACACGGACCCACGGAATGGCCCGTGCCCTTTGTCGATAAGGTCCTCGTGCCCGGCCCCATCTCAGAGACACGTCACCCACGAGGAGTTCACCCGCTGGCCGGAGCTTGAGCCACGCATCCCCGAGGAGGCGGAACACCAGCGGTTAGCCCGAGTCTGACTAGCAGGCGCGTGGTAGGGTGTCAACGCACGATCTCCAAGTACCTCGCGATGCGCGAGCCCGGTGTCTCTCCGGCCATTAGCCCTTAGGATCGTAAACGAGGCCATCCCTGATCTGCATCCAATACCACTGCTGACTACATCCAGGGCCGCGTATTGCGACTATCGCCTTCCCGGGGCGATAGCGGACGCTTACGGCGCAGGCTTCACGGGGCGATGGTTAAAGTAGTCGTAAGCGTCATGGAAGCTAACACCGTGAAATCCTCGGCGGCTTGGAAAATGTCAGAGATAGAGACTCCCGTGGGTGTGGCGTCTTGAAGCGTTGTTGTCGCGGCGCGACCGGAAAAGCCCCGTACCTGGAGGTTTCGGCGCGGAGTTCGCGACCGCAAACGATCTGGCTAACGCTTCGGTTAGCACCGTGTCGTATTGGACTCGCGAAAGCAGGGTAAAGTAGCAGCATCGCCCTCTGCGATGGTCGGTGGCATGAGGCGCAGGCACTTTTTGGCTTGGCGCCCCATCTGGGCCGGACAGCATGGCTCCTCAATCGCGTTTGAGGTGCAGTCTAGCCGAGAGCGTTAGATGCTGAAACAGACTGGTACTCATCGTGTGAGCAAAGATTCTTCTTGCACTCGGGAGGGAGGATCGCCTTGCACAGCAAACGGAACTGAATCGGCGCTGGCGAGGAGTTGACGCGCTCCACGGAGATTTCGGGGTAGATTCCGCCTTCTGCAAGATCAAAAAAGTCGTTGCAAAAATACCTCGGAAGGTAGCCAACGATGTACACATCGTTGGGAAGCGTTTCGGCGGTACGAAGGGCAATCGCCTTGGCATCTTTTGCGTTTTGAACGTCTCGCATTGCGAGCAGTCGCTCTCCGGGCCTCAGATGCGCGACACGCTCAGCAGACTCCCTGGGCATATGACTCAGGCCGTGGACTAAGAAGTGGAATTCGTAGCAACCCGAATCGTTTCGGCTTGGCATAGGGAACACTTCCAGGGTATCGGTTGCCCGTTGACCTCCACTGCGAGCGAGGATCGCAATAGGATCTCTTTCCGTCTCCGGAATGTTCAGCCACTTTAGGTAGTCATCATATTCCGCCCGATTGGAGGGCAACACGCGATTCGAAAAGAGTGGGAACACTTTTTCCGACGTGTAGGTCCTCTCGATACTCGGAAATGCCGGTAGGGGCTCGAACGAGGCCTCCATGCGGGCCTTTAACGCGCCCCTCGTGTATGTGAAAGAGTACAATCCGTCGGCGACGTCAAGCCGTCCAACGGTAAACCATCGTCGCAACCGCGGATCTTGCCAAGCTAAGAAAAGCGTCATTTCGCGCCGCCCCCCAATTCCAGTAGCAGCCTTTTGTTAGCCAGAAGCATCCTTCTGGCGAATTCTATTGCAACGTTCGATATACGCTCCGGTGGCACCCTCTGCAATATGGCTAAAAAAACATTGTCGTCGAAATCGGCCAACTTTTGCAGCCACCGATCCCGTGCGTTTTCCGAATGCCTACAGGCGCGTGCGAACGCATCGATTGTAAAAGCCCTCTGGCTGTTCCCCTCGGAGTTGAAGAATCGCGACCGTGCCCTCTTTGCATACGCCTCTGGCGTGAATCCGCGGTCACGCGTGCTTATCCTGGCTTGACGCTTCTCGTCTGTGAGTTGGCACCCAAGGCTTGAAGCATGGTCAAACGTCGGAGCTAGCATTAAGAATTTTCGACCAAGCGCAACCGCGCCCCAATTGTTGTGGTGCCGATCAGTATTTCCGATTAGAGCGTCAAGCAGTAGATAGCCAATAAAAACGTCCACGGCCGGTTGTTTCGCGCCCGTCCAAGAATTGGGGGCGAAGATGATGTTTTCTTGGATGGCTTCAACTACCCTATCAACAGTATGATCTGCGACCCGAAATTTTGAGATCTCGGTGCCCTGGTACTTCGGATCCGCTTGCAGCAACAATTCGTTGCCCAGTACCAGATTGCCAATTCCCGAACAGAAGCTGCGGGTCACCACCCCTGACCTCAAAGTACCACGTTCGTTTGCCGTAGCAAGCCAATAAGATGCATGAGGAATCTGCAATTCTTCCGCAATCGCCGCGGCCACGACTTCTGCCCAGTCCTCGCCCGTGCCAATGCGCGTCTCCTTGAAAAGAAACGTCCTATCGCCATACCAAAACTTTGGCTTGGACCCCAAAGTCTCAATAATTTGGGCCGAGTTCTCCGGCAGATTTATGGAGACAAACACGGTCTCCAATGGTATACCTATCGCAATCGCATTCCACTACATCCTTGCGCTCCGGTCGTTCCTTGCCACTTTCACCTTGACGGCCACTACGAACAGTCAACCACCGGCGGTAAACACTGGGCACCCAATGCCCCTGGGCAGTCCAACACACCGCCATCGGCACCACTACCGCCCAAGCAGTGCCGCCAATCCAGGGCAAGTGGCCGAAAGAGTACAGCGGCTTGCCGCAGAACTGCGTCTAGGCTTCCCGGAAAACGATCTCGTAATTTAGTGTTTGATCTCGAACTCCCTCCCCAACGAGGTCCCCGTGTCACAACTTGCCCATCCGAACTTGATCGATCCACCGATCCCAAGCCGCCGCACGCTTCCTCCACCGGTACCTCCGCGCCCAGAGTATCCAGTAGCCGGGCAGAATGACTTTCTTCGGCCCCCTTTGCGGCCTGTCGAAGATCGTTCCCCTAAATAGTTTAGGGGTAGCCCCTTTGGTGCTGTTTTGTTGCTCCCTGACGTGCCGGTAGTTTGCCAGGGCTTTCCACAGGGTTCGCCCGCGGTGGAGGTCTCGGTATTCGAGGAACGCGGCGTAGGCGCGTGCGGACTCCCACGAGAGTTTAGCCCAGGGCCTCAGCTGTTCGCCCATCATATAAAGAACGCCTCCGTTTGATGAGTAGGCCGGGATGCCCCGGCCGGAATTGCTAGGCGAGTACGCACAAACGGCTCTACGAAAGCCGCACGCGCGCCCGCATGCGAGCTAGAATTTCTGCGCCACGAGCCTTGAGATCGGCGGCCGTCACCGCGAAGAACTTCCGCTGTGGCAGGTTCTTTCCGCCCATGTTGTGGCCATTGGCCCGCGCCGCCTCTCGACCGTAGATGCCAATGCGCATTTCCGTTGCCGGCTGATTGGCGGCATCTGGCCCAACCTCCGTCTCGGCTCCCTTCACCTGATAGCTTCCCGCTTTCACGATGATGTTCTGCAGCATGTGCGGCGCGCGAGGTCCGTACAGGTCTACTGTGGTCCGTCCGAGCCAACGCTTGAAAGCGGCATAGCTCTCGAACACGACGGAGAGTCCGGTCTTCGACAGTCGAGGCGCGTCGGATTGCTTGCGCTGGGCCTTTGTGCTGATGCGGCCCAGGAATCGCTTTGAAGCTGCCTTCGTATTCTTTGTGATCCGATCATCAACCCGCTCTTTGCGGTCCGCGGCCCATGAACCACTTCGCTTGTTGTAGAGCGAACGAAGGTTCGCATTGGGGTTGTAGTAGTACGGCCCTTTGGTCGAATACGGCGCGAATGCCGCCCCCCGCGCGTCAACACCTCGCTTGGTGCGATCCAGGATAACTGTCCGTTGCCGCTGGCCGGCGTACAGCGCATCCCCTACTGTCGGCGTGTAACCCTTCTTGAGCCGAATTACCAATTTTGCAGGATCCGGCCCGCCGCCCTTAATCGTAATTCCCACTTTTTCCTCCTCAGTCGGCGCTTTGCGCCGTGTGCCCACGAATGGGGAGGGCCGCGCTTGGCCGGGCCCTCCGCGTATCAAAGAACTGGTCCACCGCTGTTGTCCGGCATGGCCAGCCTTAGATGGTCTGTTCCAATTCGCCCTATCCGCCGACTTTGTTGCGCCAATCGACCTGGCGCTTCATCTCCTCTCGTGTGCGCGAATCCAGAGGCGAGCCGTCGCCTAACAGCGCGTCCTGAATACCTTGCAGCAGGCCTGCTCTGGCATCCGCCGCTTCCTTCTCCGCCTTCTGTTGCGCGATGACCTTCGGGTCTTGAGGCTGCGGCGGAGGCCAGACCTCGGTCGCGCCCAGGACGCGCTTCCTATGGATTTCCTTGACGTGGTTGCCGGGCCCATATAGCAAATCAGCTACCCAGCGCTTTCCTTCGCGGTCAACCCACAGGTGCTCCCGCTTCCAATACCATTCCCGATCTTGATACGACATAAACCCTCTTTCCTTAATAACTTCGATTGAGATGGGGCGGGCCGCCAGGCTCCGCCCGGTACCCTGACTACGCGCCCTCTGGCCCGAAGACGAGCTTCTGCACTGATGTTCCGGCCGGATGGCCGTCATCGAGAGCCCGACCCACCGCGTCCGCCAGATCATCTTTTCGGTCCATGATCGAGCGCGCATCCATCGCGTTCACGTTCCAGTGGTTGATTACCTGTTTCACGATGCGTGTCCGGCCGCGCCAGTCGTAATCGACAGAGTCGCCGCCGCCGGCGAAGTCGCCAGACCGGTCGATCACGGCCGGCCCTTCGTAGCGGCGCGCATTCAGTGTCGCGTCCTGTTCCTTGCCGAAGACTTCCTTCGGGTTCGGAATCAAGGTGCGGACGATTCCGGCCAGTGCCGCGGCTCCTGCAATGAACGGTTGTTGCGGGCCGGGGATAGCGGCCGCAATACCAAGAGCTGAACTTGCCGCCCCGAGTGTGCCACGCGCGCCGCCTTCGTGAACGCCAGCTATAAAGCCGGCGGAGCCAGCCGCCACCAGCGCCGCCGAACCTATGACGTTTCCGATCCGACCAGCAGTCCCCGCAGCCGTGGCTGTACCGTCTCCGGTCTGTATCGAAAAGTCACCGCCGACACCACGAAACAGGCCGGCCCCGAACACCGAACCGAGCCCGCCCATGAAGCTGGCGGTATTGGAGCCGCCGCCCGACGATCCACCGAAAGCCTTGGCGAAAAACTTGTCGGCGCTAGATCCTTGGCCGGTCAGCCCGTTGATGTCACTGCCGAAGTCAGCAAGTTTCCCGTCCAGGCCAAGTCCAGGCACACTTCCACGAATCAGGTCATTCAAGGGCAACCCACGGGGTTCCCCTGCTTTTCCACCGAAGACCCGGTTCAAGCTATCCACCGATTTTGTCAGGCGTCCCAATGCCTCCGTGTTCTTCTCTACTGGACGCTGGGCATTGGCGGGGTCGAACAGCGTGCCTTTGAGCAACGTACCAGCTCCAGGTATGGACGCCCCGATCCGCCCCAACGCGCCGCCAGCAGATTGAAATAGCGACGCCGAAGCATTGGCGAATATCTTCTCGCCCTGGATGTCCAGCTGTCCGATCAGGAGATCGCGAACGCCTCCACCGCCGCGCTGCCGGATGGAGCGATAAACGCCAGCGGCCGTGGACCTATACGATTCCAGCCGATTCTTGTCCAGTTCGGCGATCCGGACCGAATAGTCCAGATTGGCCTTCTTGAGATCCAGCTCGGTTTCCGCCGTGGTCAGGCGAATATCGCGAATCCGTCGTGCGGAATCGTATTCATTGTCAGAAAGCTCAATCAGCCGAACTGTGGCCTCAATTTCCGCTTGACGGCCCTGTCGGCTCATATCGAAGAGCTTCTTTTGTTTGTCGATCCAGGTTTTGAATTGATCGTCCATTACCTTCGTCGCTTGTTCCAGATCTCCCGTACTCGTGGCTTGAGATCCGAAGCGCACCGAGTCGCTGACGGACTGCCCCAACTGATCGAAAAGATACGGTGACAGAAGCGGACCATTGACCCGCCATTGCGAGCGAGCGCGTTCGAAATCACGCAACTGCGTGCTCAGAAGGCTATCTCGCTCCGGCCCGGCAGCCGCACGGACCCGGTCAAGATCAACATCGGATGCCCCTTGTTTACGCAGGCCGGCTATGCGTTGCTCTAGATCCATGTCGAATCTGGCCAACGCATTTACTTGTTTACGCTCGAACGATTCAATGGCCCGCTCCACAGCAAGCCTGATTCCCTCGGTGTCCGGACGGCGCCGTAACGCTTCCAGCCGACTCGTTAAGCTCGCTTTCTCGGTCGTGAGCCTGTCGCGTTCGGACACCTTGGATGTGCGGACCGACGGTTCGATATCGCCGCTTAAGACCCGGACAGCTTCGCTCAACTGCCCGTCCAAATCCGCTAGCCTGGCGCGAATGCCGGATTCAGTCTTGGCGTAGGCGTCGCGGAATTCTTTGGCCTTTCTGGACATTTCCGCTTTCCGGTCAAAGAGCCCCAGCGGGTTATAGGCCCCACTTTCCGGGCCGGCGCCCTTGAGTCCCAGCGGATTGAATCCGTTGCCGCCAAAGAGTTCCTGATAATCGATGAACTCACGTGCTGCCGTCGTGTTCGATTGACTCCCGGGCCCGGACAGGGCGGAGGTCATTTGCACCACAAACGGAATCACCACTGGAGCGAGCTTCTCGGCCAGCGTTTTCTTGAGTTTGCCGAAAGCGATGTCAAGTTTGTTGATCGCGTCGTCGGCCTTCTGGAGATTCCGCGTAACGTTTTCATTCAGGCCGATGCCCAATGCATCCGCCGATGTTTCGAGTTCCTTATATCGGCCAATGAGTGGGATCAACGCCTTGGCGGCATCCTCGGGAAGCACTTTTTGCGCCAGAAACAATCGTTCACTCGCGCTCTGCACCTCCGACAATTTGCGAATCAGATCTAGCAATACTGGGCCGGGCTCGCGCAATTGGCCGGTCGTCGTAACGGCCGACACGCCGAGCTTATCCAAGGCCTGGGCTGCCCGCAGACCTTGTCCGCCGGGGTCCTGCAACGCGGCGGCGAGCATGCGGGATGCACCTTCGAGAGTCGAAAGGCTCACGCCAGCGATCTTCGCTTGTGCCTGGAGCCGTTCCGTAGCGCCAACACTCAGGTTCAACTGAGAAGCCAGGTTGACGGTAGCCTGGGCGGCCTCGCCGGCATCTTTCACCAACGAGTACGCCGCACTTGAAACGGCTCCGATCCCAGCGGCCATGGCGCCGACGGCTGCACCGCCGCGCCCAATTGCGCCAAATAGCCCATCAAGCGAGTTCGTCGCCCCTTGCACGGGCTGCTCCAACCCTGAACGGATCTTACCGCCCAGGGACTCGAACGACTTCCCCGCGTCGTCCAACAGACCTTTGGCCTTGGAAACCGATTGCCCGAGCTGATCTACGGGAGCCGAACCAGCTTTGGCTCCACTTACCAGCCGCTCGACGCTAGCCGCTGCCTTGTCGATGTCCGCTTGGCCTTGCGCGACGAATTGGAACAGTAATTCGAGCTTCTCACTCCCCATGCGTTGCGCCCTCCGCCGCGGCGCGGATGCTGGCCTCGAATAGCCGGCCGGTATGGACAAAACACCCTACTGCAATGTCTGGCACTACGAGAGCCAGCAGCGCCCACACGGGAGCCATCAGCAGAACTATGCCCGCGAAAGTGATTCGCTCCACCACCCCGCAAAGTCCGATCACAACGGCCGTTCGCGCCGCCCGCTCAAAGTTTGAAAAATTCACAAAACCTCCACCGCGCCGAATTTCAGCGCGTCAAAAAGCAAAAGGCGGCCGAAGCCGCCTCTCGCTGAAACTCGTTGTCGCCGGCTGTGATGCGATTGAACGCACCTACCCGCCGGAAATTGTTCCGTGTTCGCCTAACCCTCCCCATACTCGGGGATAATTTGCTGCCGTTCTGCCGTCGTTCTGCCGTCGGCCTATGCTCGCCTATTCCCCGGCGTCTGCCGATACGCTGGCGGGCCGTTTCTGCTCAATTGGCGTACCCCTGCCTTGGTTCATCAGGCCGCCTTGTATCCGCCCCCAAATGATTCGGCCAGTTCGGCGGTTTCCGAAGAGGCCATCTGCGGTGTATCTGCTGCCGGCGCGGCTGGCCGCCGATCTTCCCCGCGGGCCACGAAGTCGGCAATCGTCACCTCGAACCAGCGGGCAGTGCGTGGTCCCTTCGGCGTTCCTGGGCCGTACCCTCGGCGGTAGGCCGAATTGATCGCCTCGACCAGGACGCCTTCGGATTCTCCACCGCCCGCTTCGATGACCTTGCCGAAGGCCGATTCGGACGGATCCTTGCCGAGCGCCTCCGCGATAATTCGCCTGAGTTGGCTGTAGCCGGCCAGCGAGTCGCGAGAATCGCGATTCGTGGCCCGGTAGTCAGAGTCTTCAGTTCTCTTCAGATGACTCTCTTTGGCGGAACAATCGTTCCGGGGGGCCCCGGAAGGATCGTTCCGGGGTATCTCATATTCCCGGAACTCTTCCCGCCAAAGAAAATGGAAGGTATTTGTCTCGCCCACGCTTGATTGCTCGCGCTCGACATATCCCCGCTCGACCAACTCGGAGACGTACTTTCGCGCTTGCCGCGCCGAAACTCGCAGGTGTTCGGCGAGCGTTTGAATCGAAGGGTAGCAGCGCCCGTCTTGCCCCGCATACCGGCAAAGGATCCCATAGCAGAGTTTGGCACCTGGCGAAAGATCTTCGGCCGCTAGCACCGGCAGTGGAATGAACGCATTCACGAGACGCCTCCAGGGGTTGAATCGTCTTTGTTGAACATCAGCCCTCACCGTCGGAGCCGTACTCCCGCCAAGCATTGCACCCGAAGCTTGCCAATGTCGTTAGTTTCCCACCGGTCTGGCCCCAGCCATAGCGATCCCAGGCGATGGCTGATGCCGGCCAGCACGGAACGGCTTGAGTCCGACAGAAATCGGTTCCCGCTGGTCGGCAGTAGCCGAACGTCGGATCCTCGCCCCCACCCCTAAACTCCTTATTTACCCTCGTCGGCACCCAAAACCGACAGGTTGCACATGTCTTTTCCATCACGCCGCCTCCTGTGCCGACACCACACGGCGCCGTAAATATTCTTCGAGTGCCGCGGGCTCGTACCGCACAAGCGATTCAACCTTGCACCACGCGGGGCCGCGCTTTTCCAGCCGCCAGCGGCGGACGGCTGCCACCGAAACGCCGAGTTGCTCGGCGACTTCGCGTTCGTTCAAGAGCTTTTTCTCAGGCATTGACAGCTACCTCGCGCCCACCGGCCACTTGAGCGTCCAGCCAAGACATTACGTCTGACTCCCTGTACCGGACGGCCCCACCGACCTTCAGGTACTTCGGGCCCTTCCCCTCATAGCGCCAACCTCGAACAGTTGAAACCGAGACCATGAGGTCCGCGGCCAACGCGCGCTCGTCTATGAACTTCGGCATAAATTCTCCAAATGAAAAAGCCGGCTTGCGCCGGCTACGGTTGGGACCGGGAATCCGGTCGAGTTGATTTGTTGGCCGCAGGGTCGGACTCAATGCCATTCGTCGCGAGCCGACTGGGTTTTCGTCAATCGCTCCGGAATGGCTGGTAAATGCGCGAGCCGTGCCCGGCGGCAATGATTGAGGCGTGAATCTTCGCTCTGTAGAGAATAGAGACCAAAGTCTGCCGAGTTTTATGCACAACAGTCTGCGGTTGGCAGATTTTCCCGGCTAGTCACATCCCCTCATGAGTAATAGGTTTGGATCAGGCGGTTTTTTCCATATCGCCTTGATTTTTTTCTGAAAAAAGTTTGCGGAGTGACTTTAGGCCAAGCTTGATATTCTGGTGTACTGTTTGCAGCGGCACGCCCAGTAGTCGGCTGATCTCTTCGCATGTATAGCCCCAGATCACAGACAGCACCAAGCATGCGGCTCGCTTTGACGACATATCCCGGACGAACCGCTCATCATCCATAGCCAAGCAGAGCTGCGCATGATCGACCTCTTCACCGACACCTTCAAAGGCATCCGCAATCCATTCGCTCGCCGGGCGCTCGGGCACCCGTAAATAGCTCGCGGCGCGCTTGGGCGTGTGCACCTGTAGGCCATTGCTCATCCGCTCAGATCGGATCGTAGGGGCTCCAAAAATCCAGTTCGGCGAGTTGAGGGTTTTCACAAGCCGCAGGTGGAATACGCGTGGGCCGCCATCACTGGGCTTGGATTCGTAGACCCTTACGGCGAGGCCACGGGAAACGTACTGTACTGCCTCTTCCGGATCACACTCAAACGCGAATTTATCTTTATCACTGAATACCTGAACCTTCAAGCTGCCTCCTCTCCAAGCAGATCCCCGGACAACACTGGTGTACCCATCTTGCGGACCTCCGCCGCATGATTCCTCATGACGTCGTCGTAGCGCCGCCACCCATAATCCAGCTCTGCAAATTCGGAACGCGCGGCAGTTCGAGATATTAGACGCGTTCGCCAGCCTCGTTAGGGGAGTGATGAACACTTCTTGATCGCCCGCCCGTCCTTAAGGTAGGCCACTGCCTTTTCAGGCGTGCATTCGAAAGCGATCTTCCCATTAGCCGAAAAGACCTGGATCTTCGGTTCATTGTGTTGCTCAAACTGACTCGACATTCATGCCCATCCGTATGAGAGATTGTGCCCGTTTTTGTGCCCGCCACCTGCCACGAGGCGCTGTGAACGGCTGCTACCCTACGAGCCGAACAACGCGAAGAACAGCGATTTTCCTAGAGAATATCGTAATTTGTAGCAACTCATCGCAGTTGGTCAAAATGACCTTGGGTCGATTTTAAGTCCGTTGCGTCTGCCGGTTTCGCCACCCGGGCACATTGAATGTTGCGCTTTGTCCGCAAGGCGGTACACCGCCCGGGGAAAAACTACAGTCTGTTAATTCTACCGCCTCCGGGAAAAGCTATCCACTCTAATCGGCGCGGAAAGCAACGTAACGCATCGTTTCGCCACGCTCAATCTTTAAAACAATCGCGGCTCCCGAACTCATCGCAGCCAATTTTTGCCTAAGTATTTCCAATGTCGGAATAGGCGACCCGTTAATATCGTGGATGACATCGCCAGGCTCCAACTGCGACGTCCAGGCCGTCGGCTCATGCGCAAGCGCCGCTACGACGACGCCGATGGGCTCCCGTAGACCAGGCAAAAGTGAGGCTACCCGTTTATCGACCGTCAGGCCCAGAATACCGAGTTGCGGGACCAGGTTCTCCTTCGGATTGGCGTTCGCCAACAGGCCATCGTTGGCGTTGGGGCGTTCGGCAACGGTGATTTCAATCTCCCTATCCGAGCCCTCCCGCAGTACATGCAGCCGGAGCTTCTGATCGCTACGCGCACGAAAGACTGCGAGTTCCAACTGCCGGGCATTCCGAAGAGGTATGTCGTTCATCCGGGTTGCCACATCACCGATGCGCAAGCCGCCTTCATAGGCCGGTCCGTTAGGCAGTACATCCGTAATGAGCACCCCGTTTCTTACCGGCAAGCTCAGTCCCTCCGAAAGCGTCGGCGTAAGCGTTTGGGCATTCGCGCCGATCATGCCGCGATGGACTCGTCCGTGGGCCGTGAGTTGAGCCACAACGGCCCTCACCAAGTTGGACGGAATCGCCAGACCAACGCCTTCGCTGCCGCCAGACTGGGAGAGGATCATTGTGTTGATGCCAATGACAGCGCCCGTTGCATCCACCAGCGGACCGCCGCTGTTGCCCGGATTGATTGGCGTGTCCGTCTGGATGTACTGCATAAAATCTTCTTCTTTGATCTGCCGGGCCGGCGCGCTTACCATTCCCATGGTCATCGAGTTTGAGAGTCCGAGAGGGCTCCCGAATGCAACCACGATCTGGCCTTGGCGGACTAGATCCGAATTGGCCAAAGCCACATGATGCAAACCTTTCCTCTCTATTTTTAAGAGGGCCAAGTCTGTTTCCGTATCCATTCCCACGATACGGGCGGGAATAGCGCGTGCACTGTCTTCCTGCGCTGGCAGGGCGGAATTGCTGCGCAACGTTATCGCGACCTTCTGTGCGGAACGGACCACATGGGCATTCGTTACGATATAGCCGTCTGCGGAAAGAATAACACCTGAGCCCACCCCGCGCTCCCGCGTCAACGCCGCAACGTTGTTTCCTTCCTCGGGCGTGATGGCATAGCCGGAGACATTGACCTGTACGACGGCGCGCGAAGTAGATTGGGCTAACCTTTCGAAAGACTCGCTCAATTGTAGGACTGTCGAGACGGCATCTCGATGGGGCGTGGGCTGGCCGGCCAACGGTCCAACGGCCAACAGTGCCGGAACCCATACGGTCATAGGAAAGCGCATACCCCTATTAGAGATGTTTTGTGAATCGTCCACCAGCCCTACCCAAAGAGAATGATTGGTATTATTCCGCTATGCGGAATATTCCCCCAGAGTTCTCGGACGGCGCTCAGTCCGTGCTTCGCGCCTGCCAGATACTAAGGGCGTTTCGCCGGGAAGGCGAGGTGCTGGTGCTTTCGGACCTAGTGCATCGGACGGGGTTGCCGAAGACTACCGTATTCCGCCTGTTGCAAAGCCTGGTGACAGGAGGCTTGGCCGAGCGCGCCGGACGCGGTGAATACAGGTCTTTGGTTCGCTTTGCCCACATGCAGCAGATCCGTCTGGGGTTCGCGGCTCAGACCGATTCTGACTTTTCCCGTGCCGTATCCGACGGCCTGACACATGCAGCGGCAGCGCACGGCGGGGTCCAGATGATCACTGTGAACAACCGCTACAGCGCGCGGGAAGCGGTCCGCAATGTGGAATTGCTGATCCGGGAGCGAGTGGAACTTGTGATGGAGTTTCAAACGCATCAGCGAGTAGCGCCTGTCGTTGCCTCAAGGTTGTTGGAGGCAGATATTCCCGTGATCGCGATTGAAATCCCTCATCCTGGGGCGACTTACTTTGGGGCCAACAACTATCAAGCCGGACAAATCGCCGGACGGGCGATGGGACGTTGGGCAAGGGAACACTGGAACGGCAAAGCGGACCAGATCCTACTATTAGAATTACCGATAGCAGGACCGTTGTTGGCCTTGCGAACGACGGGATTTCTGGATGGGCTCCGGGATGAGCTAAGCACGGCGGATTCCATACCATCCGTTCGTCTGGACGGCAAAGGTACGCTGGAGCAGGTACTGGGCACAGTGCGCAAGTATCTCCACAAGGTCAAGCCGCGCCGGACGCTCGTGGGCTGTGTGAACGACGTCTGCGCCATTGCGGCTGTGCGCGCCTTTGAGGAGATCGGACGGGGCGACTATTGCGCCGCTGCCGGTCAGAATGGGACCTTGGGCGCAAGGCAGGAACTGCGGCGCGCCGGGACAAGGCTAGTGGGCTCCGTGGCGTATTTCCCCGAGAAATATGGCGCCGAACTTGTAAAACTCGCTTTGGGGATACTGCAGGGCAAGCCGATGCCGCAGGCAGTATTCGTCAAGCATCAATGGTTGACGCCGGCAAATGTGGACCTGCTGTACCCCCTGGACGGCGGTTGAGCTAGCTATTCGGATCGGTAATGTGCCGCACGCTTTCGGCAATCGCCTCCGGCTCGAAAACGCGCTTCCAGTCTGGCTGGAAGATGACGGGTTTAGCTCGTTCGATGGCTTTTAGCGCACCGTCCGAGAAACACGCACCCTCTTTTTCCTGGAAAGCGATGGCGAGTTCGACGCGCATATGGCCCAGTATGAAGTCGCGCGCGGCAGCTTCGGGAACCCCGCGGCGGACCGCTTCATCTGTGGCTTCGCGCAGCATCATCAGGCACGTGCCGAGGACGGTCTCCGAGAGCACAGGCTCCAGGATTGCCATCTGTTCTACCGTGCACCGGTGCGAGTTCATAACCGGCTTGTAAATCGTCCTGGCGATCTCTTCGCCCAACGCGTAATGCTCTTCGGGCCCCTGCGCCAGGCAACAAACAATATGTTGGCGCGCATGTTCTCCCCCGAAAAAGTCACGGTGCGCCAGAGGATCTGTTTCGTAGCTCAGCACGGGCGGGTGACAAGGGTGGGTGATGAAGTAGGTGATGTCAGGCCGGTTGGGAAGCAGTCCGGCGTGAGCCACGGCCACGTCGAGTAGGATGACGATGGAGCCGGCCGCAATCTTTCCTTCGATCTCCGCGAGGACTGCGCCAATACGATTGTCTGGAAGGGCGAGAAGCAGCGCATCCGCACCATCCAATGCCTCTTCGAGCGGAACACTGGAGATTCCCCGGTTCCGTAAGGCTTCTCTGCCGCGCTCGCTGATTTCAACATGGCGGACATCGAAGCGGCTGCCGGCCAGGTTTGCCGCGAGGCGCAGGCCCATCTTGCCGCCGGCGCCGAGGAGGGCGATCTTAGACATGATTGTAGAAATCTCCTTTGACTTGTGAAAAGAATGCAGGTGAGCCGCATTGCCCACCCTTGAAAATGATTTCGAGCCCGTGCCGCCTGGGGTTCGATGACCACGCCCGGCAAAGCGGCGCACCAGGAGCGACAGGCGCAACAAAAGTAAGCGCATCGATATCCAGTAAGGCGCCCGCCGCACTGGAGGTGTCGCCGCCGGCAACTACGACACGCCGAACGGGCACACGGTCCAGCAGTGCGGTCAATAGCCGGCCGGAGCGCTCCGCCAACTCATGGCGATCTATATCAAACCGTTGCGAGTCCGGACCTGAGGCGGAATATAATACGACGCTCTCGCCGTTCCGAAGGGCAGCCTCGGCCTTTTCCAAGACCCCATCGCCGGCGAGCAGATCCAACGCGGCAAAGCCGTGTGAGCGCGCGTGATGAATCTGTTCCGCTGTCACCGGGGAGCAACTACCGCTCAAGACAAGAAGCTGTTCGACAGGGCTCAATTGCACCTGCGGCCGGACTGGCCTTTTCCAATGCGCGGCGAGCGCATATTGGACGCCGGAAGATCCCACGACAAACAGACGTTCCCGTTGCGCGGCTGTCCATAGCAGGGCTCCAACCGGGGCCAGCGCCTGTTCGTCAACGACGTCAATCAGAACGAAAGGCGATTGATTGCGCCGTGCCTCCAGAATCGCTGGGTCGCGGATCTCCAGGCAGTTGAGCAACTCTACGGGCGTGGCGGTTTGGTGCGCGAGATGAAGGCGAAGATCGGCTTCGCGCATGGGCGTCACGGGATGACGGCTCATGGTGGGGTGGCGATCGATGCGGTGGATCTCGCTGCCGGCTCCAGCGAAGAGGTTTCCAAAAGCTGTGTAGCGGCGAAGCGGAGGCGCCCCCACTACCACTGGAACCCAACTGGTGCGCAGCACGCGCTGGCCAATCTCCATGGCCCGGCCGATATTACCGGTTTCCGGGGAACTGTCGAAGGTAGAACACACCTTGTAGTGCACAACAGGGGTTTGCAGTGAGCCGAGCCAGTCGAATGCCGCGGGCAAGTGCCGCTCCATCCAGACAGGACTTTGGCCCCGGCTGCTGCCGGCCAGCCCGAAGGCCTCGTAGTCGTGGAAAGGTTGGAGCGAAGGGGGCTGTCGCAAGAAGAGTACGGACCGGATGCCCTGCAAAGACAACGCCTCCAAAACATCTGTGGAGCCTGTGAAGTCGTCGCCGTACCAGGCCAAAAGGCGGCTCATTTGGAGAACATCTCGATGGCCTGCCGAAGTTCCATACTCTCTTTCGCCGCCTGTTCCAGCGTTCGTCCTGCAAGGGCTCCCTCCCAGGCGGCGCGAATGGAGCGAACCCCCGCGGCAATACCGCCAGGATGGGCGACAATCCCGCCCCCGCACGCATAGATTAGATCCGTGGACTGCAGCGCCCGATAAGTGTCAAACGCTTGGCCCGCCCACTGCCCGGACGAAAAGACCGGCATCACCTCGCAACCTCTCCCCGTACCTTCAAACAGGGGCGTGAGGCAAGCGCGCGCTGAAGCGATAACGGACTCGTCGGTCTCACAGAACTTATTTCGCAGTCCATTGACGTGTGTATGGTCAATGCCCGCTACGCGCCATAATTTTTGAAAGGCCACGAAACTCATGCCGATGGCAGGTGAGCGGCCGAACATCCCCCACCCGTTGCGATGGGCGTGAATGGGGAGCTGACTGTGCTGCCGCAAAGCGGTGAGTCCAGGCAATCCGGTGCTGTTCAGGCTGACCATCACGCACGTACCGCCGTGCTCCAGAACCAGATCATGTCCCCGGCGAAGCTCATCTATTTCGCCCGTGATATTGAAAGCGAACATCACCCGTTTGCCGGTGCGGTCCGCATGGCTGTTGATGACGCGCATCACGGCGGCTATGCGCGCGCTGAGCGGATTATGGGGACCGTTGGCCTGTAGTTCGTCATCCTTGATGAAGTCGATGCCGCCATCGGCCAACTGCTGTACCATGCCGGCCGTCTCTTCGGGAGAAAGGCCCACGCTTGGTTTGATGATGGTGCCGACGAGCGGCAACGTGGTTACGCCAGCCAGCCGGCGGGTCCCCGCAACGCCGAATTGGGGGCCGGCATAGCGGTCCCGGAATGCGGCCGGCAGTTGTATATCGAGCAGCTTGAGACCCGAGAACTGCTGCAGTTCGAAGAGATTGCCGGCAACCGTGGCCAGCAGGTTGGGAAGCGATGGGCCCATATTTTCCAACGGCCAGGAGAGCTCTACTTCGGCTCGATGATATTGGGACGCATTTTTCGGAACGCGCGCGCCGGGTAGCGAAGGCGCGGCAGCCGGTTCCAACTCGCGGATCGATTCCACGCGAGCCGCATGCCGGTTACGAAGTTCATCGGTTTCTCCGGGAACACGGACGAACGTGCCGGACGACTGTTCACCCGCCATTGTTTCGGCGGCTTGTGCAAGCGGGAAGGCGGTCTCGATCCAATAGCGGGCGTAAATTCGGTTAGACACTGGTGTTTTCCGGGAAGAGGGGTTTGGAGGCGTCAATGCGCGAGAACAGGAGCGCGGCGAGCAGCAGCATGCCGGCTATGCCGAACAGCGGCGCGTTATAGTTGCCGAAGTACTTCACGACATAGCCAAAGACGAGCGTGCAGACAAATCCGCCGAGTTGGCCGGCCGTGTTCATCGCTCCGGTGACGGCGCCGGAGCGGCTGCCGCTGATATCCAGGCAAATGGCCCACGCGGACGGGAGCATCAAGTCCATGATGGCGAAGCTGAGCGTTAGCAGCAGGACGGTAAGGATGCGATCTTCCGCGAGAGCAGCGGCGAACAATGCGATCGCGGAGACGGCAAGGCTGCTCACGCCGACCCGGCAGCGTCCATCGCGAAGGCCCCAACGGCGGCAGGCGGCGTCACTGATATAACCGCCCGCAATGTTCGAAGCCGTGCCGAGAAGAAAAGGAAGAGCCGACGCCACGGCCATCTCTGATTCGCTAAATCCGCGGCCTTTTATCAGGAAGGTGTGCAGCCAGGAAAAAAAGAACCATGAGCCCCACGCGTAGGAACCGTACATGCCCAGGAGCAGCCAGAGTTGCGGACTGTGAAACATCTGGACGGCGGGCGCAGTGTGCGGCTCCGGCGGAAAAGGAGCTCCTTCGTCGCGATAAAACGTCCACCAAGCCGCACACCATGCGACGCCGATGGCGCCGAAGATCCAGAAACTGGCGCGCCATCCATAAAGCTGTTGCAGAGGCACCACCACAAGCGGAGCCAACGCGCCGCCAAAGCGGCTGGCGCCCCATATATATCCCTGCGCCCGGGCCCGCTCACGCACCGGAAACCAACGGCGGACGACTCCAGACATGTTAGGGTACGCGCCAGCCTCTCCCGCACCGAATAGAAACCGGGTGGCCACTAGCGGAACGAATGAGTGCATCGAGCCAGTAAGAGCCGTAAAAGCGGACCACCAAAGTACGATTCGCGCCAATATGCCTCGCTGCCCTTGTTTATCGCCCAACATCCCCGTGGGTATTTCGAAGAGCCCATAGGAGAGCACGAAAGCAGACAAAACAATTCCCCATTGCTCCGGCGTGATGCCAAGTTCGGCTTGCATGCGGGGGCCGGCCACCGAGATGCAAAGCCGGTCCAGAAACGTCAGGATGGAGAGCGCCACGAGCAGCGCAAGGAGAAGATGACGGCGTGGCATTCCGGGATCAGATCGCGTTCAGCGTTTCCTGTGCTTGCGACATCGCCAGTGCAGGGCTGGAGAGAATCGGCAAAGGCGGCAGGTCTTCCCCCATAGCGTCGATGACGCGGGCCATCGAGGCCTGGGCAAGCACGACCACATCGTTTGACAAGGCCAGAGTCCGTAGTCCGGCGGCGACGGCTTTGTCGTGTGTGGCGGTATCGCCGGCCAACACCGCTTCAAAGGCTCCTTCGCAGAGATGTGCCGTAAGGTCAACGGGCTGCCCGAGACGCGCGGCAGTGGCCTCCAAAAGGGCCACGGTAGGCTCCAGTGTCGTACGGAGAGTTGCCAGCACGCCGATGCGCGGACCCTGGCGAATGGACTCTTCGGCGAGCCGTTCATCAATGCGGAGAATCGGGAAGTCGAACAGTTGCCGGGCGACGGGTACAGCGGCCCCGATGGAAGAGCAGGTGACCATCACAGCGTCTGCGCCCGCCTGGCGAGCCGATTCCACCTGATTCACAATCCGGCGAACCGTGGCCTTTTCCAAACTGCCGGCTCGAATCGTATTGGCGATGAGGCTTTCGTCGACCATGTGAAACACGCGAACGCCGGGAAGGTGCCTCGCCGCAAGCGCGGTGAACATGGGTACCAGGACGGGACTGGTATGAATGAGCGCAAAAGTTCGGTTCATCGTGGAATCTTCCCCCGTATTCTGATTCTGTACGGGAGCAGCCGGAAAGTCGAATTCCGGCCGGCGGTATGAATTCCACGATGTGGAATAAAAGGCCGTCTACTATCGAAAACTGCGAGGGGAGTCGCAATAATCACCATGTCCGCCCATTCCGCGCAGCGGAATTGTAAAGAATTCAGATGCCGGCGCGTGCGCCTTGCCCTCCCGCCTACAATAGAGGGCTGAGACCCTGATCGATGACCGAGCTCTCAGCGCAGCAATGGGCGCAGGTGGAGGATCTGTTCGCCGAGGCATTCGACTTGCCCGCGGCCGAACAGCAACTATTCGTTTGCCGAAAGGCCGACGATGCCGTGGTACGCGCGGAAGTGCTCTCTTTGCTGGGCGTGAAGGAGAGCGGTTTCGATTTGCAGGGCGCGATCAGCAGTGCGGCGGCCAAACTTTGTGAGTCCAGGGATTTGGCGGAACTGCAACCCGGGCATCGTATCGGCGACTACCGGATTGAGAAGCTGCTGGGGCGAGGCGGCATGGGGGCGGTCTACCTGACGCATCGGGAAGGGCGGGAGTTTTCCCAGCGTGTAGCCGTCAAGGTGCTGGCGGCAGGTATGCACAGTCCGCATATGCTTGAGCGGTTTCGGCAGGAGCGCTTGATCCTGGCGCGACTGGAGCATCCGAACATCGCGCGTCTGTTGGACGGAGGAGAAACCGCGGACGGCCAACCTTTCATCGCCATGGAGTATGTGGATGGCAGGCCGCTTCATCATGCGTGCGAAGGCATGGCTTGGGAACAGCGGATTAGTCTCTTTCTCAAGATTTGCGGAGCTGTGGCCTATGCGCACCGGGAGCTGGTGATCCACCGGGATCTGAAACCGGGGAACATTCTTGTGACTGTCGACGGGATTCCCAAATTGCTCGACTTTGGGATCGGGAAGCTTATCGAAGAGGGCGATATGCGGGAGGGGCTGACGCAGGCATTCCCGGGCATCCAAATGCTGACGCCGGAATACGCCAGCCCGGAACAGGTGCGCAATGAGGCCGCGGGTACCGGCGCCGACATCTATGCACTGGGCGCAATCCTGTATGAACTCTTGAGCGGCGTGAAGGCCCATGTTTTTCCCGATATGTCGCCGGCGGCCGTGTGGGACGTGATCTGTGAGCAGCCCACCACAAAACCATCCGCGGCCGCCTCCCGGCGCCATCCAGCCGACACCCGGCTTCGCAGGGCCCTTGCCGGTGATCTGGACAACATCATTCTGAAAGCGATGCACAAGGATCGCCAGCGGCGATACTTGACGGCTTCGGAACTTGCCGATGACATTGAACGGTACCAGCATGGCTATCCGGTACTGGCCCGCCCGGACCGTTGGGGCTACCGGTTGCAGAAATTTCTCAAACGCAACCGAATGGCGGTTGCGGCGGGAGCGATGGCAGCGATTGCCTTGGCATCCGGCATGGTGTTGACGATCCGGGAGAAGCAGCAGGCGGAGCGCAGGTTCCAACAGGTGAGAGGGTTGGCCAATCAATTCCTGGTCGAAGTAGACCGGGAAATGCGCAAGACGCCGGGAACAACCCGTGCCCGCGAGGTGATGGTGCGGACAGCGTTGGCCTCTCTGGATGGATTGGCCAATGAGGCAAAGGGCGACCCCGGCATCCTGAGCGACCTCGCCGAAGCTTACGAGAAAGCAGCGCAAGTGCAGGGGGTTCCGGGGTACCAGAACCTGGGCCAAGTGCCCGAGGCGCTGGCGTCACAGCGAAAGTCCGTGGACCTCTTCCGCCAGGTATTCCGGGCTAATCCTTCAGATGAGATCCTACGGCGGCGTTTTTCCGATCAACTTTCCAACCACGGCCGCGTGCTGATGCTGGAGGGGGATTTCGCAGCGGCGGGGAAAGTACTCGAGGAAGGAATGCGGCTGCTGGAAGGCCGTACGGGTATGGACGACGTGGTCGTTGCTTCCTACAACATCACGCATCTGGGCCGCACCCTGGCTTTGCAGGGAAAGCACGACGAGAGCGAGCGCCTCCTTCGAAAGAGCTTGGCCCAGTTGCGGCCGTTTGGAGACAAGGCGAGGGCGGCCCGTTATCAAGTCGAGTCTGATTTGGCGGAGGAACTGCGGCTGAATGGATTCCCGGAACAGAGCGAAGCTATGCAGATGCCCCTCCTCGCCGTTCGGCGGGACATCTATCGGAGGCAATCACAGGACACGATCAGAATGCGCCGGTTGGGCCAGGCACTTCACGCTGCGGGTTTGCTGTATGCGGGCGGGAAGGAGCCGGGAATCGCGAAGCCTGAATTAGCCTGGAGCCTGTTGGAAGAATCGCGTGGGATGTTTGCGCGTATGCGGGATGCCGATTCCAACAATCTCAGCGGACCCGTTGAACTCGCCGTTGCCGACATGGAACTGGCTCGCGTACTGCCTCCCGGCAAGCGGGCATTGGAACTGCTGAAGGAAGCGCATGCCTTACTGGGCACGGTTCCGGTTCGTTCGGCCTTGATGCCTTCGCTCCGCGCGAAAGCGTTAGCGCTGCAGGCTGCTTCCCTGCGTGTCCTTGGCCGCGTGGCCGATGCGGAATCCGTTCTGGCCAGCGCGGGACGAACGGGGGAGGAATGGTTCGCCCACCTCGTCGCAACCGCCCGTTGGGAGGAGGCTGCTGCTGCGGGTGAACAGTTGCTGACTGGCAATGGGGACCTGCCGGATACGCTTCGCCAGAGCCGGATCCGTGCACAGCTGCAATTGGTATACGGCAACCTGGGTAAGGGAGACCGTGCGGCGGAACATTTGCGTTGGCGGCGGCAGGCATGGGCGTCGTGGGACGCGCGCCGCGCGGGAAATGCACAAATACAAGCGGAACTTCGCGCCCTGGACTAGACGTCAAAAGTTGTACCGCATACCCAGAATGGCGTGCGAGTTTCTTCGATATTGTCCAATGAAGTCATCGGCGCCGCCGCGAATGAGCGTGAAGCTTGCGCGGGCTTGCCAATGGGTCGAGAGTGTTTGCGTGTATTCCCCCTTCACCCATGCCCCCTGGCCATTTTGCCGGATAGCCGCCTCGCCGGAGACGGTACGGTCTGTGCCGATCGCATAACTGGCGCGGCCGATGAAGGCTCTCGCCAAACCGCGATCTGGCGCAAAGTCGAATTGGGTCTTACTCGCGGTTACATGCTCTCCGGAGTAGCCGCCCACCAGCGTCCATTCGCCAATAGTGCGTTCCGCCTGCACCACATAGAGAACGTAGTTATCGGCGCTGCGGCTGGTCGACGTGAAATACCCCCCCTCCGCCTTCACCGTGAACCACGGTAGAGGGACGGCTCCTGCTCCCCCGTACATCCGCATTTGTGCAAAACGATTGAATAGTTCGACGCGCCCCGGAATCAGCCGTGCATCCACTTGAGGCAGATGATTGTGACCCTCATAGAACGCCAGCGACATCTCGTATCCTTTGCCGAGATAGTTCCATCGCGCTCCGCTTTGTACCCCGCCGGGGAGATCCGGAGCGCCCTGTACCACGGGAACCGGAGTCTGTAACGCGGCCGGCCAAATAACCCACCGCTGATTGAGTAAGGGGGTACGGCTGGGCGTGAATCTTGGCTGCATCACAAGATCGAAGGTATGCGAGCCTTTTTCTATGGTGAGCCGCGCGGCCAACACGCCCAGGAATTCATTGTCGACCACATTTAGAAAATCCTTCGGCGCGAACCGGTCGATAGGATTCAAAATATCGGCCTTCCCCCAACGAATAAACTGCTTGCCTAGCTCAATCGTCACGGGTCCTTTGTGTAGCGTTGCGGAGAATCGCCGGAACGAAAATGCGGGACGAAGAAAGCCGCGGTCCTGCCAGTCAAACCGGGCGCTCCGCTCCGTCTGCCGGTGTGTATCGGATCGGGCGTCGATCGCTCCATTGAGCTTGAACCATGGCGTTAGCTTCGCTGATGCCTCATAGCGAAACAGCGCGTCGGCGATCACGTGCCCATTGTCATTGAACCCATCCTGCGGAAACAGGGTAGTCCGTAAATCCAGGTAACCGCGCTGTTGATACGCCTGTCCAGCTAGCGCAGCGGCAAGCAACAGCGGCAACAGCGGTTTCATTCGCCGCGCCGCAACGCCTGCAGCGTGAACAACTCATCTTTCAGCGGAATGTTGTACTGCAACTTCTCCGTCCGCAGCACTGTCCGGCCCTTGCGCCGCAGGTCGAACATCTCCATTTCCAGCGCGGACCAAACATTGTTGACTCGCTCAATCCGTCTGTACTGAAGTCGCCGTACCATCTGTTCCTTTACGTACATCTCGTATTGCACCGGGAAGTAAATGTCCTTGCGCATCCACGAGACGACCCTGCCGTATTGCGAAAACTTGCCTTTTTTCGGGGTCGACTCGATTTTCCAACATGCATGCCCGTCGAGTGTTTCTTCCCCCAGCAGGCGGAAATCGCTCTGGCTCACGTCGCGTTCCTCCAGATCTTCATAGCTGAAATCCGTGCCGAAGAAACGTGTCGAACGGTCCTGTAACGCCACGCGGCGATCCCGCTGTAATTCCGGCAGCCACATCCACTGATCGGAAGCTCGTTCGGGATGATTCACAATCAGCAGCGCAACGCCTTTTACCTCCGGCGGATTGACAAAGCGCAGCAGAGCCTTGCTATCGCCGTAGTTGCCGGAACGAAAGAACTGCCAGCGCTTCTCACTATTTTTGCCGTTCGGGTTGAACACCTGCAGAACGCCGTCGTACTGCTGGGATTGGGAGCGATGCCGTTTCTGCGACTCCTCGACAATCTGCCTAGCGTCCTGGGCGCCCGCGGCTAACAGAGCCAATAACAACGGCCACTTACTCATATTCCAATGCCTCCACAAGTCCGCCGCGCACTGCTTGCTCGGCCGGTCCGAGCGCCGCAAACAACGCGGCGCCGGTAATGATCGGAAATAGGCCCGCGGCCATATTCCAAGGGTAGGTATAGTCCAAGCGCAGCCCCGCGATATCGCGGGCCGACATCTCCAGGCTGTAGTACAAAGCCACCGAACCGAATACCAGGCCGATCGCCAGACCGATTACGCCAATGGCTACAGCTTCCAGCCAGATCGTCCCGCGCACTTGGTTGCGTAGCGCGCCAACTGCCTGCAAGACTCCCAGCTCTCGCCGCCGGTCGGTGATCGAGACGGTCAGGGTATTAATAATTCCCAGAATGGCGACCAAAACGGCAACGGCAAGTTGGATATAGGTCAACCCAAACCACTGGTCAGTGATCTTGATGATGTAGGCCTTCAGGTCCTGATTGGTAAAGACGAATAAGCGTGTCTTGCCGGCCAGACGCTCCTCAATGCGGGCTCGCATCTGGGTGACAGTAGTGTCTTTATTCAGGTAAATGCGCACGACATTTACCGTATCGTCCCTCCAGTGCCGGATGAAGACGCTCCGGTCCAGCAGGATGGATCCCTTCTGGTCACTGTAGTCACGCACGATGCCAAGTACAGGCAAGGAGAGAGGCCCCGTCGGAGTATTGACAGTCAGTTTTTGCCTGTATTTCACCTTGTAGAGCTCGGCGAAGTTGTCCGAGATCAGAAACCCTTTTCCTTCGGCTGCCTGTTTGTACATCGACGTCGCGTCGCCTTCCACCGCCGGCAGATGGGATTCAGGCCGCAGATTCCCGATATCCAGGGCGACAAACATTACAGGATTTCCCTCGTACATCATGCGAGCATTTCGCACGAATTGCGTGTAGTGGATACCAGGAAGTTTGCTCACTTCTTCTGCGATGCTGGCGGGGAATCGAAAGCTACGGTCGGTGATGTTCTGCGTGGGCGTCAGGAAAATGTCCGGATTCAAAGCAATACGCATCCATTCTTCAATGGAATCGTAGCTGGCCCGTGCCATCCCCCCTAGCGAAATTACCAAGGCGATGGAAAGAGCCAACGCGGATACGGCCCCTGAGGTACGGCGCGGCGACTGGATCAGGCTGTCGGCCGCCAACGCGCCTTCCACCGGCCGCAGGTATCGCATGACCGGCCGGATTGCCTTGCTCAGCCACAGTGCAATCGTAGGTACTAATAACAGGCCGGCGATGACCGTCAGGAAATAGCCGCTATAAAACACGGCACGGTTCTGCGAGAAGAACAGGCAGAACACAACGACCACGAAAAGCCCGGCGGCGATCTGTCGCCGGATGCGATTCTCTCCCTCGGAAAGTTGCTGGTAGCGCCCCTTCTGCAAAGCCTGCACGGGGTCCACGCCCGCCGCGGCGCGTGCGGGTATCCAGGCTGCGATCACGCTCGTGACAACGCCCATAAGCAGCGCCCCTAGCAGCAATCGTGGGTCGGAGGAAACCTCCTCTGCCTTCTGCGCCACGCCATAGATCTCGCCAAGGAAGTTGCCCAACGATGTGGATATCCCTCGTGCTATGCCCAAGCCGAGCAACAACCCCGCCGTTGCGCCAATCAAACCCAGCATTGCGCTTTCCATCAGAAACAAATTCTGAATCTGCCGCCGCGTAGCCCCGAGAGCCCGCACGATTCCAATCTCACTCCGCCTCTGTGTCACGGCAATGGCGAATGAGTTGTAGATGATAAACATCCCGATGAAGAGGGCAAACAGACTAGTGATGTTCGCCAGCATCCCGTAGACGCTCGTCAGCGATTCAAACTGTTTGCCGCGTGCGGAAGGAGGCTCCACTTCGAATCCGGCGCCGAGCAACGTTTGCAATTGCTGTTGCAGTGCAGGTACGGAGGTACCTTCCGCGGCAGCCAGATCGATCCGGTCAAATTTACGCCCGCGGCCGAACACTTTCTGCGCCGCATAGATATCCATGATGGCGAGGTTGCCGCCGAAAGCGCTTGTCAACCCGCTCGACTTCATCACGCCGCGAACTGTAAATGTTCGTGGCCCATCCATAGAATCCAGCGTGATCTTTGAGTTGATGACGAGGCGATTCGCGGCGGCAAACTCATGCGTCACCATCAGCGAGTCCGGTTGCGATATAAAGACCAGCGGGTCTTCCACTACGGTATCTTCGCCCTCTTCGAGATCGTAATCACGCAGACTGCGGTCACCGGTCATGTCTACCGCAAGCACGAGAATGTTGCTCTGGCTTTGCAGATGCAAATTGACCACGGCTTCAATGACCGGCACGGCCACGCGTACGCCCGGTACGGCTTGCACTCGTTCCAGCACTTCTTCGTCAAATCCGGACTCGCCGGCCGTAATCTGCAATTGCGTGGCGCCGGCAATCCGGTCCACGGTCTTGTTGAATGCGCTGAGCACGGACTGGTTCGCCGTATGCATGCCCACAAAGACGGCCACGCCGAGGACGATGCCCGCCATTGTTAACACGGTCCGCAGCAGGTGCTTTCGCACATATTGCCAACTGATCAGCCGCAGAAGTCTCATTGCCGCTGGTCCATTACGATGCGCCCATCGCGCAACGCAATTTGCCGCGGACAACTCTCCGCTACGCTTCGGTCGTGCGTGACAATCAGGATCGTCGCGCCCAACCGTTCATGTAACTCACGGATGAGGCCAAGAATCTCAACTCCAGTATGGGAATCCAAATTGCCGGTTGGCTCATCGGCCAACAACACCGGCGGGAAAACGGAAAGGGCGCGGGCAATCGCCACGCGCTGCCGTTCTCCGCCGGAGAGTTCCTCCGGCAGATGATCCATTCGTTTTTCTAGCTTCACGAGCGACAACAGTTCTCTCGCCCGGTCTGCGATTTTTGTCGCCGGCCAGCCTCGCAGATGTAGTGGCAGCGACACATTCTCCAGGCAGCTCAACGTGGGCAGCAAATTGAAAAATTGGAAAATGAATCCGATCTTGTCTCGCCGGATGCGAGTCAGTTCGTCGTCGGAAATGTCGCGAAGCAGCGCTCCGTCAATACGAATGTCGCCTTCGCTCGGCCGGTCTAACCCGCCAATTAAATTGAGCAGCGTCGACTTTCCTGAACCGGAGGGTCCGACAAGTGAGACCATCTCACCCTTCTCAATCTCCAGGTTTACTGTGTCCAGCGCGACAACGCGCCGTTTGCCGTCAAATCGTTTGGAAACTCGATGCAGAGAAATCATGAAGTAGCAATCGCTCTACTTTCCTATGATGACACGCGTGAACGGACAGCCTCTTAATTTCATAATGGGAGAGAGCATGTATTGGAACCAGGAATTGGTATTTGCGAGGCTGCAGTTGGGCGGAGTGGTATTGGCGGTTCTTTGCACATCTTTGGTTCTGCGGCGCTGGCTGCTGAGCCGGTTGGACAAGACGGCCAAAGAGAACCCGGGCTCTGTCGTCGGTCAATTTAAAGAGGATCTCCGGACTCCTACGTTGCTCTGGTGTCTGGCGATTTCGATCGATGTGCTTCTCAGCGCCAGCGAATTCTCAGTACGGGTCGAGCGGATTGGGCATAACCTTGTCGTCGCCTTCCTGATCCTCAGTCTGACGATAGCGCTCAGCAGTTTCCTCACTCGCAGCATGCATACCTACGGGGAACGCAAGAGCCTCCCGTTTGCCGTGGCGGGCCTGTCGCGGACGTTGGCGCGCGCAACGGTCTTTTCCGTGGGTCTTTTGGTCCTTCTCGGTTTCCTGGGAATTGATCTACGTCCCGTTTTGGCGGCCCTCGGCGTTGGCGGTTTAGCCGTGGCCCTGGCCCTGCAAGACACATTGGCCAATCTCTTTGCCGGTGTTCACATTCTCGTGGAGCAACCTATCTCTGTCGGCGACTATGTTCGCCTGAGCGCCGAGGAGGAAGGCACGGTATCGGACATTGGCTGGCGCACCACCCGCTTGGTTACGGGAGCCAATAGCATGGTGGTCATTCCCAACAAGACCATCACTTCCGGCAATCTGTTGAACTACTCGATGCCGTCTCTGGATGTCGGCGTGTGGGTACCCATCGTAGTCGGCTTGGACGCGGACATGGCAAAAGTGGAGAAGATCGCCTTGCAAGCGGCTGCTGCCGCCGAAGGGGTGCTTGCCAGTCCTCCGCCTATTCTATTGGCCGACCCTGGCATGACGCCGACCCATCTCCAATACCGCCTTGCCTTTCGCGTGCCTCGGCAAACACAGGGGGGCGGTATCCGGACGCAAGTCGTCAACCGCATACTCGAAGGGTTTCGCCGCGAAGGAATTCCGCTGCCGGATCCCCGGGCACGTTGCTGATACCAACAGTTACTGAACTGGGCCGGTACCCTGCGCCGCTTGCGGCTCAATGTGGATCTCGCCGAATGCGGATTCGTACTGGCTGACATTCTGCTGCAGCACGTTCAACAGCGCCTTAGCCTGTTGCGGGCTCAAATAGACGCCCTGAAAGTTCTGTATGTTCACGGTGTCCGGGGCGCTCTGGCTCACCAGCCCGAACATCAGGAAAAAGTCCCACAGGTTAGCCCGTACTTGCACGCTGTTGGCGTAGCCTTCGCGGTACTCCGGGCCATTGATCAACTGAATTTTGGGTGCGGGATTGGGATTCATAATGAAAAAGGAGCGCGTTTGCGCTCCCAACTCTTTCTTATGATTGCTTACGGACAAGTAAGTAGATGGCGGGGACGACGGGGCTCGAACCCGCGACCTCCGGCGTGACAGGCCGGCGCTCTAACCAACTGAGCTACGTCCCCGAACAACGTCCGTTCTTAGAGAATAGCACAGGGTACAGCGGAAACAAAATCACTCGTGCGAGAATCGAACCCTTGCCATGAAAGTTTATCTGTGTGGACTCGTCATCTTTCTCGCCGCGTGCGCCGGAAAGCCGGAGGCCCCTCCGAAAAAGGCGCCTCCTCTGCCGAAGATCACTCATTTCTATGGCAACCAGCCCGTGGTACCAAAAGGCGCCAGCCTCACCCTTTGCTATGGCACGGAGAATGTCGATTCTCTTACTCTCACGCCCTACGATGAGGGTGACATCCGGCCCTCTTTTAATCGTTGCGTCTCTCATACTCCCATGCAGGACACCACCTACAAGTTAACTGCTACTGGTCCGGGCGGCGAGACCTCCGCAAGTTTTTCCGTGCGTGTCGGTGCGCCGGAACCGAAGGCCGCCGCAGGCAAGGAACGTGTGCTGATTCAGAATTTCGTCGTTGTCGGCAATCTGCCTGTGCAGCCTAACTCTCGGGTCCAGCTCTGCTACACCACGGAGGGTGCGAACAGCCTCTCCATGCAGCCTCCCGCGGCCGGCAAGCTAGAACCCGGCAATAATCAATGCACAATCGTCACTCCGGCCCGGTCGACCGACTATATCCTTACCGCCAAGGCTCCCGACGGCTCGGTGGACCGCATGAAGGTCAGCGTCCCCGTACAATAACCGCGGATTCGGTATAACATGGCCGGTATGCCTGAATCGAGACGGAAATTCTTGCAAGGCGGCGCCCGCGCGGTATCCGCCGCAGCCCTCGCGCGTGAAGTCCTGGCGCAAACCTCGGCGGCCTCTTCGACGGGACTTCCTACCCGTGTACTCGGCCGCACGGGCCAGCGTGTCTCCATCCTTTGCCTCGGCGGTTGGCACATTGGCTCCGTGAAAGACGACAACGAAGCCATCCGCATCATGCATACCGCCATTGATGAAGGACTCACTTTCTTCGACAATGCCTGGGACTATCACAACGGACATTCCGAAGAGGTAATGGGCAAGGCGCTCGCCGGCGGCAAACGGAAGAATGTCTTCCTGATGACCAAGAACTGCGAGCGGGACTATGCCGGTTCCATGAAAAATCTGGAAGACTCGCTTCGCCGTCTGCAAACGGATCATCTCGACCTCTGGCAATTCCATGAGATGGTCTACGACAATGACCCGGATTGGGTTTTCGAAAAGGGCGGGCTGAAGGCCGCGCTCGAAGCCAAGAAAGCGGGAAAGGTTCGTTATATCGGCTTCACGGGCCATAAAGATCCCCGCATCCATCTCAAGATGCTCGGTAAGCCGTTCGATTGGGATTCCGCGCAGATGCCCATCAATCTGCTGGATCGTTTCTATCGCAGTTTCCAGCAGGAAGTGGTCCCTGTCTGTCTCAAGAAAAACGTCGGCGTCATCGGTATGAAGGGACTGGCGGGCGGCAACACGGAAGGCCGTTTAATTGAAAAATTGGGGATGACGGCTGAGGATTGCTACCGCTATTGCCTCAGTCTTCCTGTCACCACGCAGGTGGTTGGCATAACCACGATGGCGCAGCTCAAAACGGATATTGCCTTGGCCCGCAACTTCAAGCCTCTCTCCGCTGCGGACCGGGATGCGTTGTTGAGCAAGGTGAAAGAACACGCCACGGACGGCCGCCACGAACTCTTCAAATCCGCCAAGACCTACGATGGCCCGCACCACCGTAAGCAACACGGATTTGACCTCGATTAATATGCGCTATTTGCTGCCTTTCCTTCTTCTGCTGCCCCTGGCGGCGGAAGAAGGATTTGTATCTCTCTTCAACGGGAAAAATCTGGATGGTTGGTTCATCGTGAACCAAATGGGTCCGGGCTTCCTAGTCAAGAACGGCTTGATCGTTTGCCCCTTCGAAGGCGGACAAAAACTGATGACGGAGAAGGAGTACGCCAACTTCGTTCTCCGGCTTGACTATAGGCTGGAAGCGGATTCCAACAACGGCATCGGCATCCGCGCACCACGCAACGGCCAGACGTCCGTTCACGGCATGGAGATCCAGATTTTAGATCAATCCGGCCCGAAATATGGTCCGGCCAAGCTCAAACCGGAACAGTACAACGGCTCCATTTACGACGTGTGGCCCGCTCGCACCGGCTTCCTCCGCAAGCCTGGAGAATGGAACGAGCAGGAGATTATTGCGGACGGACGCCGCATCACGATCCGGCTCAATGGCGTCACGGTGCTGAACGCGGACTTGGACGATGTGCAGGAGCCGGAAGTGTTAAAAAAGCACCCTGGCCTTCAGCGAAGGTCCGGTCATATTGTTCTGCTCGGTCATCAGGCACACGTCGAATTCCGGAACATTCGCATCAAAGAGCTTCCCTAACGGCATCTCCCATCGGGTCTCCATCCAGCGCCGCCGCGACGCTTTGCCGGTCCGCCGCCGACCGGTTCTGGCTGACCTTCCATTTCCCTTCTATGCGCTCCGCTGGGATCTCAATACCCGTAATCGCTTGCAGAAGTTTATCGATGTAGTCTGACGGGGCATCGGCAATTGACCACGGCTCTTCGCGCCGTTGCTCCATCGATTCGGTCAACTCTGCCACAATCCTGCGCAGACGCTCCGGCTCTCGAAACGTACGTAGCGTGCCGTGAACATGTACGGCGATGTAGTTCCACGTTGGCACCACACGCGGATCGGTCTGCTTCGTGGCATACCAGCCCGGGGAGATATAGTGCTCTGGCCCTTGGAAAATCGCCACTGCCGCTACGCCGCCGGCGTCGGAGATTGGGTTTGCTCGCGCCACATGGCCGCGCAATACGCCGTCCTGCAGCAATAGGGGTACGTGAGTCGCCTCCAATCCGTTCGGCCCGTGGATTACCAGGGTTGCCAAAGGGTACTCGCGCAATAGCTGATGTAGAACTTCCTCGCGTACTTCGCGAAAAGATGGCGGCGTATACATCGTCTGTTCACGAGCATCGCATACGACGCGCCCTACAATGAAGTACGAAGGTCTATGAGCAATCTCTTACCATCAGCCGACGCGCAGGAGTGTGCACCCGTCGCCGACTCTCCGGCCGTGATGGAGGCGCTTCCGGATCGCGCCGTCCAACTTGGTGCTTTGACGGTGCATCGTGTTCTTCCCGTGAAAGGCCGCCGCCTCATCGGACCTTGGTGTTTTTTTGATCGATTCGGTCCGCTCACGTTCTCTGGCGAAAAACCAATGGATGTCGCACCGCATCCGCATATCGGTTTACAGACTGTCACCTGGCTCCTCTCCGGTGAAATCGTACACAACGACAGCCTCGGCAGCGAATGCCTGGTTCGCCCCGGCCAACTCAGCCTCATGACGGCCGGCCGAGGCATCGCGCATACGGAAGAAACGCCCCGCGTCAACTCCGGCATTCTCGACGGCGTCCAACTTTGGGTCGCGCTGCCCGACGCCCACCGTTCCATCGATCCGTTCTATCAATGCACCCAGCGTCAGCCTGTCACCGAAGTCCCGGGGGCCGTTTTGACCAGTGTGTTGGGCGGTTATCTCGGCGCCGAGTCGGCAGGGCGTCAGTTCAGCCCGGGCGTTGGCGTCGACATTGACTTGCAACCCGGCGCCTCCGTTACGCTCCCGCTCGATCCCGCCTTCGAATACGGAATACTGCTCACCTCCGGTACGGCGCGTGTCTTTGATACGGATGTGAATCCTGATACCCTTTACTACCTTGGCTCCTGTCGCGGCGAACTCGGCATCTCCAGCGCTACGGGAGCCCGGCTGCTCCTCATCGGCGGCGAGCCATTTGGTGAGACCATCCTCATGTGGTGGAATTTCGTCGCCAGGACTGCCGGCGAAATCACTGCGGCCCGCACTGCGTGGGAACAGAACGAACTCTTCGGGCCCGTCCCCCGGTACAGTGGTCCGCGCCTCGCCGCGCCGGAATTTCTCGGGCGGCTGATTAGCCGCTAGCTCCATGAAAAAACCTTACATTCTCGCTATTGATGATGACCCCTCCGTTCTGCGCGCCGTGGAGCGGGATTTAAAAGCGCACTACGCGGCCCAGTACCGCATCCTCGCCATTGATTCGCCGCAAAAAGCCGTTGCGACTGTCCAGCAACTCACCGCGCGCGGCGACCGCGTCGCTCTCTTCCTTGTCGATCAGCGCATGCCGCAGATGAGCGGCACGGAGTTTCTGCAGGAAGTAGCCGCTTTACAGCCGCAGGCACGCCGGATACTGCTCACGGCCTATGCGGATTCCACCGCCGCCATCGATGCCATCAATAAGGTCAAACTGAATCACTATTTGATGAAACCCTGGGAGCCGCCCTCCCAACACCTGTATCCGGTGCTGTCCGATCAGCTCGAAGACTGGCAGGCCAATAATCGCGATAGCTTCGAAGGCGCATTCGTCATCGGAACCCGTTGGGCTCCTGAGACTCACAAGCTCAAGGACTTTCTCGCCAAAAGCCAGGTGCCGTATCGTTGGCTGGAGGACTTGGCGTCCGTCGCTGACCCGCGCATTCGTGCGGCATTCGACGGCGGGACGCCTGCCATGCCGGCTATTCTCTTTCCGGACGGTTCCATCCTGGAACGCCCGGAAACGGCGCAGGTGGCCGCCAAGCTGGGCCTCAACACTACGCCCAGCCGCCGTTTTTACGATGTCGTCGTTATCGGCGCCGGTCCCGCGGGACTGGCTTGCACCCTTTACTGCACTACCGAAGGCTTGAAGACAATCCTTTTGGACCGCGAAGGCCCGGGCGGCCAGGCTGCGCTCAGTTCCCGCATCGAAAACTATCTTGGGTTCCCCGCGGGCCTCAGCGGCGCGGATCTCGCACGGCGCGGTGTGGCTCAGGTCCGCCGCTTCGGTGCGGAGGTTCTGGCGCCGGCCGAAGCCGTGCAAATTACGGTGGAGGGAGAATATCGAGTGGTTCGGTTGTCCAATGGGGAGGAGTTGGCTGCGCACAGTGTGGTCATCGCTGCCGGGGTGCAGTGGCGCCGCCTCGATGTTCCAGGCATGGACCGCCTCACAGGAGCCGGCGTTTACTACGGAGCGGCTATCACCGAATCGGCCTCTTGCAAGGACGAAGATGTCTATATCGTCGGCGGAGCCAACTCCGCCGGGCAAGCCGCCGTGCACTTCTCGGAAATTGCCCGCTCCGTCCGTATGATTGTCCGTGGCGACTCGCTCTCCAAGTCCATGTCGCACTACCTTGTCGAGCGGATCAATACCATTCCCAACATCTCCGTCGTGCCCAATGCCGAAGTAGTCGAAGTTGCGGGTGCGGACCATCTGGAACAGATCGCGGTTTTCCACCACGACACCGGAGTTACCGAGACGCTTCCCGCCGCTGCTCTGTTCATCTTCATCGGAGCCGAGCCGCAAACCGAATGGTTGGAAGGAACCGTGGCGCGTGACGGGAAGGGTTTTCTTCTCACCGGCAACAATCTCATCGTGAACGGGAAGCGGCCGGCCGGTTGGACAGCGGGCCGCGATCCTTATCTGCTGGAAACCAGCGTGCCGGGCGTTTTTGCCGTAGGCGATGTCCGTGACAATGCCATCCGTCGCGTGGCCAATAGCGTCGGCGAAGGCTCCATCGTGCTTTATTTCATTCGTCAATATATGCGGAATCGCTAAAGGATCGGGTTATGTCTGAAATCGTTACCGCCGAAGAACTCCTGGCCCTTCCGCTGTTTGAAGGCGAGAACCCGGAAACGGCGCATTGGGTGGCCGCCCGCATGCGCATGATCACCCTTGCCGCTGGCGAGCAGTTTGTTCGCGCGGGCGAACCCGCCACGGAATTTATGATCGTCCTCACGGGCGAAATTCATTTCCGGCGCGACGCGATCGATGAAATTCTTGTCGCTCCCGCCGGCCAGGCCACTGGTATCCTCCCCTTTTCACGCATGAAGACATGGACCGGCCGCGGCTGGGCCGCGCAGGATACCCGCGTCGCTGCCATGGATGCCGGCTGTCTACATGAACTTGTCTATCGTGCCCCGTTGCTGGCCCAACGTCTCGTTTCGGAAATGACGGAGCGCACTCGCCGCTTCACTCGCATGGAGGAGGGAGCCAACCGCCTTCTTGCGCTCGGGCGCCTCGCTGCCGGTCTAGCCCACGAACTGAATAACCCTGCCTCGGCCGCTGTCCGTTCCGCCGCGCGCCTCCGCGAACTTCTATCGGAACGCCGCCGTTATGGCCTCGCCTTCCGGGGTGAGGTACTGTCCGCGGAAGCCCGCCAACACATGGAGCAGTTGGGTGAGTCTCTCGCCGATTGCGCCGCAACTCTCGGTATTCTCGATCCCCTCGAACGCTCCGACCGAGAGGCCGACCTCTCCGATTGGCTTGAGTCCGTCGATATCCCTGGTGACTTGGCTCCCGCCCTGGTTGATGCCGGTCTGACCATTGACCGTCTCCGCCCGCTCATCGGCCTCGCCTCCACCCACATCCTGACCCTCGGGCTCCGTATCCTGGTCGCTGACCACGAAATTCTCTGTCTCACCCAGGAACTGGACGAAGCGTCGCGCCGCATCTCGGATCTTGTCCAGGCTGTTAAAACCTATTCCTACATGGACAAAAGCCCCGTGGCTGACGTCGATGTGGAGCAGGGCATTGACGTCACTCTCCGCATGTTCCAGCACCAGTTGAAACACGGCATTCAGCTCAACCGCCACTTCGCCGGTAACCTGCCCAAAATACGCGCCAACGGAAGTGAACTGAATCAGATCTGGACAAACCTGATCGATAACGCCATCGATGCCGTAGAACTGCTGCCGAAGGACACTCCTCGCAGCCTTACGGTGAAGACCTGCGCGGAGCCCACGGGTATCCTCGTGGAACTTTCCGACAATGGCCCCGGTATCCCCGCCGAAGCCCAGCGCCGCATCTTTGAGCCCTTCTTCACCACCAAGCCCGTAGGCGAAGGAACCGGTCTTGGTCTGGATATCGTCCAGCGCATCGTCCGCGCGCATCGCGGTTCAATCCGCGTGGACTCCGCTCCCGGCCGCACCGTTTTCCAGATCCGCCTGCCAAACGGCTAAAAAAGTATCCGGGTCCGGATCGTACCCGCCACGCTGCTCAGGCGTTTTTTCAAGTGGAGGGACTGCTTCCGTTCTCCCGCGTCCACGTCCATCACCACGTATCCAATCTTCGGGTTGGTTTGCAGATACTGGCCCGTCACGTTAATCCCTAGCTCGGAGAACACGGCGTTCAACTCCGTCAACACGCCCGGCTGATTCCGGTGGATGTGCAGCAGCCGCTGTTCTCCGGGATGTTCGGGCAGGGAAACTTCCGGAAAATTGACAGCCGAAAGCGTGGAGCCATTGTTGCTGTAGCGCAACAACTTCCCCGCCACCTCCAGCCCGATATTCTGCTGGGCTTCTATCGTGCTCCCGCCTACGTGCGGCGTCAGGATCACTTGGTCCAATCCACGCAATGGAGAAACGAACTCCTCGCCGGAGGACTTCGGCTCTGCGGGAAACACGTCAATCGCCGCACCCGCCAGGTGACCGCTCCGCAGGCTCGCCGCCAGCGCCTCGATATCCACTACAGTCCCCCGCGATGCGTTTACCAGATGGGAGCCGGCTTTCATTCGCGCTAACTGCTCTGCGCCAATAAGCCCCTTTGTCTGCGGCGTCTCCGGCACATGCAGCGTCACCACATCGCAACTGGCCAGCAATTTATCCAACGAGGGAGCAGCGTTCGCATTCCCAAACGCCAGCTTCGACTCGATATCGAAGTAGCTCACCCGCATGCCCATCGCCTCGGCCAGCAATCCTGTCTGCGTGCCGATATGTCCATAGCCGACAATCCCCAGCCGCTTCCCGCGAACTTCGTACGAACCTGTCGCGCTCTTGTCCCATTCGCCGCGATGCGCCATCGCGTTCCGCCGCGGAATGCCCCGCATCAACAGCACGACTTGCGCTACCACTAGTTCGGCCACGCTGCGCGTGTTGGAAAACGGAGCGTTGAAGACCGGTACCCCCCTTGCCTGTGCCGCCTGTAAGTCCACTTGGTTCGTGCCAATACAAAAACACCCGATTGCGGTCAGTTTGGGAGCATGCCGTAGAGCCGGTTCCGTGATCTTGGTGGTGGACCGGATACCCAGGAAAAAGGTATCCGCCAGGGCCTGTTCCAATTCCGCGCCCGCCAGCGCGCCCTTGTGCGTCTCAATCCAATCGTAGCCGTCCGCGCGAAATGCTTCGGCGGCGCTCGAATGAATTCCCTCTACCAGCAAGATCTTCATCTTGCTCTTATCGAGCGAGATTCGGCCCATGCAATGCCTCCATTATACGGAACGCCGGAACCGGGGGACCTTCTATTTTCGTGTGATATAGTACGCAAGCAGTTTGTAATGCCTGTGAAACCGAGCCAGTCCGCACAGTCGATTGCGTTCCCGAAAACCTCGCATTCCGGACCGGACACCGTTGCGATTCGCGCCCACCTGAGCCTCATCGTCGCAAGCCCGGCCTTCAAAGGGAGCCGCCGCAGCCAGGAATTTCTCCAATATATCGTCGAAAAAGCCCTCACAGGCCAATTGGATGCCTTAAAGGAGCGTGTCCTTGGCGTCGAACTCTTCGGCCGCTCCACGGACTACGACACCAGCGAAGACGCCATTGTCCGCGTCACCGCCAGCGATCTACGCCGTCGCCTCCAGCAGTTCTATACCAAGGCGGACCCTCCGCCCGCGATCCGCATTGAGCTCCGTTCCGGTTCCTACGTCCCGGAATTTCGCCATGTCGATGACCCTCCCGTCGCCCTCGAACTCGTTCCGCCTGTCGTGGAGCCTGCGCCCCGCGTTCCCTCGTGGCAGATCTCCCGTGTCAGCCTCTTAGCCGCGATTGCTGTTCTCCTGGGCGTAGCCGGTTTTCTCTTCTCGGGCCGCCTTCTCTCTCCTCGGCTCACCGTTGATACGGTGCAGCCCTGGGCCGCGCTCTTCCAACCGCACAGGGAAACGCGAATCATCTTCTGTGATCCGGACATCTCGCTCATCCAGCGCGCCCTCAACTTTCAGATCAGTCTTTCTGACTACGCCAATCGCCGCTACCGTCCGGATGGCCGCGTCATTTCCCCGGAGGTGAACGATCTACTGGAAGCCATGCGCGGCACCAAGGTTGCCTATGCCGACGCCACCACCGCGCTCTCCATCTCGGAACTGGCCTCCTCCGCAGGCCATCGCGTTCGTACCCATACCGCACGCAGCCTCCAACTCGTCGATTTCAAAACCGACGACAGCTTCATCCTCCTCGGCAGCCCTCGTTCAAACCCTTGGTTCGCACTGTTCCAGGATCATCTTGATTTCCACTTTGCTTATGACGCTGCTTCCGGTCAGGAAATCGTAGTCAACAGGAAACCGCGGCAGGGTGAGCTAACCCGCTATCTCCCCACCGCCATGGGCGGGGGCACCGGGCAGGCTTACGCTGTACTCGGGTTCCTGCCAAACCCCGGACAAAAGGGTCATGTTTTGGTGCTTGCCGGTTCCAACGCGGAAGCTACCGAAGCCGCCGGCCGCCTCGCCGTCAATCTCGAACAGATGGCGCGGACGCTGCGCGAACACGGTATCGATCCCACGGGCCCCGAACAGGCCTTTGAAATGCTGCTCCGCGTTGCCACTATGGCCGGTTCTCCTAACACGTTTGAAGTAGTGGCCTGTCACAAACTCCGCCGGTAACTCACCGGGTAACGCGCTCCAAAAACTGCCGCGCCCGCGCCAACTCGGGCTGCAAACGTAAAGCGGTTCGATAGGCCGCCGCCGCCCCCGCCTTATCGCCGCCCGCCTCCCGGCAAACCCCCAGGTTGAGCCAGGAAATCGGCTCCTCTGCCCGTAGTGTCACGGCCCGTGTCAGCAGCGCCATCGCTTCGCGTACCTGCATGCGGGCGACATAAGCTACGGCCAGGCTATTCAACAGCCGCGTGTCGTCGGGCTGCCTCCGCACCGCTGGCTCCAGGAGCGCCGCCGCTCCCGCCGTATTGCCCCACGTCAGCAAAAGCTCCGCCGCCAACGCCAATGCCCCCGCATCGCCCGCGCGCCGGTACGCTTCCACTGCTTCTTTCTTTCGCCCCTCTTTCCGCATCGCCTCGCCCAGGGCAAAATACGGCTCCGCTGCTTTTGGCCGCGCCTCGGCCACGGCCGCCGCCAACGCCTTCCCGTCGCCCCAGGCCATGGCGCGCCATAGCCGCGTTTCAGCATTGTCCGGCAGCGTTGCCGGATACAGCAGCCGCACAGGTCCGCTTCTCCGGTCATGCCGCTCCGGCAGCATCGCCAACGGATCGCCCGCCGGCAACGTTCGACGGATGCGGTGGTCCGTCATCACCACGTGTACAGCATCCTCCGTCCGTCGCTTTGGCATGTGGCAATCGATACACTTGTCCCGCGCCGGTTCATGCGTATTGCTGTGGCAACTCCGGCAAACCTGCGTAAAGTGCGCTGCATCGCCCGCCTGCCGCTTATGCGGATTGTGGCAGGTCACGCAATCCATAGCTGACCGCTGGAAACACGCCGATTGCAACAATCCATAACCCGCCCCATTCACCGTCATCCGGTCCTCGCCCCCGCCCTCGGTAAACGCATAGAACGTCATATAGTCCCCCAGCGGCTCTCCGGGCCGGTAGGAAAAAACGCCGCGCCCCGGCCGCCGCACCGCTTCGGGCAATGTCCGGCTCGCCGACTCCATGTGGCATTGCAAGCACACGTCCAGACGCCTCTCGCGGCTCAACTTCGCCGGATTGACAATCGGTCCACGTTCTCGTACATGCTGCTCGCCTGGCCCGTGGCAACGCTGGCAATCAATGCCCTGGGCCAAGCCGCCGTTCGCCGCCGAAGGATACCCGTTATGACAAAACAGGCATGCATCCCCGGCCTCCCGTTGAAACCCCGAATGGTCCGCCCGGTCATACCCGGGACTCATACGCCATTTGCCCCCGCCCTCCGCGTACCAGCTCACCGGCAGTTCCATCAGCAATCCAGCATCGTTCCGGTACACGAACGTGCGCGAATGATTCCCGGATCCGATCGCATAGTCCATCCGTCGCTCATCGCCAAACGGCTGCCGCTCCAGAAACCATTCGCCGCTGCGCGCCGCCACGCGGAATCGCTGCCGGGAAGCTGCGTGGTCGAATTGTGTCAGTGCCGGAACGTCGTTCGCCCGCCCAAACGACCGTCCCATTCCCGTCTTCGCATAGCTCGCCGCGATCTCCGCATGGCAAGGCGTGCACGTGGCCGGGTCCAAGTACCCAGGTTCCGCCGCGCCCAACGTCAGCGCGCCTAGCAGAACCCCCCACCGCATCTCACCGTCCTCCGCCGGTCGCCATTTCCAGATTTCGCCGTGCTTCCGCGTTCCCTGGTTGCAGTCGCAGCGTTTCTCGGAACTCCACGATCGCGGCGTCTATCCGTCCCATGTCGCCCAGCGCTTGGCCCATACCCAGATGCGCCTCGGCAAATTGGGGGTCAATTCGCAACGCCTCGCGATACTCCGCCACGGCGGCGGCCATCGCGTTCGTCTCCTGCAGCACACGCGCAAGGTTATACCGGGCCCGCGCATTCTCCGGTTGTAGCCGCACGGCGATGCGCAATTCCGCAATTGCTTCCGCCAGCGCGCCTTGGGCCGCTAACACGCGGCCTAAGTTGTTGTGCGCATCGCCCAGTGACGGGTCAATCCGGATCGCCTCTTCCAGTGCCCTCCGCCCTTCGGCCGCACGCCCGGAATCGATCAACAACGCCCCCAAATTCCCATGCGCCTCCGCGTATGTCGGCCGCTCGTCAATCGCTGCGGCATACCGCGCCTCCGCCCCGGCCGCATCACCCATCCGCCGCAGCAGATTCCCATACCCATAAAGCATCTCCGGAAACACGGCTGTTCCGTGTTTCTCATACTCCGCCCGGGCCTCGATCAACCGTCCCAATCCTTCATACGCCTGCGTGAGGTTATACCGTGCCCGCGGCAGTTGGCTCTCTTTTGCCAGCGCTTGTGTCAACGCCTCCACGCCTTCCGAATGCCGGCCCAGCGCCACGTACCCTTCGCCCAGCACGGCCAGCGCGCCGGCCGGAAGTCCGGTCCGCAGCCGCTCCAGTCGCTCCACGCCGCCCTTTATATCGCTGTGTCCGGCAATCAGCGCCACGCCCAAATAGGCTTCCCCATCTGCCGCCGGTTCCAGCAATCGCGGCGTTTGCTGCTGGGCACGATGGGGGACGGGCGGCGTGAGCCGGCGTTGAATCTTATGGTCGGTCATCACCACATGCACCGCATCCTCCGCCTTCCGCTTCGGCATGTGGCACCCGGCGCAATCCATGGTTTGCGGCTTCGGGTGTTGCGCTGCCGAAGGCGTGGCATGGCAGGAAAGGCATTGTGCCCGGTGCCGTTCCGTCGCCGCCGTTCCGCGGAGCGCCTCGTGCGGGTTATGACACGTCGTGCACGTCATCTTTCCCTTGCTCTGCAGGAAGCACGCCGATTGCCGCAATCGATATCCCTGGTTTACCACCTCGAACTTATCCGCGCGCGCATCGTCAAAATAGACTGCATAGTCCGCCAGCCGTTCCCCTGGCCGGAACGAATGCGCCGGTCGTCCAAACCGTCTCACCGCCGCCGGCAGCGCCGCGCTCGTTGTCTCCAGGTGGCACTGCAAGCACACGTCCATTTGGCGGTCCGCCGCCAGTCGCGCCGGATTCACAATCGCCGCTGCCAACTCTTCCTTGGACTTCCCCCCCGAAGCCAATTCCACATGCCGCGCCCCTGGCCCATGGCACCTCTGGCAGTCGATTCCGTTCCCAATCTTTCCGTCCGCCGCCGGATATGCGTTATGACAGAACAGGCACCGCTCGTCTACAATCCGCGTGAAGTCCGGTGGCGCCGCCGTGTCGAACCCGGGGCTCATCGCCCACTGGTTGCCCTCGCTATACCAACTCAGCGGCAACTCAATAAATTCGCCATTCTTCGCCCGGTGCAAATACGTGCGCGCATGATTCCCGGAGCCCACCACATGCGTTGCTTCCAGCGCATAGGCGTTTTTTCCGTTGACGTCGGTTCGCTCCTGCACCACCCGTCCATTCCGCTCCGCCGCCGAGTACCGCCGCCCGGAAGCCGCATGCGAGTACTGCGCTGTCCCCGTTCCCGTCGCCGCGCCGAAGGACTGACCCATCCCCGTCTGCATATAGCTGTCGTAAACAGCCATATGGCACGCCCGGCAGGCGCGCGCATCCGTGTAGGCGGCCTGTGGGGGTGCGGATGGCTTCTGGCCTCCGCACCCCCACAATCCCACAAACGCCAATATTCCGATCGCCGGACGCTTTCGCACGCTATGCCAGTACTTGTTTGATCACCACGCCGCCCGTATCCGTCAATCGCTGGTTACGCCCGGCGCTGTAGTAGGTCAGTCGCATATCGTTCAATCCCATCAGGTGCAGCACGGTCGCGTGCACGTCTCGCATCCGGTAGATGTCGTCTACGGCCTTGAATCCAAGGTCGTCCGTCGCGCCCACCAGCGAGCCGGCCTTGATGCCGGCCCCCGCAAACCAGATCGTCATCGCACGTGTGTTGTGATCCCGGCCGGGGTTGTCGCGCATCTCCGCCGGGTTGTCGGGCGTGCGCCCGAACTCGCCCATCCACAAAAGCAGCGTCGAATCGAACAGTCCGCGCCGCTTCAGATCTTTCACCAATGCCGCCATCGGCTTGTCCGTCTCCGAGGCGTTCTTGATGTGATTTTTCACAATGCCCGTGTGTCCGTCCCACGACTGGCTTGGCGTGTACAACTGAATAAAGCGCACGCCCTTCTCCACCAGTTTCCGTGCCATCAGGCAACGTTTCCCGAACGATTCGGTCACCGGATCGTTCAGCCCGTACATCTCCAGCGTCTCCTGGGATTCCCCCGCGATGTCCAGTGCGCCCGGCACCTCCGCCTGCATACGGTAGGCCAACTCGTACGCGTCAATCCGGGCCTGTAAATCGCCATTGCCGCCATGGGACGCCGCGTGTTCCGCATTCATCGCACGCAGCATTCGCATCTCGGCGTCTTGTTCCTTCTGCCCCACATTCGCCGGCGGTTTCAAGTCCAGAATCGGGTCACCCTTCCAGCGCAATACCGTCCCCTGGTAGCTCGCCGGCAGGAACCCCGGTCCCCACTGCTGGGATCCGCTAAATGGAATCGCCCGGAAATCCGGCAGCACCACAAAGGCCGGCAGGTTCTGGTTTTCCGTGCCCAATCCAAAGGTCGTCCACGCGCCCACTGAGGGCTTTCCCGGAATCACGGACCCCGTGTTCATAAGAAACACAGCCGCCGGATGGTTCCCGTTCTCCGTCTGGATCGAGCGGACAAACGCCAAGTCATCGACGCAGTTCGCTAGGTGGGGGAACAGGCTCGATACGTCTCGTCCGCTCTGTCCGTACTTCTTAAACGGGAAAGGACTCTTCAGAATCAAGCGGGGTTTGGCAAAGAGATTCGGTTGATCCGTGTTCTTCTCCTTGCTCCAGTCCATCACCGTGTTGTCCAGCCGTTCCAAAGCCGGTTTGGGATCGAACGTATCCATCTGGCTCACGCCGCCCAGCATCGATAAAAAGATGCACGACTTCGCCTTTGCCGCATGGTGCTGCGGCTTCGGCAGCAGCGGTCCGCCTGGTCCCGCCGTGGCGCCCATCGCCTCCCGGCTCATCAGGTCCAACAGCGCAATGCCGCCCACTCCGGTCAGGCTCTCGTAAAGAAAACGGCGTCTCGCCAATTCGGGATTCATCGCTACTCCAGGTAGATAAACTCGTTCACGTTAAACAGCACAACGCCCAATTGCGTCAACGCTTCCGCCAGCGGCCGGCCGGTCGCCAACTGCTGGAACTCGGCCCGTTCCTTTGCCGAAGGCGTACGGCTCAGCGCCAGCCGGAACGCCGTATCCACAGACCTCTCCGCATCGCTTCCCGCAATCGCCATCACGCGCTCGGCAAACTTCTGCGCGCCCT
>DASTML010000170.1:0-11003 GCA_035714175.1 Bryobacteraceae bacterium | reverse complement strand
GAAGTAGGCCCTGCCCAGGCGATGTGCGAACCATACACGCGCGTGTAACCTACGTTGCGGTCCACGCCCGTTGTCACCGGCGCAATGCCCAGTTCCATCGAAGCAATCGGCGTCTGCCGCCCGGACTTCTGCACGGCCATCTGATCCACGGACACGCCATTGCAGCTCACGTCCACGCCGAGCGTCTTCGTCACCGTCGTGCTCGTCAACCAGCCCGAAATCTTCACGTAATGCCCGTCGCCGCCCACGCTGCCCGCGTTCCACAGGTTCGTGAATACCAACAGTTGATCTTTCAGATCCTGCAGTGAATCCAGCGCCGGCGAAAGCTGGAAGTCGCGCTTTTCTCCCGTCGGCGTCCACAAGTCCTCGCGTACGCCGTTCGGCATGTAGAGCGCCGCCATTCGTACGGGCGGCTTATCCCCGCCCTTCGGCGCGGCCATCGCTTCCAGCCAAGGCAGGCCGATCGCAGCCCCCATCCCGCGCAGCAAAGTGCGGCGGGGTAGCTGTCTCTGGCGGACAATCGAGAATCCCGGCATTCGTTCTCCTTCGTTAGTTCGTTTTCGCTGCGGGCGGAATAGCTGGTTCGTTGGGCGATGTGCCCATCTGATAGCGGAACGGTACGCTTCGGACTATCTCCAGTATAAGGCGCTGCGTGCTGTAGTTGTCCGTTTTTACGGCATCTACAATGCGGTCCACGGAGCAGTGATCCTCCAGCGTCAACCCGCGTCCCAGCGCATAACCCAGCATCTTGTTCGCCAGGTTTCGCACCAGCAGGTCGCGCTGCTGCATCAGGATCTGTTTCATCTCCTCCGGCCCGTCGAAGCGGGCGCCATCCGGCAAGACGCCCTTGGCGTCTATCGGCTTCTTGGAGTCCTCGTCGCGCCAGCGGCCCAGCACGTCATAGTTCTCCAGACCAAAGCCCAGCGGGTCAATCCGGTTATGACACGTTGCGCAAACCGGGTTCGCCCGATGCTGTGTCAACCGCTCCCGCAACGTCTGCGGAGCGGCGTCTTTGTGTTCCGGCAACTGCGGCACATTGGGCGGCGGCGGAGGGGGAGGCGTGCCCAGCAATGCTTCCAGCACCCACTTCCCGCGCAGCACGGGGCTTGTCCGGTTCGGGTAGGAGGAAACGGCCAATACCGCCGCCATCCCCAACACGCCGCCCCGGTGCGTGTCCTCGGGCAAGTCCATCACCACCGGTTGCTGCCGCAGCGCTTTGGCCGGTTTAATGCCGTAATGCCGTGCCAATTTGTTGCTCATCACGCTGAACCGCGAATCGATCAGGTTGAGCAGCGACAGATTTTCGTTCACCAACTCCTGAAAAAACAGGATCGGCTCATAACGGATTGCCGATTGGATCTCCTGGTCATAGTAGGCCGGGAACAGCTTCTCGTCCGGCTTGATGTCGCGGCCCAACTCACGAGTCAAAAGCCACTGCTCCACAAACTGTTCGGCAAACTCACGCACGCGGGCGTCTTTCATCATCCGCACCGCTTGGGCCGATAACTTTTGCTCATCGCGTAGTTCGCCTGCTTGGGCCGCTTTGAAAAGCGCCTCGTCGGGCATGGTTCCCCACAGGAAGTAGGAAAGCCGGGTCGCCAGGGCAAAGTCATCCAGCAGGCGCGGGCCCGTTCCTGGATTCGGCTCCTCCGCCCGGAATAAGAACTGGGGAGCGATCAACACGCCCTGCAGCGCATGGAGCACGGAGCTCTCGAAACTCTGCGTTCGTTTGTAGGCGCTGGTGAATAGCGCCACATACTGCTCATTTTCCTCCGCCGTGGCCGGCCGTCGGAATGCGCGCGGCAGGAACGTGGTGATAATCTTCTGTCCCGCCTCTTCGGCTGTCATTTTGTCGCTCGGAGCGGCAATCAAAAAACGCTCGCGAGACTTCGGATCTTTTGCGCCGTATGCCAAGGCTTCCCGCGCGGCCTGCAGATACTTCTCCGCGTGCATTGGCGAGAGGAACAGCGTTTCGGCGGCGTTGTCGAACCCTTCGCCTCCGGCCCCGTCGGCGGGCAACCCGCGCCCGGCGTTGATATGTATGTTCAGCAGATCGCGGACCGTCGAGGAGTATTCCGCCCGGTTCAGCCGCCGGATCATGGCAGGGCGCGGAGAAATTCCGTCCGCGCAGGCCGCCGTTTTCATCGTCGTCTCTACAAAATGGACAAAGGCCTCCCTCGCTTCCATCGCCGGGGCAGGCGCGCCCTTGGGCGGCATCTCGCTATCGCGGACGCGATTCAGCATCCGCCCCCAGTTCCGCGGGTTGTCCATCATCGTCTGCATCGAATTCAACTTTGCCGCGTCAAACCCGGCCGACGGCTTTGGACCCTGATGACAGGAGACGCAATAACTCTTTAGAAAACCCTGTGCTTGCGGAAAGGCAAACTCTTTCTGCGGTGCGGCGGACAGCACAAGGCCTATCGCAAACAACAACACCAATAAGCGCATGTAACCCCGAGCATATCAGGATACGATTGCCTGATGAGAGTTTTGGACATCCGCCGTGGCGATTCGGTCCAGCGGATCGTCACTTATTTGACGGAAGCCGAGGTGGAGCGGTTACGCGGGCTTCCGCCGGAGGGCGTTATCGGCGTGCTGCACGAACGACAAACCTTGCAGGTCAACGCTGTTTTTCGGGAGTTTCTCCACGCCGCCATCGCCCAGTGCGCCCCCCGCGATCCTGCCATGCGCGAACTCGCCGCTGTCCAGGGCGATGGCCGCATGGTCTATGTCGATTCCCGCGTTCCTGAGTCCATTCAGCCCGTTCCGGAGGAAGATGTGCTCGGCTGGTTTCTCGTCCGTGCCGGTCATATTGTGGAAGGCTCTTATCTGCCCAATCCAGGCCACCGCATGCAGGGTACGCATGGTCTGTCGGCGGCTATCGCCGCCATGCGTCCCGCGATGGCGGCGGAACTCCTTCGCCGCGAAACTTCCTAAAGTTCCGCCATCCCGTCCAGGCTGCGCCACAAGTACCAACTGGCTACCGTGGCATACGGGCGCCACGCCGCGCCGATCCGTTCAATCTCCCGGGGCGATGGCGCCGCCGGCAGCTGGTAGGCTTTCCAGATTGCGTTCCGCACGCCAAGGTCCCCGGTCGGCAGTACATCCGGCCGCCGCAGCGCGAACATCAGGAACATCTGTACCGTCCACACGCCAATGCCCTTTACGGCTGTCAACGTCTCGACAATCTCAGCATCTTTCCGCCGGCTCAGTGCCGCGAAGTCAATCTCCCCGCTCCGTGTCCGCTCACTCAGGTCCGAAAGATAAGCCGCTTTTTGCCTGGAAATTCCGCAAGGGCGCATTCCTTCCGCCCCGAGTTCCAGGATCCGTTCCGGCAGCAACTGTCCGTCTCGCCCGGCCGCCTCGGTCAGCCGCGCAATCATCGTCGCTGCCGCCGCGCCGCTCACTTGCTGATAGACAATCGAGCGTGCGAGCGTCGTAAAGTCCGGTTCCCGGTATACGATCTTGTAGGGGCCAACGGAACGGATAATCTGTTCCATAACCGGGTCCGTGGTTTTCAAATGGGAAAGGGCTTTTCTCATGGAACGGGAATCGAAAGGGGGCCATCTATGAGGATAGTGAATCACAGCGTGTCGTTTTTGAATCGCAGAAAAGCGGTGGCTGCTCTGTCCGGCGGCGTGCTGGCTGCGGGAGCTTCTCTTTGGGGACAAAAGGCGAAGCCGGAACCCGAGCCGATTGACGATCTGCCGACTATCAAGGTCGATGTAGATTTGGTCAATGTCATGTTCAGCGTGCGGAACAAAAGCAACGCATTGATCTCCACGCTCACTAAGGATGACCTCAGCGTCTATGAGGACGGCAAGCAGCAAACCATCAAATATTTCAGCCGGGAGACAAACCTTCCCTTGACCATTGGCCTGCTGGTGGATGTCAGCGGCAGCCAGGAAACGCTCATCCCCCAGGAGAAAAACGCGGCTGGCCAATTCTTTGACCAGGTTCTTCGCCCCAAGGACATGGCATTCCTCATCAGCTTCGGCGCCGATGCCGAACTGCTTCAGGACTCCACCAATTCCACCCGCCTGCTCAAACGCGGCCTGGAGGGACTGCGTCTCTCCACCAGCCATGGCGGTCTGCACCCGGGCCCTGTTCCCACGTCGTCGAGACCGAAAGGGACCATTCTTTACGACGCGGTGTATCTCGCGGCCAACGAGAAGCTGAAAAACGAAGTGGGCCGGAAAGCCATTGTCCTGATTACCGACGGGATGGACTACGGCTCCAGTTACAAGCTCCGGGACGCCATTGAAATGGCGCACAAAGCGGATTGCATGATCTACAGCATCTACTATGTGGATCCGCGTGCCTACTACGGCCGCGGTTTCGGCGGAGCCAGTGATGGCGACCTGAAAAAAATGTCGGAAGAGACAGGCGGCCGGCTATTTCACGTCGGCCGAAGCAACTCTCTGGAAGATATATTCAAGCAAATTCAGGAAGAGATGCGGAGCCAGTATGCGCTCGGATTCTCCTCCACCAATGAGTCGCGGGACGGATCGTTCCGGAAACTGGAAATCCGCCCCACCGACAAAGCTCTGAAAGTCCAGGCGCGCAAAGGCTACTACTCGTTGAAGTAGCAGCGGTTTACAGCTGCTTCTGGCGCGCCGCCATGTAGGCGGCAAGCGCCTCTTCCAGGGCCGGCATCGCCGGAACGCCGCAGTCCCGCATGCGCTTGTTTTCCAGAGCGGAGTATTTCGGCCGCCTGGCCGCCGTACGGTATTCTCGCTCGTTGGTCGGCCGCAGTTCCGGCGTCAATTGGGCTGCCGCAAAAATCTTGCGGGCGAAGGCGAACCAGGAGATTGCTTCGCCGCCGCCGGCGTGGAACACGCCGCGATGAGAGGACTCCATCAGGTCCACGGTCCGCTCGGCCAGCGCCGGCGCATAGGTGGGGGAAGCGACATGGTCTTCCACGACCCGGATCGGCTGGCCGGACTGCGCCAATCGCAGCATGAGTTCCACAAAGTTTCCCCTCGCCGTTCGTAGACCGCCAGGTCCGAACACGCCGGAGGTGCGCAGGATCAGCGGATTCTCCAGATACGCTTGCGCATACAGTTCCCCTGCCAGTTTGGAAACGGCATAGGCGCCCAGCGGGTGGGGCCGGTCTTCTTCCACATAGGACCGTCCCAACTGGCCGTCAAAGACATAGTCGGTCGAAAAATGGACCAGCAGCGCATCCATCTGCCGGCAGGCCAGCGCCAGATTGCGCACACCCAGGGCATTGGCGGCGTAGGCGGCTTGCGGTTCCTGCTCCGCCACGTCCACCTGATTGTAGGCGGCGGCATTGATGACCACGGCGGGATCTAGCGGGGCGAGCGTCTGTTCGAGCAGCGGAAGATTCGTAATATCGACAGAGGCACGATTGAAAGGCGATACGGTATATCCTCGCTCCTGGAGGACGCGAACCAGTTCCACACCGAGTTGGCCGGCAGCGCCGAACACAACGACTTTTTTTGACATGCAGTCGCAGAATAGCACGCACGCTTATTCGTGCCGCACTGGCGTTCTCTTTTCCTCGGCCAGCGCCTGCACCAAATGTTGCAGCCCCGAAAGGCCCGTCAGGCACTGCTCGATCTCTATGCCGATCATGTATTCGCCGGCATGGTCTTTCGCAGGGGCGCAGTAGGCTACTTCCCCCAAAAACATCATGTCTTCAATCTCCACCTTGATCGCGCGGTTGGCCTCCACAGCCTGTGGAAGCCGAATTCCCATGCCCTTTGGACTGGCATCGACAACTATGCCGCGAAACGGCCTGCCGTGTTCGGCTTCGGAATTTCCCAAGATCTGCACCATCGCGGAGGCGTTCACCTGTTGCCGGGTAATGGCTCTTTTGTCCGTCGACATTTGACTCTCCCTTTTGTGCTTATCGAACTCTAGAAGGAATCTTTGAGGTGCATCTCGTTCCGCAGGAAGGCGTCGATTTTCGCCACAAGCGTATCATGGCTGCGGCCTTCCGCCGCCGGAAACAGCGCCCATGTGGAACTGACCGGAAGGAGGATCTCCCGGCCGTGGTGCTCCAGCATCAACTCCAATTTGGCGGAGGCAAACCGGGACAGGTCGGCGCGCACCGTGTCGGGCGCCTGTGTCCGCTCCAGTACGGCCAGAAACGCGTTGGCGCTCCACCGGAATAGGTGGTCGCCTGGTTGTAAATGTTTTTGCAGATATGTACAAAAAAACTGCAAAACCAAATCCATGGAGTGCCCGCCAAACCGGGAATGCACCAGCGCCAGCCGGTCCACCGGAAGAACCGCCGCGTAGGCGGAAGGCCGCAGCCGGGCCTGGAGCAGGGCATCTTCTGCGTCGGCACGGCCGGCCAGGTTAGTGACCGGATCGCGAAACAAGGCGGGGCGGGGAAGGGCCGGTTCCGTCCCGCTGGCTTCTTCCAGCCGTTTTCGGGAGTCGGACACCCCGCGTTGCAGACTATGGATTGTCTCCGCCGTCTGTTCTCGCTGCCGGAATGCTTCTTCCCTCACCATGGCTAAACAATCGGCAAGTTCTGCTTTTAACCGGGGTAAGTCGCTGGAATAACTGACGTTTTCAATCCGTTTTTCCACCCGCGCTAGCTGTTCGGTGGCACGCTGGCTGGCCGAAGAGATCGTGCTGACCGTGGCCGTTAGCATGCTGATCATGGTGCCGAGTTCCGCGCTTTGCACCAGCAGAAAGCGGTTGGTGTGATGACAGAAGTCTTCATATACCCGCGACACTTCGCCCGCAATGATCAAGACATCCTGCGCCGTGGGCGATTCGCCGAGCCGCCGTTCCAGATCCATCACGGCGGTCTGAAACCGGTGCGTCTCCGCCTCTTCGCCGCGGATGGAATGGAGCCGGATGGATCGCAACAGCAGGTGGCAAAACTGCAGAAGCGCATTGGCAAGGTCCGAGGGGGATTCCTCCAAATGCTTCTTCAGTGATAGGAACATGGATTCACCTGTCTCCCCTTATCGGAAGGAGTAGGCGAATTATGAGGAATTTCTAACGCGTTGCCGTCAACAGGGCGTAGAATCCGGCGCCAACGGCTGCCGGAAGCAGAAACGCAATCAATGCGCGCGTCCACCGGCTCCGCAGCCAACCGGGAAGCGTGGCCCGGATGACCGGAGCCGGCTCCGTCTTCAAACGGCGGCGCATAGGGGCCGAGGAGTCGCGAAGCGCCGACGGCTCTCCGCGTAGCAGCTTGAGAATCTCATCCCGGCCGCGCTGATCGGCGATGAGTATGGTCGCCGCCATCGGCGAATTGAGGGCCTTCTGCAGGTTTTCCTGCTGGTCCGGCGCGATCTCGGAACGTGATCTATAAATTTTCGGCTTCCCATCCGTCGCAATCAGGATGGTGGATGTACGAAAGGTCTGAATTTCCAAACAACACCTGCTACATAGTGGCGCGTGCGGCTTCGGTGGGGTTACCGCTGGTCCCTGCGGACCCAACCCCGGCCTGATCCAGAATAACTTGAATAAAGCCAAGGGCGGCTTTCGATAAAGCCTTATCTTTGCGATAAATCAACCCCAGCCGACGGTCCAGGGATTCCGGGGCCAGCGGGATTGCTCGCAGTTTCCCCTCCCGCACCTCATCGGCGCAATTTGAGGCGGCAAGAAAAGCAATTCCCAATCCCGCCATCACAAATCGCTTCATCATTTCCGTGGAGTCCAGTTCCATCGAAATGTTCAAATTGTCTTCGCTGGGCTCCATCCAGGCGTTTAGCCGGGCTCGCGTTGTTCCGGCCCGCGGCAGCAACAGCGGATGGTTCACTATATCCTCGCAGGCGATGGTCTTTGCACCCGCCAGCGGATGCTGCGGCGGCACGATGCACTTAATCTCATCACTGTGAATCAATACGACTTGGAGCTTTTTCTCCTGAATGGGCAACTGGCAGATGCCGAAATCCGCGAGATTATCGACTACTGCCTCCACCACACGCGCGCCAAACGACCGGTCCACCTGCAATTGTACGTTCGGAAACAACTCCTTATAGCGTGAGAAAACCCCCGGCAACACATAGATGCAGGTGGCCTCATTAGCGGCAATCACCAGTTCGCCCCGCGGCACTTTCTCCAGTTCGTTGATGGAATCCTGCGCTTGGCGCCGCAAATTCAGAATCTGTTCCGCGTACTCGGCGAAGATCTTGCCCGCCATCGTCAGCGAAATCCGAGTTCCCAGACGCTCAAACAGGGTCGTATTCAATTCCTGTTCCAACTGCCGCACCTGCGCCGAAATGGCCGGCTGTGTCCGGAAACACGTCTGCGCCGCTTTAGAAAAGCTCTTCAGACGGACGATTTCCAGGAAGGTGTGGAGTTGATCCAGATCCATCGGACTGCCGGAATGAACGGTGACTCGTACGAATTGTAACGTACTGAGCCACCCCTGGTCACCGCTGGCGTTTTTCTTGACACAATCTCGCCAGGTGTGATCTAATCGACGCGATTTAATCGTATTTATATATTTACCGGCATTTCTAGGGAAATTCAGGAGCCCAAATGCAAAAGTACGTCGTGTACGCCTTCTACCGGATCGGCACGCATCTGCACCAGAGTCTGTTCTGGGGGGTGCTCGTGGTCTTTTTGCTGCTCCTTTTCCATTCCACCTCCTACTACGAGAGGCTATTCTTCCGCGTCACCGACAATGACGCCGTCAAGGCCGCCGCTATCGTCGCGACACCCCAGTTCAAGGACGGGTTCAATCGTGTCGTCTACTTGAAGCAGGGCTGGTCGCAGGCCGATAGTCTCTGGTTCTACAACACCACGCAGGGCTCCGATCTTCTGCCCTATGACTTTTTCCTTTACCTGGAACAGAAAGATTCAAAAGAACTTTTCCGCTCCGCAGCCAACATCGACCGCTTCCGTTACCTGCCGCAGAATCCCACCTGGAACAATCCCGACGGTCTGCCGCTAGGCATGGTGGCCGACGAGTACCAGTGCAAGAAATATATGGGTTTCACCTGCGCTGCCTGCCACACCGCCCAGGTCACCTATAAGGGCGTGGCCATGCGCATCGACGGCGGACCCGGCGCCGCCGATATGGACGGTTTTATGCGCAGCCTGGAAGATGCCCTGGCCGTAACCCGCGACAACCCCGAAAAACGCCAACGCTTCGTCGCCGCCGTCCTCAAATCCGGCAACTACTCCACTGAGACCGAAATTATCAACGATCTCAAGGTCTACGCGCTTCGCATGGAAGCGTATAACTTCTTTAATAAGAGCTACATAAAGGATGCCGCCGGCGCTAGATCGGACGTTCCCTACGGCTACGCCCGCCTCGACGCCTTCGGCCGCATCTACAACCGCGTTCTGGAGCACGTCCTGAATCCGGAAGCGCTCCAGGAAATCCTGGCCCAAGACCTGCCCCCGAACGAGACGAAAGCCCTCCTCGCCCGGCTGCAACCGGTCCTCTCCAGCGCCAACCGCGACCACCTCATGGAGCGCCTGGTTGCGCTTCTCCCGGATCTGAACGCTCGCGTCAAGCTCCGCGACGCTGTTTTCAACCCCCCGAATGCGCCCGTAAGTTACCCATTCTTATGGGACATACCTCGACACGACTTCGTGCAATGGAACGGTATCGGGGCCAATGCTGGGGTGGGGCCGATCGGGCGGAACGCCGGCGAGGTGATTGGCGTCTTCGGAACCCTGGATTGGGAGGAAAAGCCCGGATGGACGCTCTATTCGGTCCTCGGCGGGCAGGGGTTCGGGGATAAACATATCGACTTCAAATCCTCGGTTAACGTACACAATCTGCGGCAGTTAGAAGACAGGCTGTGGACGTTGGAGTCGCCCACTTGGCGGGACGCTACGGAGACAGCGGGGTTGCCGCCAATTGACCAGAAAAAGGCGTCGGACGGAAAAGTTCTGTTCGAAAAGAACTGCGCGGCGTGCCATGCGGTGATTGAACGGAGCAGCGAAAACCGGCGCATCGTTGCCCATATGGACGGCGTAGATGTGGCCAAAACAGACGCACAAATGGCCAATAATAGCGTTAAATACGACGGTTATAGCGGTATTTTGCGCAATTTATACACCAAAACTGACGTTGGCGGCATACTTTTGAACACCCGCGCGCCGGTTGCGGCCATCCTTACGACGGCCACCGAAAACGTGGTGGCGACGCCGGATCCGGACAAATGGTTCTTCACCCGGTTCTTCGATTGGCTGGTGGACTTGAAGGACGAGTACTTTCAGAACAAGATCAAGCCGTCGGTCAAGTCGGGTGACTATACGCCGGATTCGACCGCGCGCCCGTATGAATCGCTGCGTTCTTACAAGGGCAGGGCGCTCAACGGGATATGGGCGACGGCCCCCTATCTGCACAACGGTTCGGTACCGACGCTGTACGACCTTTTGCTGCCGGCGAGCGAACGGCCCAAGCAATTCCTGGTGGGTTCCCGCGAGTTGGACCCGGTAAAGGTCGGCCATGTGAGCGCCCTGGGCTCGTATGACGGATTCCTCTTTGATACGACCAAACCGGTGAACAGCAACGCCGGGCACGAGTATGGCACCAACCTTACCGATGAAGAGCGGTGGGCGCTGGTTGAGTACATGAAAACGCTGTAGGCAAAGGAGCCGCACATGGGACCCGCACCTGTTTCCTTCCTGACGAGGATTGATGAGGCCGCCAGCGCCGACAAGCTGAAGCTGACCCGCCAGTTCATGGCCGAGAAGCCATTCGAATTCTTCGCGGAACTCCGGAGCCAGCGGCCGGTTCTGGTGTTGCCCGAATGTACCTTGGTGGCGCTCTACGACGATGTCATCGAGATGTTGAACATGCCGAAGGTATTCACGGTGGCGCTCTACGCGCCGAAGATGGCCAACGGCTACCTGATGATGCACGACGATGATGCGCTGCACTATCGCGAGAAGTCGATTATGCAGGGGTTGTTGAACCGCGATGATCTGCCCAAAGTCCGGCGCATGGTGGCCGAAATTGCGAGGAATTTACTGAAAAAGGCCGACGGACGGATTGACGCTGTCGGCGAGTACTGCCGGATGACCCCGGCAACGATCGTGCGGGAGTA
>DASTML010000169.1:0-11627 GCA_035714175.1 Bryobacteraceae bacterium | reverse complement strand
CGGGTGACGACGGGGCTGGCTCCGTAGAGAGCGGTGAGGGCGCGGACGTTGGCTTCCAGTAGTGTGGGAGCGGGGGAGGCGTCGGCCTGTTCGAAGACGCGGTCCCAGCACATGATGATGTAGGTATTGAGGCGTTGGAGGGCCCAGCGGGCGGAGGCGATGTCCTGGACGATGTTTTGGGCAGGGATGTTGGCGGGTTGGTAGGCGGTGATGAGTTCCCGGAGGAGGGCTTCAAAGGAGTCGGCGTCTTCGACGGAGGTGACGGCGCAGTGGGGCTGGACGAAGTCGAGGATCTGGTCGGCGTGAGCGCCGGATTGGACGGCGTTGCGGGAGGAGACGGCTTTGCCTTCGGGGGTTTTGGGGCCGTGGGATTTGGCTCCGTTGGCGCGGGCGATGGCGGCGCGTTGTTCGGGGGTGAGGGTGGGCATGGCGGGGAACTCCTTGGGAAGGGAAATGAAAAAGCCCTCCGGGAGCGGAGGGCTTTTGGGCGGGGGACGGTGAACGGGTCCCCTTGATTGGAAGTTAGCATGCGGGGGCAAGGGAATTGGGGGGCGGGGAGAGGGGGAGCGGCGGGGATGTTGTTGTAGGGATGGGGGTTATGTTTTTTTGGCGGGGTTGTGACTGGCGGACAACCATTGGCGCTCGGAACATCCCGGCGCTGTCCATAGCGTAGCGCGGCCCATTCATGGAATAGCAGGCGGTCTATGGATTGGGGGAGCCTAGGAAGGTATTCTTGCTGCTGGCGAGGAATCGGCGAGCCATACCTGCAGAATCCTGGCGAGTAAATCTCTGCGGATCGGCTTCGTAAGAAAATCGTCCATTCCTGCCTCCATACACGCTTGGCGCTCGCTTTCGAGAGCGTTTGCCGTGAGCGCCACGATGGGGATATGTCGCCCTGGCGGCTCAGCGGAGCGAATCTGGCGCGTGGCCGAAAGACCATCCAACTCAGGCATTTGACAATCCATGAGAACGAGATCGAACTTCTCCCGCCTCAAGGCTTCGATCGCGTCGAAACCATTGGACGCAAGGTCGACGGCGACTCCCAAACGCTCCAACATCACCTGAGCAACGCGCTGGTTGACCATGTTGTCTTCTACCACAAGGACGCGGCCACGCTGCGCCCTATCGAGCGTGGGAAGATCCTGCGCAACGTCCTGCGGAGCGATTTCCGGCGATCGCAAAACCGATTCGATGGCCTCGAGGAATCGATCCCGTCTCCACGGACGAGCAATGAGTACCGCGCCTTGCCGGAGCGGGTGATCTCTCCATCTCCGTTCCTCTGCGTAAGATGCGAGGAACAGAATGGGGCGATGGGGGGAGGCCGCTGCAAGCAGCGCCGGCAGGTCCACGCCATTCGGCCCAATGCTGGCGGCGATCATCTCACTGGCGTCCGGATCTTGTTTTTGGGTGGGATTACAAAGCATGTCCACAGTCAATGCAGGACGCACTTCCGCACCCGCCGTTCTCAAGTGAGCTTCGGCAATCTGGCGGAAGAACGGATCAGGCTCCCACAACCAAACAGTCCGGTTCGCCAGCACGTGGTGCGATTTCGGCAGACTTACCTCGCGTTCGATTCCAACTCGAACACGACACCAGAAAGTGCTTCCAGCGCCAGGCGTACTCTCACAGCCGACTTCACCGTCCATGAGCTGCGCGAGCCGTTTCGAAATTGCCAGGCCAAGGCCTGTTCCTCCGTATCGACGCGTGGTGGTGGCGTCCGCCTGCGTGAAACTCTGGAAAAGGCGGGCGCGTGACTCGCCGGTCATGCCGATGCCAGAGTCCTTCACGGACAGATGGATGATCGCGGCGCTTTCCCTATCCAGACTTACAGCAGACGCCCGGACCTCGATCTGGCCCGAGTCTGTAAACTTCACCGCGTTCGATAGGAAGTTCAGTATGATTTGCCGAAGCCGCGCCGGATCCCCGATAAGAGTACCGGAAACGTCGTCAGTCACTAGCGCGTTCAGCTCCAATCCTTTCGCACGCGCCAGCACCAGAACGATATCGATGGACTCGTCGACGACGCTTCTTAAAGAGAATTCGACATGTTCCAGTACCAGCTTCCCCGCCTCAATTTTCGAGAAATCGAGGATATCGTTGATCACGGTTAGCAGGGAGTCACCGGCACTTACGATCGTTTCGACGTATTCCCGCTGCGCCCGCGATAACCGCGAGTCCAAAAGAAGAGAGGCCATGCCGATGACGCCGTTTAGCGGCGTGCGGATTTCGTGGCTCATGGTCGCCAGAAATTCACTCTTGGCCCGCATCGCCACTTCCGCCCCTTCCTTGGCCTTCTGCAAATCGGCGGTCCGTTGGGATATGACTTTCTCGAGATCGGCCTTCTGCGCGAATAGCCGCCGGTTGCGCCATCGGTGGAGGAGGAACACGGCTCCCACAGCGAGCGCAACGCAAAGAGCCTTGAATGCAAACGTTTCGTGTAAATGTGGCCGCAACTCAATGGTAAGAGGCGCCGATGGTTCGCTCCACACGCCGTCGTTATTCGCGGCACGGACCTGGAACGTGTAGGTTCCGGCGGGGATATTCGTATACACGGCCGTCCGGCGGCTTCCGGCGTGTACCCACTCGAGATCAAAGCCTTGCAGCCTGTATTGGAACTGGTTACTCTCTGGTGCGGTGAGGCTCAGTCCTGTATATTGAATTTCCAGTCCGCCGTACCCAGGACTAATCTGATTTAGTGAGCCAATTGGGATACGGACCCCATGGGCCTTTAACGCCTCCACTGCCACTAAGGGAGGATTTGTATTGCGGAAAATGCGCCGAGTGTTCAGTGTGGCAACTCCACTTACATGTGGAAACCAGAGCAATCCATCTCCGCCATCGAACAAGGGTCCGGAAACCGTTTCCGGGGTTGGGCTTCCAGCGGCGCCGTTCGAGAGATGTTCAACGGGCAGGGGAGCGCCTTCGCCTCGCGCTCTTGCCCAAAGATCCCGCTCCCGCACACGAATCAGCCTGGAATGGCTCTGAATCCAGAACAGTCCATCGATCCGCGCGAAAGCCTGCACCATATTGTCGGGCAGACCGTCCTCCACCTTCCACCGGTAAAGCCTGCCCTTGCTCCAACAAAGGAGGCCTCCTCCCATGGAACCTGCCCAGTAGTCGCCTGGCTCGCCTTCCGCTACCCAACTCAATTGATCTTCGCCGGCGATGCGCAAGACCTGACCGCCATCCGGCCCGACCTTTATCATGCCTTGGCCCGCAGTCGCCGCCAGAATGCCGCCATCGTGGCTCTGCGCAATCTTCTGCACGCTTATTGCTTTCCCGCTACCAGCCAGCAGCGGGACTCGTTCATACCTTCCGTTGCGGATCCTCGCAAGTCCTGCCGTACCCATACCGACCCAGATTGCGCCATCGCGGTCTTCAAACAGGTCCCGGATGCTGCTTGCGGGCGTATCGGCCAACTCAAATAAATGAGCCTGCCCGTGTTGGTAGCGATAGACCTGCGACCTCCCGGCTCCTACCCAGAGTGAGCCATCCCGGGCCGCGAGAATCGCTTGCGTAATAGCCAGAGGACTGTTCTTCGGCCACGCCAGCTGTTGCGCGCTACCTCCGCGATCCAATTGCCAGATGCCGGAACGCTTGGTGGCGAACCACATCGTGCCCGCGGCATCCCGGGAGATGTCGATGACCCCTTCATTCGAGAGCCCTTCGTGCATTCCGAAGCGGGTGAATTTTCCTCTTGAAAGCCGCACGATGCCGCCGCCATTGTCGACGGCTGCCCAGACGTTTCCTTCGCGGTCTACCGAGACGTCGTAGACCTCATTATTCGGCAATCCGTGCTGAGCCGTCAGTACGTCGGCGAGTCCGTCAGGGCGAATACGCAGGAGTCCGCCGAAATACATTGCTACCCAGATGTTGCCCTCCAGGTCTTGCGCCATCGCGTGCGGCGTGGTCACGGCACTTACAGGCAGCCATGACGAGACGGGAAAGGTCTCCCATCTCTTTTCGTCCTTCCTCAACCGTGCGAGAGTACCGAACCATCCGCCTGCCCAGATGGAGCCTTCGCGATCTTCATAGACTGCTGAGGTCGGCCCCTCCGGCATGCCTTCCGATGGCCCTATCTGCGTAACGGCGCCATTCTCGACCCGCAAAAGCCCCTTGTTTCCCGCAATCCAGACAATGCCTCTCCGGTCCTCGATCAGTTGATGAACCTCCGGACTCGGCAGGCTAGATGCCCATGGTGCAGGGGAGAAACGCCCATTGTGCCACCGCGTTACCCCGTCGCGGCTACCCAGCCAAATACTGTCGCGGCCCTCTGCCAGCGCTGTGACGAGCGCTCCGGCAAGGCCGGCTTCATTGGCGAAGCTTCGCCAGACGCCGTTATGAAAGCGCGAGATGCCATTATCCGTTGCGACCCACACACTACCGTCCCGAGCAGGCAGTACCCAGCGAGGGGGTACACCGTTGTACCCGGAGGCATCACCGGGCAGAAAGTTTGTGAAACGGATACCGTCGAACTGACTCACCCCCGCTCGCGTAGCGATCCAAAGGTAACCGTCTCTGGCCTGGCGGACGCGAAGCGCCGAACTGGAAACGAGACCGTGATCGCTCGTCCAGAACTGGCGCAAGTATTGAGTGACCCTAAGCTCCTCCGCAGTTGCGGCAAGCGATAGCACCGAGAATACAAAGACTAAGAAGGGTGCACGCATTCCTATTCGGCCTTATCGGTAAATCTGGGAAAATGTGACCTCCAAGGTTGCGCGCGCCGCCGCCTCCGCCTTCGCGGGGGCGGCAGTTCGAGGGGATGAACGACAGTCGAGCCCTCGGTTTGCAAATGGAGCTTTTTCTGCTTTCAACTATTCAATAGGGTCGCCGCTTAATAACGGGAGTTCGAGGATATCAAAATGGGTGCGCTCAGAATACCCTCTCTATGTCCATCTTGGGGGTACTCCAAAGAGTAGATTGCCATTGTTTCCAACAGGAGTTTTGCATAGCCCGACGGAGGGGTTTTCCCATTCCACTGGAAGTAACAACAGAATCAGGTTGAAACGTTTTGGCCTTGTATATGAGATGGCCGGTTTGGGCGAGTTCTGTATGGGTTCCAGTTCCTCGAGTTGTTCCCGGCGAGCATCCGAAACGCAAACACCCGCGCTTCATATGGACGGCCTGTCCGCGAGTTCTGCCGGTGGTGTGAGCATCGGGGTCATATCCTTGCAGACGAGAGGGCCGTTTTCCGTTAGCATGCAGATGCTAATCTTGAGCAGAAGTCAGCCTTATGACGGCATCCGGTTTCGACCGCATCACCGTAGAACCTAAGCAAATGAACGGGCAGCCGTGCATTCGCGGTCCGCTGTCTCCGGATGCCCTAGAGCATCATAGCTTCGTCCTATCTTCGGCTGGCGGTTAGCGAGATCTATCTTTAGCTGGTTAATCATCCCCGTAAAAAAGGCATCTCGGAAACGCTCAGGGGCCTTCGCTTTATAGTGAGACGCTAAATGGCATCGTTGAATAACATGTCTCCCAGTGATGATTTCTTGGACGGAATTCCAAACACCGGTGCGGGTGGCTTCGAGGGCCTGATTACGAGGCTCTGTGAGAGCGCCACCGGACAGCGCTTCCGACTCTCCAGTTCCGGTGCCCAGCAAGGGCAGGATAGCGCCAGCGAGCTAGGTTGCGGCAATCGGATCAAAGTCGAAACCAAGAACTATCGAAAATCTAGCCTTCCTGCCCGCGATCTTCGAGGCGAAGTCGACCAGGCGACTGCCGGCGGTCACGAATTAGACCTTTGGATTCTTGCATCCTCTATCGGAGTACCGTCTCAAATTGAAAAGGAACTGAGTGCCTCCCTCTCAGCCAGGGGTGTTGAACTGCTCATCCTTGACGTCGGCATCGATAGTCTGCCGCGGATCACTGTGCTTATGGCCCAGTATTCTGAGGTCGTACGCCAATGGGCGGAGCAGTATATCTCCGGCAAAGGCTGGGATGCGCTCAAAGATGCGCTTGCGGAGATCCGTAGCAAGCCCGCGTTCTTGGAGGCGTGGCAACAGTTGCAGCAGAAATTTCGCAGCACCCTTCTGGGTTTGGAGGATGCCCGGCGAAGAGTAAATCAACATCTACTGGCTGCCCTCGGCAACAGCGGCGACTGCCGGGCACTCTTTGGCCAGCAGATCGACATTCAGTCAGGAAAAGCGGGCCTGGTTCGTCGGACGTCCATTCACGATGCGCTAGATAGGTGGTGGGCTGGGGCTACTGGAACACAACGTGATTGTGCCGTGATCGGCGAAGAAGGCAAACTGTTCCAATGACCAGGACAATCAGGAGCAGTGCCGCTGCTCTCTTGATTTTTCTCCGGGTTCGAAGCTCCTCTTGCTTGCCTTTAAGAAGCCACAAATTCCAGCGCTCTTCATCAACCACGGGTGTTTCTTGGTCGGGTATGGACATAGTAGACCTCTCACGAACCTTGCTGAACGCTTCGAGGCGCGGTCCGCCAGGCGTTCCCGGTGTTCTCGGCGGCCGGCCGCCGTGGTGGGCGTTTCTTCTGCGCGGCGGCCTCTTTGGCGGCCAACCGTTCTGCTTGGCAGGCGCGCATGTCTTCTTCGCCGAAAGTCAGCTGGCGCGCGTCCTTCATGACCACGCACCGCTCCAGGAACTCCCGGCACAAAAGAGGGAGATCTTGAAAAGGGATGCCATACGCCCGGGCGAGGGCAAGATCGGCTCGAACTGTAAACAGTGTTCGACTGTGATCCTCGCCGACACCCTCGAAGGCATACTGGCGGAAATGTTGATCGTTCGAGAATCCCGTCAAGATATACCGAGACGGCAAGGTTTTCCTGGTCAGCATGTTTGCCTCCTTCGCAACGCCGATTGACTTTGATTCGTTAGCCTCTGGTTGAGAATGGGCACGTATTCTTGAACCAGACGATCCTGCCGAACCTGGCGCTGATTTCCTGAGCAAATCTCGAACACGAAGCCCGAGGGCAACCGCTGGATGAGTGCCATGTTCAGCGCTTCAAGGTGACCGAGGAGTGCGGCCTGAATGCCGTCGGCCTGTCCAATATAGATCCACTCCCGGGCATTTGAGATCCCATAAACACCCGGCGCCATGGGTGCGTAGCATCGCGCGCTTCCTGACGTAAATTCATGCGGGATGAGTTCTTTGAATGACATCTGGCCTCCTTGTTCTTCGCCCGTTCTGTTCGACCGCGATTGCCTGGGCCCGGCAATCCGCGGCCAGCAACTGTCTCTCCTAATACATGGTTGACAACTCACACTTTGCGCCGTGCATGGCCGGACCGGTGTCAAAGCCCCAGTCGAGCCACACCGGGGCAAACAAATTCCCGAAGGCGCGCGGACAAACCGGTAACGCCATACTTAATCCCATTGGCACGCACCATTAAACATCCCATCGCGAGTTGCCCTAACGCACCCGCATCGATCTGGTCAACTCGAGCGAAATAGCCAATAACCCAATTCGGGGCAGGCGGCAGCAAACAGATGCTCCGCGCTTCTGAAAGTGCCAAAGTAGCCGCTCCGGGGACGATACGTCCACCGAGCCGAATCCGCGCGCATGAGTCGATGCGCCCTACGGCGATGGAGAACGTGCGAGCGCTGAGTAGCGCGGTTGTCAACATGGCCCCGTTTCCTCGCGGTCGCGGAATCATTCCGTAGCCTTTCGCTTCCCGGACGCAACAATTGCCGGCTCGTAGCGTCCCTTGCGTGTACGAGCGATAGCGATCGGCGTTGCCCGTCTTCGTGCCGGAAAGGCGTGTGGTTTCAGTTTTTCAAATGGCATCTGCCGGCCCTGCTCTTCGCGCACGCCGTTCCGTCTGGATTGCCTGGTAGCGAGAATCGCGCGCCAGCAACTGCCGAACTTGATCGCTTAGTTCCTGCCAGGCTTTGACAAAGTAGCCGGCATGTTCGTTGGCCAAGGTCTCCGACCGCTTTTCCTCGAGGATCGCGAGGATGGCCAACGTATCGATACGATCCTGTCCGCGCTGGCGTTCCGCAACCTGCCGGAGCGCGTGGGCAACGCGATCAAATTCCGCCTGAATCGTTAGCTTGATACGCTCGGCCCACTCGATTTGGCTCTCCGTGCCCGTCATGCTTTGGATCCCAAAACCATGTGCACTTGGATATGGCGCGGGTGGGCCGACAGCGTGGCGTAACGGATGCCCCAAAAGGAGCGCACGTCGGAACTGACGATTTCCAGGGCATTGAATTTCTCGCCCTTGACGGCGCGGATGAGACGCTGCGTTGCTCTCTGGAGCGCGTTACAGCGGTCGAAGCCAAAGGCTGAGGTCTTGATCGAGTGCGCGAGGAAGAAGAACCTCCAGCCCGCCGCGGAAATTAGGCTCTCCAATTGCCGATGGTCGGGATCGCCATGGATGCCTACCCATTCGGTGCCGGCGATTTCGGTTCCTAGCGGCAACGACTCCGGCAATGTCGACGTCTTGTCGATCAAAATCGTGCCGGGCCGAAACGCACCGTATGCCGCCTTTGGCTGGTTCATTTGACTTCAGGGGCGAAAGTTTGGCTTGTTCACCGCGCGACTCTTTTCAAGGGCCAAGCGGCTCTGCTCCAGGCGCTTGTTCTCTGCTTCCTGTGCCCTTCGGGGGACATCGAGAGCGTTCCGTCGCGTGGCTGCTTGAATGGCCGCTTGGGCCAACTCATCGGCAGCCTTGGCGTACAGCACGGGGGCGAAAGAAGTTCGGCCGTCGTTGCGAACCAAGTCGTCAGCGTAAGCGGAATCCTTCGATCGCGCAAGGACCTTCGCGACCTCAGCGAAGTAGGAGTGGAGACGGAGTTCCGTTTCCGGGCGACGGGCCGTACCGTGCGTCTGAGGGATCGTTTCGATCCTGTCGCCGGCCGTCATGCCTACAATGCCGTCGCAGTCGTAAGCAGCAATGACCCGGTAGAGTTTTCCGTCGAAGAAGCACAGCACCGCTCCTGCAACCGGGTCGGGACGCGGCGGATCTGCAAGTAGCGGACCAGGGATCTTCCACTCGATTTCCCGGAGCCGTGCCGGACGTTGATGGATGAGCTTCGCGTCCGTGGTATTCAAACCCACGAGCGTGACAATTGATATGATATCAGCACCGAAGACAAATCCGCGATAGCTGGCGAAGTCTGTTGCAGACACCACCGACGCGAAGAGCGCCGGACCGAGAAGAAATGACGACCAGCGGCGGGTGCTCATTTCATCACCAGTGGGCGTTTGGTGATGGACGGGACGGTAACTTCGGTATGCCGTTTCCATTGGTTCCACGCCATGCCGCTGCACAGCGCCGAAAACGCTATGGCTAACGAAACGGACGTGTAGTCGAGAGAACGGGACGCGAACAGAACCACCGGGCTTGCAATGAAGCCCATCAAGAGAAAGGCTACGGTGGCGGTGTATTTCGTGCGGGAATCTAACATGGCAACCTCCTGGTTGTCGGGGCGCCTAAGGACCGGGGAATCGAATCTCCAGCCTTAGCTCAGGAGATCTGATGGGTAGGCGAATGCGCCAATCCATTAACCATGTTAGGTTAACCAAAAGCTCCTGTCAAGGCGAATGTCGTCGCCTGGTTTACTATATGTGGTAAAGTAAGGTAGGTGTGAACGGTACCCATGGATGTCTCTCTTCTCATTCGCAAGCGACTACAAAAGCTTGGGTTAGAACAAAAGGACCTCGCGGCTGCGGCAGAGGTGACGGAATCGTACATCTCCCAGTTGCTGACACGCAAAAAGGTCCCGCCGGCGCCTGGAAGGACGGATATCTACGAGAAGATTGCCAAGGTCCTTCAACTGCCCAGCGAGGAGCTCGCAAAGCTGGCCACTTTGCAACGGCAGGAGGGACTGAGGAAAAAGGCCGGCGATCCGACCCGCCCGCTGTTCGAGGAATGCCGGGAGCTTGTCCTGCGCAAGTGTGTCGCGGAGAGGCGAAGCGAAATTGACCCAATCTTTGCAAAAGAACCTTTCGGCGAATTGGAGCGGCTGATCACGCAAACGCTGCTTGACGTGGCACAGGGAGTGGCAAAGGCGGAACTGCGAAATGAGAACTGGCAGCGCAGAATCGCCCCGTTGAGTGGCTGGAGCTACGAACAAATGCGCGTGGCCATGCTGGAGTTTCTGGACACGGATGTCTTCAGCGTGTCGGTGGAGAGTTGCATCGCCTTTCTGGACACGATTGTCGACTCGTGGGACATGGACCTTGGAAGTTTCTCCATCGACGTTGTGCTCAATCCCCAACTCGCCTCTACTAGCCGTCGGCGCTTCGCGTTCTCGGAGCAACGGCCGTCGGAGCGACATCCTGTGGAGCCGGGGCTCGAGCGGTTCTTGAACGATCCGTCGCTCAGCGGCGATGCGACCGAAGAGGAGATCGAGTTTTTGAAGGCGCTCACCTTTCGGGACCGGCACCCTTCCGCTTTTTATTACTACAGGGAATTGCAAAACTTGAGAGACCCTTTGCATTTTCCGGGTGCGGCGCCCAGGAACTCGACCTCTTGATCCGGGCAGGGCGTGCCGCTGCGTCGAAAGGAGCATTCGTGCAAGAGTGCAAAGTAAACCGAATCGCCTTTGTTGGCGATCACCTGCCCCGCAAGTGTGGCATCGCGACATTTACCGCGGACATCTTGGCAGCAGTGGCTACCGCATGCCCGCAGAGCCAGTGCCTTTGTGTTGCCGTTAACGACATTAAGGGCGGCTACGCGTATCCGGATGTAGTCCGTTTTGAAATCGAGGAGCAGGACTTGCCGTCCTACTCGCGGGCCGCAGACTTTCTCAACATCAGTAATGTTGACATTGTCTGCCTGCAACACGAATTCGGCATTTTTGGCGGGCCGGCCGGCGGCCACATCGTGGCTTTCCTGCGTGAATTGCGGATGCCGGTGGTGACGACTCTCCATACGGTATTGCGCGAGCCTGGAGCCGATCAGCGCCGGGTAATGCAGGAACTGATCGCTCTGTCCACCCGGTTGGTGGTGATGGCCGACCGCGGCCGGCAAATGCTCGAAGACGTCTATCAAGCGCCCCCCGCCAAGATCTATGTCATACAACACGGGATACCGGACGTTGGGTTCGTCGACCCCGCCTATTTCAAAGACCAGTTCGGCGTGGAGGGGCGAATCGTGCTTCTTACCTTTGGACTGCTCTCGCCAAACAAAGGGATCGAGCACGTTCTCAACGCCCTGCCAGGCGTAGTGGCGGAGTTTCCGAACCTGGTGTACATCGTCCTGGGCGCAACCCATCCCAACGAACTGCGGGAGCACGGCGAAAAGTATCGGCTCAGCCTTGAACTTCTGGCGAAGAAAAACAAGGTCGAAAAGAACGTGGTCTTCTACAACCAGTTTGTCGACCTCGAAAACCTCAAAGAGTTCATCGGCGCGGCGGACCTTTACATCACGCCTTACCTCAACGAGGCGCAGATCACCTCGGGGACCTTGGCGTACACCTTTGGCGCGGGCAAGGCCGTGATCTCCACTCCCTATTGGCACGCGGCGGAGCTTTTGGGTGACGATCGCGGCGTGTTAGTCCCCTTCGCCGACGCGGGCGCGATTCAACGCGAGGTGGTCGGACTGCTTCGCGACGACACCCGCCGCCACGCCATGCGCAAGAATGCATACAAGCTGGGCCGGGAAATGGTGTGGAGCAATGCCGCACAGCAATACATGCGCGCGTTTGAATTATCC
>DASTML010000168.1:0-17287 GCA_035714175.1 Bryobacteraceae bacterium | reverse complement strand
GAACGTCAGATTGCGGCCGGGGCTCTCGCCCAGGTGGAACTCTCCGCGTCTCAATCCGAACTCGAACGCCGCAAGGACACCTTCTACGCGAACCTCGACGCACTGAACACCATCGAAAATGGTCTGAAAGCTCTGCTCAGCCCGAACCGCGACAGTGAAATCTGGAAGGACGAAATCGTTCCGTCCGAAAAGCGTCCGTCCATGCCGTCGGACCTGGAGCCGCTGGCGGATGCCGTAAAAACCGCTCTCCGCAAACGCCCGGAACTCCGGCAGGTCGCCCAACGCCGGGAAGCCAACGAGGTGCAGACGCGCTTCAATCGGGATCAGCTCAAGCCGCAAGTCAATCTTGTCGGAACGTACGTAAACAGCGGCTTGGCCGGTTCGCTCAGCACGGCGGATAATCCCTTCAGTTCCTCGAATGTCGCCATCTACGAACGGCTCAATCAACTCAGTGCCAACGCCGGGCTCCCTCCCGTCGTGCCTCCCAGCTTCGGCGCATTGCCCGGCTTCCTCATCGGCGGCTACGGACAAGCGTTGCAAAGCCTCTTCGGCGGCCGGTTTCCCTCCGTACAGGTTGGTTTTCAGTTGGACCTGAACCTCCGCAATCAAACCGCGCAGGCGAACCTCGCCCAGACGCTCATCACTGACAAACGGCTCAACTTTGAAAAAGCGCGCTCGGAACAGATCATTGACATGCAGGTTCGCAATGCCCTGCAGAGCCTGCAGGCAAATCGCCAGCGCATCACGGCCGCCGAATCGGCGGTGAAAGCGGCGCAGGAAAAGTTGGACAGCGAGATCCGTCTTTTCCAGACCGGAGAATCGACAAACTTCCTGGTGCTTACCCGGCAGAACGAACTACTCGAATCGCGGCGGCGCTCCGTGGTTGCGCAATTGGAATACAACAAGGCAGTGGCGCGTCTGGAACAGGCCAAGGGCGAAACGCTGGAAACCTACCAGATCTCGATAAAGTAGTTCCCAATGCTTGTTCGTGAACTGCACTGCCATACGGCGCCAATGGCGGGCTCCTGGTTATCGGAGTCCGTCATTGCCAACCCCATGTCCGCCTATCCGGAATACGTCGATCGCCGCTCTTCCTGGTTCGGCCCCATGACGGCGGCGGTCGTCGAAGTGGTTCTTGAGGACGGCACGCGTGGCTACGGCTTTGTCGGCTGCGGCAAAGGCCTGGCGGCGAAAGCGGTCATTGAGGAACAGATGCGCGCCCTCGTCATCGGCAAACCAGTCTTTGACACCGCGCGCATCCAAGAACAGCTCTACCGGGCGTCGATCTTCTACGGTCGCGGCGGCGTGACCCAGGCCGCAATCTCCGGCATCGACATCGCCCTTTGGGATGCGCTGGGCAAACTTCTTAGCCAACCTGTTTATCAACTCTTGGGCGGCGGCTCCCGGCCCGCCTTGCGCGCCTACTACACCGGCTACGATCCGGAGGCGTTGGCCGCCTTCGGAATCCGGGACATGAAAATCGCTGTGCCGTACGGCCCGGCCCATGGCGAAGACGGCATGCGCAAGAACGAGGAGGCAGTGGCGCGTGCGCGCGACGTGTTGGGGCCGGATGCCTCCCTCGCTCTCGATATCTACATGGCTTGGGATGTCCCCTACACCCTCCGCATGTACGACCGGCTCGAAAAGTACCGAATCGCTTGGTTGGAAGAACCCGTTCTCCCGGACGATTACGCCGGCTACCGCGAAATTCGGCGCCGGGTGAACACCATGGTCACCGGCGGCGAGCACGAATATATCTACGAAGGCTTCCGGCGTCTCATCGAAGAGGACTGCGTCGATATTGTCCAGCCCGATATCTATCGGGCCGGCGGGATTACGGGTCTACGAAAAATCGCGGCGCTCGCCGCGGCCCATCACCGCAAGCTCATCTGCCACGGCATCGGGGCCGCCACCTATCACTTCGAAATGGCAAACGACCCCTCGCTCACCCCTTTCGTGGAGTACGTAGACATCTACCGCGGTACGACCAAGGACTGGGTCCTCACCGGCGATCCGCGGCCCGTGCAAGGTCAAATTCAGCTTTCCGCCGCACCTGGTTTCGGCTACGAACTGGACGCCCGCGTCTTCTCGGGGAACCTCCCCGTCGCCACCATTTGGTAGCTGTGGATTTCCTGCGGATAACCCAGAGTTGCACGAAACCAGGCCCCGCCATACCGTGAAAGATAGGCAGCATATGGCATCGCAACACGACCTCGTCATGCAGAAGGGCTTGCCCGCCAATCTCGAGGCCGAGCGCTACGTTCTTGGCGCAATTCTTCTCGACTCATCCAGCTTTCTAAACGTCGGCAATTCCCTTCGCCCCGCGGATTTCTCCCTGCAGGCGCATCAACTCATATTCACCCGCATGTCGGAGCTCTATGAGCGGAATGAGAAGATTGACCGCGTCACCGTCGCCAATGAATTGATGCGTTTCAACGAGCTCGACGGCGTCGGCGGCATCTCATATCTGGTCTCCCTTGATGACGGCCTTCCCCAGCTTTACAACCTGGAAAGCTACGTCAAAATCGTCAAGGATAAGGCAGTCCTCCGCCACATCATCTTTACGTCGCAGGGACTCATCGATCGCTGCGTGAATGGGTCCGACGATCCCAACGAAATCCTCGCCAGCGCCGAAGAACAACTCCTGAGCCTCGGCGAAGCGCAGGCGGCCGACTCGCTGCGCACTCCCCGCGAAGTCATCGAAAGTTTCGAAGGCGGTTTGAACGCCTTCCTCGATCCCACCCGCCGTATCCGCGGCACCTCCACCGGCTACACCAAGCTCGATGAAATGACTGGCGGCTTCCGCCCCGGCGAACTCATCATCCTGGCTGCCCGTCCCGCCATGGGCAAGACGGCGCTCGCGCTCAACCTCGGTACCTACGTCGCCACGAACCCCGCCGCGCCCAAGGCCGTCGCCGTCTTCTCGCTCGAAATGTCCAACGAGTCGCTCCTCACTCGTATGATTTGCGCCCAGGCCCGCGTCTCCCAAACCAAGTTCAGGGAAGGCTATCTGAACGCCGATGAACGCCGCTTGCTCCAAAAAGCCACCATCGACCTTGCCCGCGCGCCCATCTACATTGACGATTCCTCCAACGTCACGCTGATGGACATGCACGCCAAGCTCCGCCGTCTCTCCCGGGACAACGAACTCGGCCTCGTCATCGTGGACTACCTGCAACTCATGTCCATGCCCGGCCGCAACGAAAACCGTACTCAGGAAGTCAGCCAACTCTCCCGTGGTCTCAAGCTCCTCTCCAAGGAATTGAAGTGTCCCTTTTTCGTTCTCAGCCAGTTGAGCCGCGCACCGGAAACGCGCCCTGGCGATCACCGGCCACAACTCAGCGATCTCCGCGAATCCGGGTCCATTGAGCAGGACGCCGATATGGTCATGTTCGTGTTCCGCGAAGAATACTACAAGCGTTTTGACGCCAGCCTACACGGCAAAGCCGAACTCATCCTAGCCAAACAACGTAACGGTCCCACCGGCACTGTCAAGCTCGCTTTCCTCCACGAATTCACCAAGTTCGAAAACCTCCTCGAAGAAATGGATGGCGGCGGCCACGGCGAAGGCTAACCATTTCATGCCTTGACAGTCTACATATAAAGCTATTCACTATATGTAGAAAGGCTTGGCATCATGGCGAAGAAGTCTGACCTCCTCCAGGGCACGCTGGACCTGTTGGTCCTGAAAACCCTTGCGCAGGAACCGCTCCATGGCTACGCAATTGCGCAGCGCATCTTGATCTCCTCCCGGCAGGTGTTGGAAGTGCAGCAGGGGTCGCTATATCCCGCTCTCCACCGTCTGGAGCGGAAGGACCTCGTTTCCAGCGAGTGGCGCGAAGGCGACAACGGGCGCATGGCCAAAGTCTATGCGTTGACCGCCGCCGGCAAGCGCCAGTTGGCCGCGGAACTCGAAGAATGGTCCCGCTACACCAGCGCGATCGGCTGGGTTTTGGAGGGATAGAAGTATGCGCTGGCCCTGGCAAAAAGAAGAGTCGGATCTGGAACGCGAAATCCGCTACCATTTGGAAACCCTGGCGGATGGCTTCGAAAAACAAGGGATGAGTCGCGCCGAAGCGCTAAAGCAGGCCCGGAAAGAATTCGGCGGAGTGGAGGGCGTCCGGGAACAGTGCCGGGACGAAAGCCGTTGGAGTTGGCTGGTGCACGTCGGCCAGGACCTACGCTTCGGTTGGCGAATGATGCTGAAGACGCCTTCGGTGACTCTCGCTGCTGTCGGCACCCTGGCGCTCGGTATCGGGGCAACAACCGCGATCCTGTCGCTGGCCGATGCCGTCTTGTGGCGGACACTGGCCGTGCCGGCTCCGGAGCAGTTAAGCGAAATTCTCTGGACCGCAAAGGAACGCCCCCGCGAAGTGGTCCGCAGTTCCTCGGGTTCCGCATTCCCGGAAAACGGCCTCATGGTCGCCGACTTCTTCAGCGCGGATGGATACCGCGCCATGCGGGACGCCGGCGCGCCAAAGGCCATTGTGGCGGCTCATATTGGAGGAAGGCAAGCCAGCTTTTCCTACGCGGGAACAGTATCGGTCGCCCATGTGCGTGGAGTTACCGGCAACTTTTTTCCCATGTTGCAGGTACGTCCGTTCGTGGGCAGGCTTCTGGGAGACAGGGACGATGAGCCAGGCAGCGGCTTAGTCGCCGTAGTCACCCACCGCTTCTGGGGGAAATTTCTAAATGCCGACCCCGCCGCCGTCGGTACGCCGATCACGCTGAACAACCTCAGCTACACCATTGCCGGGGTCCTCCCGCCGGACTTTGTCGGCATCGCGCTCGGCGATGGAGCCGATGTGTACACTACCATCCAGCAAAACCCCGAATTTCTCTCGCCCGAAGGTTGGTATCGGCAGGCGCAGAACGAACCGCTTTCCTGGTGGATGCAGGTTCTGGCCCGGCGGAATCCGGGCGTGAGCGAGCAGGAGTTGGCCGCTGTTCTAGCGCCCTCGTTCTCCGCTAGCTGGATCGCGTCGCCGAAGTCAGAGGCACGCACGCCCCACCTCCGGTTGAACGAAGCTTCGCGCGGTCTGGGCCGCCTTCGTCGAAGTTGGGGCGATCCAGTCTGGATGCTCCTAGGCCTTGTCGCCATGGTCCTGCTCATCTCCTGCGCAAACATCGCCAACTTGTTGCTGGCCCGCGCAGTGGAGCGGGAAAAGGAAGCCGCGCTTCGCGTATCTCTAGGATGCGGCGCTGGCAGGCTCATGCGTCAGTTCTTCACCGAAAGTCTGCTGCTGGCCGCTATTGGCGGGCTTCTGAGCGTCGCTGTTGCGCTCGGCTTGGGGCAGCTCATGGAGTCCCTCCTGCCCCACGGCTCGGACAGCATGCGGCTCTCTCTCGTCCTGGACGTCCGGTCTCTGCTGGGCGCCGGTGGAATTACTCTCTGCACAGCGCTTCTGTTCGGTCTCTATCCCGCCTGGCGCACCGCCAGGGTCAACGCCGCGCCAGCTCTCAAGGAGGGCAGCGGCAGCGCCGGCTCCATGAGCAAATCCCGTTGGGCTCCGGCAAAACTCCTCGTATTGGTCCAAGTCTCTCTCGGAGTTTTGCTGGTCACGGCGGCAATCGTATTCACCACCAGGCTTAACGATATTGTTTCTCGCGATCCGGGCTTTGAACGGCGTCATTCCCTCATGTTCGATGTCCGTCCTGGCGAAATGGGCTACAAAGCCGAAAGACTGAAACAGTTCTATGTCGAAGTCGAAACCCGGTTGGCCTCTCTTGCCGGCGTCCAGGCCGTTGGGCTCTCTTGGACCCGGCCTATGCTGGGCGCCGGCTTCTGGGACGATGTGGAGACGCCCGGCAATACCAAGCGAGTACCGTCGGCCATTCATCATGCCAACGCTGCATTTTTGGATGCCCTCGGCGTCCCCCTCGTCGCCGGACGGCCCGTGACCCTCCAGGAGTCCCGCGCCTTGGTCAACGTGGCCATCGTCGACGAAACAATCGCCCAGTCCCTCGGCAACGGCTCCCCACTCGGCATGCGTGTCCGCGTCGGAGACATTGACCACGAAGTCGTTGGCGTTGCCCGCAAGGCCCGTTACGCCGAAATGGTGCAGTCGCCCGCGGTTGTCTATATCCCCTTCCGGTATGACCGGCAGGCGGCCAGTGTCCTTGTTCGCACCGCCATGCCTCCCATGGCCGCCTTCGGCGCCATCCGCCAGGCAATGAAGGAGATCGATAAGGACATGCCGCTCGTGGATGTCTTCACCATGGAGCAGCAAATCTCCCGCACATTGCAGCGGGAACGGCTCTTCGCCTGGCTCTGCGGCAGCTTTGGAGTCTTGGCCCTCGTTCTGTGCGCCGTAGGTATCTATGGACTGATGTCTCACACCACGGCCCGGCGGACCGGGGAGATTGGCATTCGTATGGCGCTCGGGGCCTCCCGCAGAGTGGTCCTGGACCAGGTGCTGCGGGAGGGCTTGGCTCTCGCCGTTGCCGGGCTCGTGCTGGGGGTGCCGCTAGCCCTATACGCCGCCAAAATAGCCACAGCGCAACGGCTCCTCCCGGAAGGCGCCATGCCCTATTGGCCTTTGGGTGTTGCCCTCGGCCTTCTGTCGCTCTCTGCTCTGTTCGCCGTCCTCGCGCCGGCCTTGCGCGCCTCCTCGGTCGATCCGATGCAGGCGCTTCGCCAGGGCTGAACGTTAAACCAGAATATCCTTCACTACTTCGCCAAATACATCGGTCAGGCGGAAGTCCCGGCCGGCGTACCGGTAGGTGAGACGGGTATGGTCAATTCCCAGTTGATGGAGAATCGTGGCATGCAGATCATGGATCGAAACCCGGTTCTCCACCGCCTTGAACCCGAACTCGTCTGTATTTCCGTACGCCAATCCTCCCTTCACGCCCCCTCCGGCCATCCACATCGTAAATCCGTACGGGTTGTGATCCCTCCCCGTTCCGCTCTCGCTTACAGGAGTACGTCCGAACTCCCCGCCCCACACCACCAGCGTCTCGTCCAATAGCCCGCGCCGTTTCAAGTCGCGAATCAGGGCCGCCGCCGCGCGGTCCATGTCGGGACACCGTTTCCGCAGGTTTTTCTCGATATCCTTGTGGTCATCCCAGTCCTGCCCGGCGCTGTGATAGACGTGCACATAGCGGACGCCCTTCTCTACCAATCGCCTGGCGAGCAAACAGCCATTACCGAACGGCGTTTTTCCGTACTCTTCTCGAATGGGTTCAGCCTCTTTCCGGATATCGAACACGTCCATCGCCTCGAACTGCATCCGGTACGCGGCCTCCATGGACTGGATGCGGCCTTCCAAAAAGTCGTCCGCGCCAAAATCTTTGCTGAATTCCCGGTTCAGGGCCTGAATAGCGTCCAGTTGCTTCCGCTGTGCTTGTCCGTCCAGCCATTTGTTCCGCAGGTTGGCGATCATCTTCTCCGGCTCTTCTTCTGAGTCGGAAAACGGCGTTCCCTGGTATTCGGCCGGCAAAAAACCGCTCCGGAGCAGCGAGCCGCCGCCATTCCCGCCAGGGCTCAACGCTACAAACGCCGGCAGATTCTGATTCTCCGTCCCCAAACCATACGAGATCCAGGCCCCCAGCGATGGCCGCGTCGCGAGAATGCTGCCCGAATGGATCAGGCTGCGCGCCGGCGTATGCGTCGGATTGAACGTATACATCGATTTGATAACGCAAACGTCGTCGATCACCGTGCCCATCTGCGGCAGCAACTCGCTGACTTCAATCCCGCTCTTGCCATACTTCTGGAACTGGAACGGACTGGGCAGCAGCCCGCCCGTCTGGCGCTCCGTCCGCAAATCCGCCGATCCCGGCCGCTGCCCCTGGTACTTCAGCAGGGCCGGTTTGTAGTCGAACATGTCCACCTGCGAGGGCCCGCCGGCCAGGAACAGGAAAATAACGTTTTTTGCCTTCCCCGGCATCTTCGGACCCGCGTAGTGCCCCAGCGGGGCGGCCCCTAACTGCTGCTCCAGCATAGCGGTAAGGCCAACCGAGCCAAATCCGGCACAGAGCTGTTGAATAAGTTTGCGTCGGTTCATTTCTGGAACAGTACCTCGTTGGTGGCTAGTAGGACGTGGGCGTATTCTTCCAGCTTGCCCTGGGCCAGGTAGGTCAACCCCAGGTCGATCTCGGCGGGGCTGGGGTCACGGGCCAGTATTTTGCGATAGAGCGCGCGGAGCTGCGCGTCGGTATCCGGTTCTTTTTCAACAGCTTTCGCCAAAAGTCCGGCCTGGGCACGCAGGAACGGGCCGTTCATAACGAACAGCTGTTGCAGCGGCGTGGTCGTCAGATCGCGGGACGGAGCCGTCTGCGACGCCTCGGGAAAATCATAAAGTTTTAGTAATCCATTCATACGGCCGCGCCCGATCCGGCCGTATATGGTCCTCCGGGTGTTCGTTTCGGCGTCCAAATCCTGCGAAATACCGTACAAATTGGCGTCTAAAGCACCAGAAATGCGCAAAATTGAGTCCCTATACGCCTCAATTTCGAGCCTCCGGGGGTTCATTCGCCACAGCAAACTATTCCCCTGGTCCACCCGGTCCCCCTCCGCCCGCCGGTTGCTGGCTTGCCGCCAGGCCGCCGAAAACAGGATTTCCCGGTGCAGCCATTTCAAGGACCAGCCATTGGCGATGAATCGCGCCGCCAAGTCGTCCAGCAGCTCCGGATGGGTCGGTTTATCGCCCTGCGTACCGAAATCACTGGGTGTTCCGACAATCGGATGGCCAAAATGCCACGCCCAGACTCGATTTACGATCACGCGTGCCGTCAGCGGCGCGGCGTCGGTGAAAATCTTGCCGGCCAGTTCCAGGCGGCCGGAGCCATCCCGGAAACGTTCGTCGCCTTTCGACAAGACTGCCAGGAACTTACGAGGAGCCGGTTCACCGGGCGAGGCCACGTTGCCGCGCAGGAAAACTGGTAAGTCCCTTGGTTCCCCAGGCTTATAGGTGATCCAGGTGTAATTGGCGTCCGATCCATCCACGAAATTCGCCGCGTCATAGACCGTGTTCATGAACGGATCGGCCGACGCTCCCGGCCGGCGGCGAGCCGTGACCGCTTGTTTCGCCTGCTTCGAGGGATCACGCCAGTACTTTTCTAAGTTCTGTACCAGCACAGGATAACGTTCCCGCATCGCCTCCATTTCGGTCTCCAGCGCCGCGATCTCCTGTTTCCAACGGTTGACCCGCTCTTCCGAGCCGACGACGGTAGACGCCTCATTCGTCAACAAGTTGCGAGAGTAAGCCAGATCAAACAAGCGGCGTTGCACGAACTGAAACCGGGCCTCCACCGCCGGGTCGACATCGAACGTGGGCCGCTCGGAGCGCATGGTGGACGCAAACACGCTCGCCAGCCCGTAGTAGTCCTTTGTCGGAATGGGATCAAATTTGTGATCATGGCAGCGGGCGCAGGCTACTGTTAGTCCGAGCAGACCGCGGCTCACCGCGTCGACACGCTCGTCCCAATCGTCGCTCAGGAAGGTGGAGATCACGTCATAGGAGAGCCGTTGGTCCTTGTGATAGACCGGCGCTGCGCCCAGGTATCCCAGAGCGCGAAGGTCGGTTCGTTTGACGCCGGGCATTTTGTCCGCCGCCAGTTGCAGCGTGACAAACCGGTCGTACGGCATATCCGCATTCAGCGCTTCGATCACCCAGTCCCGGTAGCGCCACGCATAGGGGTAGGGCGGGTTGGTGGCTTCCGAGGTGGGGTTGTCTTCGGCGTAGCGGGCCACGTCCAGCCAATGGCGGCCCCAGGCTTCCCCGTACTGCGGCGAAGCGAGCAGCCGCTCCACGAGGTCTTGATAGGCCGACGGCTTGGCATCGTTGACGAACGCTTCGATTTCGGCATACGTCGGCCGGTAGCCCAGCAGGTCAATATAGAGACGTTGCGCCAGCGTTCGTTTATCGGCTTCGGGAGAGGGAGACAGCCCCTTTTCTTCCATCCTGGCGAGCAGGAACGCATCGATTTTCCGGGACGGCCAGGCAGGGTTTTTGACAACGGGAGCGGCGCGCTCGCCCACCGGCTGGAAGGCCCACCATTTGCGCCCGGCTTCCACCGGCATGCCTCGCAACGGCGCAGACGCCGACGAAGACGGCGCATCCACGCGAGGGTCCGGCGCTCCGGCCGTAATCCAAGCAGTGAAATTGTCGAGCACCGGCTGGGCAAGTTTACCGCTGGGCGGCATTTGCAGATGGGGGTCCGTGTAGCGAAGCGCCACCAGGAGGCGGCTCTCTTCCGGTTTCCCGGTATTTAGGACCGGTCCGGTGGCCCCGCCTTTTCGTAGGCCGGCTTTTGTATCCAGAACGAGTCCGCCCATCGGCGATTTCATTTTGGACGAGTGGCAACCGTAACAACTCGCCGCCAGAACGGGGCGAATCTTCGCTTCAAAAAAAGCGGAATCGGGCGTTTGGGCGGAAAGGCCCGCGACGAGGAGGGGGGCAATGAGTGCAATCCGATTCATAGCTGGTCCGACTTGCCCAGCATATGCGTTCTACCTGGGGCTTGTCATACTCCAGAACAAGAGGCTTCCCGGAAAGGCGTCTCCACATGCCGCGCGGTTACCGCATGACGCCGAATGAACATCTGGTTTAACTGCCATTGCAATAGCGGACGGACTAACCAGTCTAGGCCAAACGGCAGCGCGCAAGTTACTTCATCGCGGAGCAGGCATCCGCCGTCTTCCTGACGGATAAATAGGTGACGATGGCGCCAATAGCGAAATGGGCCCCGCTGTTGCTCGTCGGTAAACAAAACATTCGGGATGCACTCGGTGTGAACAGCGGTCCAGTTACAACCGAATGGCTCGTAGCCCATCCGGATGACGGTGAATGCACCCGCCTCCAGCCCGCCCTTCCGCTCCAATACCCGTGCCGGAGGCCATGGAGGGAGCAGGAGGGAAAGCGCGTCCGGACGTGCGTGAAACGCATAAACATCCTCCGGCGACGCCCGGAGTATGGATTCAAAACAGAATCGGAACACAACTTCTCTGATGCCGGAAGGAACGGCGAAAGTTCACGAGGTTTTGACCAGGGTGTAAACTATCCCTTTTGCCATGTTGCTAGAGCTAAAAGGGGTGCAAAAGCGCTTCGGAGGCGTCACGGCACTCCGCAGCGGCGACTTGTCGGTGGATGCCGGCGAAGTCCACCTCGTCATGGGCGAAAACGGCGCGGGTAAGTCCACGCTGATGAAGATCATCGCCGGGCTTCACCAACGGGACGGCGGCGAGATGCGTTGGCGCGGCCAGCCGGTTAATTTTGCCAATCCCGTAGAAGCGGCACAAATGGGGATTGCGATGGTGCACCAGGAGTCTCTCCTGGCGCCGCACCTGACCGTAGCCGAGAATATTTTCCTGGGCCGCGAAATTTCCAACCGGTTGGGGCTGGTGGATCGGGGCGCGATGCTCGAAAAGGCGCGCAAACTGATCGCGGAACACCGGTTCCCGCTGCAGGCCGATTGGAAAGTGGACCGGTTGAGCCCGGCAGGCAAACAACTGGTGGAGATCTGCCGCGCCATCCAGCACGGCACATCGCTATTGATTTTCGACGAGCCCACATCCTCCCTCTCCGAAGCCGAAACGCACGAAGTCTTCAAAATTGTCCGCACGCTGCGGGACAGGGGGACTGGCGTTATCTACATCACGCACCGGATGGACGAATTGCGTTCCGTCGGCGACCGCGTGACCATATTGCGAGACGGCGAGACGGTCCACTCCGAAGCCATGTCTACGCTCTCAACGGCCAACATGATCCGCTACATGGTAGGCCGCGAGGTGGCGGCGCTCTATCAGCGGGAGCCCGTTCCGCCCGGCGAAGAACTGCTGCGGGTTCACAACCTGTCCGCTCCTCCCTCCTTGCACGATGTGACTCTGACATTGCGCGCGGGCGAGATCACCGGCATGGCGGGACTGGTGGGAGCGGGGCGCACGGAACTGTGCCGGGCGATTTTCGGATTAGACCACCCAAGCAACGGCCAGATTTGGGTAGCGGGAAAACAGACTGCCATCCGGAGTCCCCGGGACGCCGTACGGCATGGCATTGCCCTGATTCCGGAAGACCGGCAGAAGACCGGCCTGGCGCGGGAACTGCCCATCGCCTGGAATGTGACCATGGCCCAGACGCCGGCGCGGTATGGCGTTCTGCGCCATGCCGCCGAACGGGACATCACGAAAAAGGCTATCGACCGCCTTCGTATCCGATGTGACGGCGGCGGCCAAAAGGCAGGCCGTCTATCCGGCGGCAATCAGCAGAAGGTCGTGATTTCTAAATGGGTCTCCCGCGGAGCGCGCGTCTTTCTCTTCGACGAGCCAACGCGCGGCATCGATATCGGCGCGAAGGTGGAAGTGTTTGAGGTGATGGACGAGTTGGCGCGACAGGGCGCGGCGATCCTGATGGTGAGTTCCGAGTTGCCGGAGTTGCTGCAGGTGGCCGATCGAATTCTGGTAATGCGGCAAGGACGCTTGGCGGGCGAACTACCCGGCCGTACTACGCAGGAAGCAATTATGCGGCTGGCTACGCTGCCGTCGTCAGAAACGGAGTTGGAATCATGAAGACCGTACAGCGGCTGCTCCCCTTTATTACGTTAATCATCCTTGTCATAGCGTTATCCCTTGCTACTCCTCACTTTCTGACCGCGACCAATTTATCGTCCGTCGTGCGACAGACCGCTGTCTTCAACATCATGGCGCTCGGCATGACGCTGATAATTATTTCCAGCGGCGTTGACCTTTCGGTGGGTTCGATCCTGGCGATGGGCGGGTTGATGGGTACGATGGCGATGGCCAAAGGGCAGCCAATCCTGGTTGGCGTGATCACGGGTATTGTGACGGGCGGCGTGTTTGGACTTATGAATGGACTGGCGATTACCCGCTTAAATATCAGCCCGTTTATCGTCACCCTGGGCACCATGGGCATCGTACGCGGATTGGCGTTGGTTGTCTCCAACGGTCTGCCCGTTCATGAAATCCCCAAATCATTTTCCTACTTGGGGGAAGGCACGGTGGCCGGCGTGCCCTTTGTACTGCTGCTGCTGGTAGTGTGCGCGGCGCTGGTGCATTTTCTGTTGGAGCATACGCGGCTCGGGCGGTATACGTTCGCCATCGGCAGCAATGTGGACGCGGCGATCTATGCGGGTATTCCCGTGAAGTTCCACACAACGGCCATTTACGCGATCGGCGGACTGCTGACCGGTCTGGCCGGAATGATTGAAGCGTCGCGGCTGATGACTGGACAACCGACGGCCGGCCAGGGATACGAACTACAGGCCATTGCCGCCGTGGTAATTGGCGGCGGCAGTTTACGCGGCGGAGAAGGGTCGGTGGTCGGCACGCTGATTGGCGGTTTTATCATGGGTCTGTTGGCCAATGGATGCGACCTTCTGGGGATCAATCCCTACTGGCAACAGGTGATTATCGGCGCGGTGATTATCCTGGCCGTTTCCGTGGATGAATTGCGCAAGCGCCGGGCGGTTTAGGCGACACTGTGGATATGTCCGAGATCCCTGTTTCCCGTGCCGCGTTTCTGACTCATTTTGACTACACGCTGTGGGCATCCATGCGAATATTGGATGCCGCCGGAAGGCTGACTCCGGCCGAATTGACGCAAGACCTACAGGTATCGCACCGTTCGTTGCTCGGCACCTTGCAGCACGTCTACTACGCCGACCGCATCTGGCTTTCCCGCTTGGAGATGCGAACTCTCGCCTCCTTCGAGGATCCCGCGCCCGGTCCGGACCTTGACGCCTTGAAACAACATTGGCCGGTAGTGATCCGCGGATTGCGCGACTTTGTGGAACATGCGCCGGAAGGTCTTTTTTCCGAACTGCTCCATTTCCGCCGCCTGAACGGCGACCAGCAAAAGATGGAGCACTGGAAGGTCCTGCTGCACATCGTCAACCATGCCACGCTACATCGCGGGCAGGCCATGACCATGCTGCGGCAATTGGGGCACATTCCGCCAGGCACGGACTATCTGTTCTACCACCTGCAACTGTAGAATCAAGTTCTACCCTATGACTCGCAGAGAAATGCTTGCGTTGGCGGGGACCGCTCCCGCTTTTCTTCGCTCCGGGCTGGCCGCCCCGAATGACCGCATCAATGTTGGCTTTATCGGCGTTGGCGGTATGGGAACCAGCCGCCTGAACGGGTTCCTGAAACACGCCGATATGAATCCGGTGGCCGTATGCGACGTGGACGCGGCGCGGGTCGACAAGGCCGTGGCCCGCGTGAAAGAAGTGCGGAATGTAACACCGCAGACCTTTGGCGACTATCGCAAGCTGCTGGCCTCCAAAGACATCGACGCCGTCTGCATCGCCACGCCGGACCACTGGCATGCATTGCCGATGATCCAGGCGGCACAGGCGGGGAAAGACGTCTTTGTCGAGAAGCCGCTGAGCTATTCGATCGGCGAGGGCCGCGCCATGGTGAAAGCGGCGCGGGCGCACAATCGCGTGACGCAGATGGGAAACCACATCCATAACGATCTACCGAATTACCGGCGCGTGGTGGAGATGATCAAAGGCGGCGTGATCGGGAAGGTGCAGCGCGTCGAAGTATGGAAGACCTCAGAAAATAAGGGATTGGGAACGCCGGCCGACACGGCGCCGCCTAAGGAACTCGACTACGACTTCTGGTTGGGCCCGGCGCCGAAACGGGCCTATAACCCCAATCGCTCCCACTTCAATTTCCGCTATTTCTGGGACTATTCGGGCGGTATGTTTATCGACTTCTGGTGCCACATCACCGATGTGGTCTATTGGTCACTGGACTTGCAGGCGCCAAAGTTCGTTTCGGCCTCGGGCCGTCGCGAATTGACCGACGACAACGCAGAAACACCCAATTTCCTGGAAGTGCAGTACGAATATCCAGGATTGAACGTAGTGTGGAACCTGAACCAGCAAGGACCACCGGCACTAGAAAACTGGGGCATTGGCGCGGCCTTCCAAGGGAGCGAAGGCACGCTGATTACCAACTACGGGGAGCACAAGGTGTTCCGGAAGGGCAAAGAAACCACCGACTTTAAACGGCCGGACCCAACCATTCCGGACAGCCCCGGACACATACGCGAATTCCTGGACAGCATCAAAAGCCGCAAACTAACCACGTGCGACGTGGAGTATGGCCACCGGTTGACCAAGGGAGGACATCTGGGCAATATCGCTCTCCGGACCGGGCGGCGTATTCAATGGGACGACGCGGCCGAACGTGTTACCGGCGACAAAGAGGCACAGAAACTCGTCACGCGCCGGTACCGGAAACCGTGGAAGCTCGCCTGACTTTTCTGCTGGCGGCGGGGTTGGCCTGGGCCGACCCCTACCCCAGGCAGACGGCAATCGATGTGGAGCACTACGTCTTCCAGATCGAATTGCAGGAGACCAGCGCGGAGATACGGGGTGATACGCGCGTTGACTTCCGCTTTTTGCAGGACGGCGTGGGCGAATTCACCCTCGATCTTGCGCAGGAGTCTGGAGACTCCGGCATGCGCGTGGACAGCGTACAGGCTGGAGAGACGCCCGCTTCCTACTTGCACCAGAACGGCCGGTTGACCATCTTCCTACCCCGCTCGGGTACGGCGGGACAGCGGCAAAGCGTCACGGTCCGCTATCACGGCAGGCCGGCAGGCGGTCTGCGCATCGGTCCCAACGGATACGGCGAGCGCACCTATTTCAGCCTTAACTGGCCGGACCAAGGAAGGCAGTGGCTTCCTCTGGTTGACCATCCCTACGACAAAGCGACATCCGAATTCTTCGTCACGGCAGAGGCCGGCTATCAGGTGGCTGCAAACGGCGTGTTGATAGAGGAATTGGACCTGGGAGACAACAGGAAGCGGACGCATTGGCGGCAGGATGTGCCGATGGCCTCCTGGCTCAATGCGCTGGGTGTTGCGCGTTTTGCGGTGCGGCATTTCGGCCCGGTTCGCGGCGTTCCCTTGTCCAACTGGGTCTTCCCGCAGGACCTGGAAAAGAGCGTCGCCGCATTCGACGAGCCGACGCGGAGCGCGGTGGAGTTCTTCAGCGGGTACATCGCACCTTACCCATACCAGAAGTTGGCCAACGTGCAGGCGGTGGGTTTTAACGGCGGCATGGAAAACGCCAGCGTGATCTTCTACGGAGAGAAGATTTTCACGCGGAAGGAAATTGCGCCGCTGGTGGCCCACGAAATTGCGCACCAGTGGTTCGGCAACTCGGTGACGGAACGGGACTGGGAGGACGTGTGGCTCAGCGAAGGCTTCGCGACCTATTTCGCGCTGTTGTTCGTGGAACACGCCAGCGGACAGGAAGCCTTCCTCTCAGGTTTGCGAAGAAGCCGTACCGCTATCGTGAACTTTGAGAAGAAGCTGCCTGATTCGCCCGTTGTGCGAGCCGCGTTGACGGACATGCGGCAGGTGATCACCGGCCTAACTTACCAAAAGGGCTCGTGGACCCTCCATATGCTGCGACGGGCGATGGGCGACCAGGCGTTTCAAGCCGGCATGCGATCGTTCTACGAACGGTATCGCGGCGGCAATGCGACAACAGCCGACTTCCAGCGGACAATGGAAGAACATAGCGGGGCCAAACTCGGGGAGTTTTTCGACCAATGGCTGCGGCGCTCCGGGATTCCAGCCCTGGCGGGCAGTTGGCGCTACACAGCAGGCGGGGTGCATGTGCGGTTGCGTCAGGAGCAGGGCGGTCCGATATACCTGGCTCCGATTGAGTTCCGGGTCGGCGATACCCTGGCGCGCGTCGCGATGCGCGAGCGGGAACAGGACTTTTTGATTCCGGCGGAACGAGAGCCGGAATCTGTCGAGATCGACCCTCACGTCAATTTGCTGGCCACCTTCGATTTCCAGAAAGAGCGAGGCGGGCAACGTCCGTGAGCGAACCCACGGCCGTTGCCCGGTTGGACTATTGACAGGTGAACGTGGCGTACCAACGGACAGCGACCGAGTTAGCTCCACCGCTTGTGGTGTCTTCCCGCAACTGCACATAGTTGTTCGCGCCCACGGAAACGGTGTTGGCACTGGAACAAGACGCAGAAGGCGAGGTCAAGGTGCAGGTGACTGAGGAGTTGGTCACTGCGGCCGGAGTACTTCCGACCGCAACGGTCATGACACGGCTAGAGTAACCGCTGGCTCCATCGGTGGTGACGTTGAAGTTACCCAACGTACACGCGGTGGGAATCCGAAGCGCCAACGCATCCCCCTCTGTGGTTGTCGTCGCGCCGACGACGGGTGCGATGTACAGGATCTGCGCCGTGTGATTTCCGCGCCGCACCGCGGTATGGTAAACCTCAATTCCGCCGGAACCCGTCGGGCCCGTGGGGCCCGTGGGTCCGGTTGGACCCGAC
>DASTML010000167.1:0-24361 GCA_035714175.1 Bryobacteraceae bacterium | reverse complement strand
AAAAGCAGAGATCAGTTGGCTGCTGACCTGGCTTGGACAAGCCGATGCCGCTGAGGGAGATGTCCCGGCGGAACCATCCTCTCGGCAACATGGCACTATGCAATGGCTGACAGTACGTCCCGCCGCAGCAGATATCCAAACTCTCTTGGGAAACAGTACCCTACCCGAGGGCGGCAAGAACGAGACGCCTTCCATAGTGCACTCAGTTCCAGCCGACACTACATCGGCCACTGGAATGCCATTGGCCCAAGTTCCGCTCGCAAAAGATGACGACGAATTTCAGGAATTCGATACCGTTGCCCCTACAGTTCCACCAATAGTATGGTCACCTCTCCCAACAGCAACCGCTACGCCAGTCATGACGAAACAGGAGCAAGCAACCGCACCAGGTCTCTCCGGGGAGAACCCAGCCGCCACTCCAGCCGAGGCGCCAGCGAAAGCGCTTCCATCTGTCGTGGAGGACAAAGGCGAAGTCGTCTGGACCGCGGACCTTATCATCGCCGCACAGACGAGCAGCGAGCAGTCCGTACAACACCAGGCTATAGCGCCGACGGACGGCAGTCCCGCACCGCCTCACGAGGCGGGCGCGGCCACCAACCAAGCTGACACAAGCGGATTCCAGCAGGAATTTTCATCACGGCCCGACACCGGAACAAAGGATGAAAACACTGAGTCGGCCAAGCAAGAGAGCATACCGGCCGCTATGGTAGTATCCACACCTAGGAAGGATTCAGACAATACCTCTGTGGAGCATGTCGCTTCACCGCCTGGGGCAACTCCGGCCATCACTCCGGCGACGGTCACGGCGGCGGCGCATATGGCGTCGGTCTCTACCCCATCAGAGACATCCGCTCCGGCGGCACCGCAGCTCGCTGAGCCGCCGCAAACATTGCGTCCAACACAGATCGCTACACTCCAAGTCGATGTCCCATCCGTCGCCCGAGTCGATGGCGCGGCTCCAATGCGTCTTATCGTCTCTCAGCGAGGAGATCAGGTGAATGTGCGTCTCCGTTCCTGGGATAGCGGGAACGCACCGCTTTCCAGCGAACAAATGCAACCGCTGCTCGACTCACTGTCATCGCAAGGTCTAGTCAACGAACGGCGTCCCATCGAACGAATTAGTGAATCAGCACACGTCCTGGGAGAGACACCCGCAGAACGGCTTCCAACGCTAAACGAATCAGCGAGCGCAAACAATGAGCAGCAGACGTTCCAGAATGCCCACGACCGTCAGCAGCAAAATCAGGAGCGCCAGCAGCAACAGCAGGCGTTCTTCCTTCGCAAACAGTTGAAAAACACACAAGTGGAAGAGTTCACGCTACCCGCCTGGGTAGAAGGAAATACAGTCCGCTATTAACTAAAAGGAGACCCGATGCAGTTCATGAATGTGGGCGACACCAATCAGACGCAATATGATTCGTCGACGCCGAAGACCACCGGCAATAGTGTGGCTACCAAGGAAAACTTTCTGCAACTTCTGGTAGCCCAGATCAAGAATCAAAACCCGCTGAATCCCCAAGATGGCGCACAGTTCCTTTCCCAACTCTCCCAGTTCACCGAGATGGAGCAAATGCTTGGCATGCGCGACGACCTCAAGGCTATTCGCGCGGCGCTCGTCCCTGACACCTCGTCCGGATCCACCGATACCGAAACGAAGAAGTCCTAACCACTACCCGGAGACATCATGTTTACTTCATTTTCCACGGCACTGTCTGCTCTCGGCGCACACTCCACTGCCATAGACGTCGTCGGCAATAATCTTGCCAACCTAAACACGCCTGGCTTTAAGGCTAGCGTGGTTTCCTTCTATGACTTGGTGACCCAATCGCTGGGCGCCGGTCTCGGTGAGACCCAGGTCGGATTCGGCGTAGCGAGACCACTTACGCTCCGTCAATTTTCGCAAGGCGCCATCCAGACGAGCAATGGCCCTCTCGATGCTGCCATTCAGGGCGACGGCTTTTTGGTACTGAAAAATAACGCAGGAGCGACTATCTACGGTCGCGGCGGCAATCTGCAAGTTAGCAAGCAGGGCGCACTGATGACGGCCACCGGTGAACGAGTGCAAGGCTGGGTTGGCACCGAAGGCGTAGTGGACACCAACGGACCGGTAGGCGACATCACTATCCCGGTCGGCACGCTCAGGCCAGCCACTGCCACGCAGACCATCTCCTTTGACATGAACTTGAACGCCGCAGCCACCGCCGGTCCACCAGCCGCAACCTTCACTGGCTCCATCGAAGTCTATGACAGCCTCGGCGCTTCCCATATCGTATCGGTCGATTTCACTAAAACTGCGAACACAGGGGAGTGGAGTTATTCTATGCGCGTACCGGACGCTGACGTCAGTTCTCCGATTGCGCCCGTCACCGGTACCATCAATTTCGACACGAACGGTAAACTAGTCAATCCGCCGGTAACCGGTCCGTTTCCATCCATCGCCATCAGCGGTCTGCTGAGCGGCGGGGCGGACATGAATATCACCTGGAATCTCTATGACGGCGCAAAGTCACGGCTCACTCAATTCGCACAGACATCCGCGATCTCCGCGAATGGTCAGGACGGCAATCCCGCTGCCCAGTTGATCCGCGTTGGGCTCGGTGATTCAGGCCAAGTCCTAGCCCAGTATTCCAACGGCGAACAAGTCCTGGTGGGGCAACTCGCCATGGCCTCCGTCCGTAATCCGGAATCGCTGCTTTCGGTCGGCAATAACGCTTATCAACTGAGCGGACGGTCGGCATTGCCTGCCATTGGCCTACCTGGAACCGGCGGACGCGGCACGATCCTCGGTGGCGCTATCGAAAACTCAACAGTCGACATCGCCCGTGAATTCACGAACCTGATCATTCTGCAACGCGGCTACCAGGCCAATTCTCGTGTCATCACAACGGTGGACGAGTTGAGCCAGGAAACCATCAACTTGAAGCGATAATCCGAGCGTCCCGTGAAAACCATCGAAGAAATCGGGCACTTCAGTGATATTCCACTCGAAGTGCTCGTGGAACTAGACCGGAAGATCCTCAGTGTCAGGGACATCCTAGGTCTAGACAAAGGCAGTGTCATCAAAATGAACCGTTCCGCCGGCGAGAACCTGGACATTCTCGTCGGAGGAGCGCTGCTGGCTTTCGGGGAAATCGTGATCATCGAATCGTCGATGGGCGTACGCATCACGGACTTCAACATCGAGGAATAAGAGGCGATGGAACACCTCATGCAATTGGCCGCGGTCTGCGGCACGCTAGGGATGCTGGCTTTCACACTATCCGCATTCAAACGAGCACGCGGTGAAGCGAAGACGACCGCCCGTATTTCAGTACAACAGAGAATTCCTCTGGGCAACAACTGCCAACTCATCGTTGTTCACTGGGATGGCCGGGAACTGCTGCTTACAACCGGGACTCAACCTTGCTCTCTCGTCGCCAGCAAACCGATTGCCCCTCCGCAATCAGAGGCGGAGGTACAAAGTATATGGGCGTTATAGCGCGTCTCCTGGTGAGCTGGATACTTCTCAGTTGGAATTGCCTCGCGGCGCCCACTGACTTGCTCAGCTCCGCCACACGGGTGCAGGGGCCGGTTCTACATACTCCACAGGGAACACTTGGCGTTCCTATGCAGATTGTCTTTCTGCTAACCGGACTGACGCTTCTTCCTGTCCTCCTCATGTCGGTGACGCCATTCCTGCGAATTACGCTGGTGCTGCATTTTCTGCGGCAGGCGATCGGCACCCAGTCAACGCCCTCCAATCCTGTTCTTATCGGCCTGGCGCTCTTTCTCACCATGATGATTTTGCAACCCACCTTGCAAAAATCCTATGAAGACGGATGGGTCCCCTACGAACAAGGAACTCTCTCGGCGGAAACTGCTCTAAAAAAAGGAACTGACCCGCTCCGGTCCTTCTTGGTGAAGTACGTCCGCGAGAAGGATGTGCAGATGTTGCTGGAAGTCTCTCACAGCGCGCCGCCCGCCAAAGCCGCAGACCTTGAATTCCGAATTCTCATGCCCGCCTATGTACTCAGCGAGCTAAAGACCGGCTTTCAAATCGGCGCCATGCTCTTCCTGCCCTTCCTCATCATCGACCTCCTTGTTGCCTCCGTCACTCTCAGCGTCGGCATTGTTCAACTTCCCCCCGCCATGGTTTCTTCCCCGTTCAAAATCCTCCTCTTCGTTCTTGTCGACGGCTGGAATCTCGTGGCCGGTTCACTCGTCAAGTCTTTCTACTAACCATGACACCGCAAGCCGTATCCGAAATCGTACGTCAGGTCCTCATGCAGACATTTTGGCTCGCATTGCCGCTCTTATTGGTCGGCTTCGTCGCGGGGGCAATTATTAGTTTGGTTCAGATCGTAACATCCATCCAGGATTCCGCGTTCGGCTCGGTTCCACGCTTGGCAGCCTTCCTGGCAGCCCTATTCCTCTTCCTGCCTTGGATGCTTACGCGCCTAATGGAATACACCATAGGAATTTTCGGAAACCTGGCTCGATATGCCCATTGACTCCATCCGAATCCAAGGGAACTACGCAGGTGGAGAATTGCAGATTCCACTGCAACTGATTGCCTCCTTCGGACTGCTCCTGGTACGTATGACCGGCCTACTCACCTTCTTACCGATCCCCGGGCTTCGCTCTGGACTGGAACTGCACCGCCTTGTCTTAGGCGTACTATTCACCGTATTACTCCTGCCCTGGATTCCTCCGACGAAGTCCACTGACATCTACGCTCTGGGCGAAATCATCCGACTGGCAGTTACGGAGGCTGCCCTTGGGTTGGCGATTGGCCTCTGCATAGCGCTCATTCAAGAAGGACTGGCTCTGGGCACCCACATGGTAAGCATGCAGGCCGGATTCTCCTATGCCTCCACTATCGATCCCACGAGCAATGCAGACTCCGCCATCATTCAAGTTCTGATCAACATGAGTTCCGCCCTTCTCTTTCTTGCGTTGGGCATCGACACCATACTCTTCCGGTTTCTGCTACGAAGCGTCGAGGCCGTACCGCCAGGTCACTGGACCCTGACAAGCAGCACAGCAGGTGCAGTGATGGCGCTATTTCCACCCCTTTTCGTAGATGGAATTCGGTGGGCGCTACCGGTAGTCGCGATCCTTCTCGTTATCGACGCCGCGCTCGCGCTGTTGAGCCGGATCCAGCCGCAGCTACAACTTCTCTCCCTTTCTTTCCCGATCAAAATGCTCGCTGCCATGGCGCTGATTGCCGCCGGTGCGCCGATGCTGCCAGGGGCGCTGGAACGGGCCTCGATACGGTCTTTTGAAGTCATGCAAGCGATATTGGCAACAGCCCGATAGAGGCCAGGACACTGATGGGCGACGGCGACAACAGAACAGAAAAACCAACACCACGACGACTGGAGCAGGCCCGTAAAGAGGGCAACTATATCTCCACGAAAGAGATGGTCAGTGGGGCGCAGTTCATTGTCTTTGCTATGCTGTTGCTCTCTGGATTTCAGGAATTTCTTTCTGATTCCGCGGGGTACACCAAAAGTTTTCTCAAGTTGGCTTTTTCGGGAACAGAACTGCAACGCGAAGGGTTGGTCTTTCTATTCCGGAACCGTCTGGCGCCAGCCATGGGCGGTATGTTGCTCAGTGGATTGTTTCTGACAACGGCAGCCTTTGTTGCGCAAATGGCCGCATCGAAACTCGGTATTTCCGGGAAAAAAATCGCACCCGATCTGCAGCGTCTGAATCCGTTGTCACGGCTCAAAGAACTTCCCTCGCAAAACCTGTCTCAGTTTCTACGTTCTGCGCTTCTACTACCCATTTTCCTCGGTGTAGCCGCCTGGCTTGTCTGGTCGCAAGGACAACAGTTTCTCTATTTGCCTCTACTGCCCTGGACGCAGGGAGTCCTCGTAGTGGGTCAGTCCATTCGAGAACTGATCGAACGGGCGCTTTATGTTTTCCTCCTCCTCGGGCTCTTCGATTGGTTTCGGCAAAGCCAGAAATACATGAAGAAGATGCGGATGAGCAAACAGGAAATTCGCGACGAACACAAGGAGGTCGAAGGCAACCCGCAGATCAAAGCTAAGGTCCGCCGCATGCAGAGGGATATGTCGCGCCGCCGGATGATGGCCGACGTTCCCAAGGCTTCCGCGGTGATCGTCAACCCCACTCACTACGCAGTTGCGATCCGCTACGACCTGGCTGCCGGCGCAGCGCCCAAAGTGGTTGCAAAGGGCAGGAACCATGTGGCTCGCCGCATCCGCGAACTCGCGATCTCTAGTGAAGTCCCGATAATCGAAAACCCGCCTCTTGCCCGCGCTTTATTCGCCGCTGCCGACATCGGCCAAGAGATTCCCCCGCATCTCTACAAAGCCGTTGCCGAAATTCTCGCTTATCTCTATCGCATTATGGGCGGCCGACTTCCCGGCCAGTCCTTCGCGTAATAAAAGTCCGCAAACCGTTTAGCCTCTCGCCTCATGTCAGCCTCCGCCACATCTGTATCCGCCGTCTCGGCCGAAGCACCGCCAAGGATTCCTCCTATTTCCGGCAAACCTGTCCGCAAAGTACCAGCAGGAAAAACCGTAAAACTGCCAGGAACGCTGTTCGAGAACATTCCCTGGCGAGACCTTTCCGTCCCGCTGGGCGTTCTTGGCATTGTGCTGTTTATGATCACGCCGGTTCCGGCGCTGCTGCTCGATCTACTCATCAGTGCAAATATCACCCTTTCAGTGATTCTGCTCCTGGTATCCATCTATATCGCCCGCCCCGTGGATTTCAGCGTCTTCCCAACGGCCTTGCTATTGATGACGCTCTTCCGGCTCGCGCTAAATATCTCCTCGTCTCGACTGATACTACTCCATGGGAATAGCGGGACAGCAGCGGCCGGCGGCGTAATTGAGGCCTTCGGCAACTTTGTTGTGGGGGGAAACTATATCATCGGGTTGGTGATCTTCCTTGTGTTGATCGCTATTCAATATGTGGTCATCAACCACGGTGCAGTACGTATCTCGGAAGTAACCGCCAGATTTACCCTAGATGCACTGCCGGGCAAGCAGATGTCGATTGACTCAGACCTGAATGCGGGGCTCATTGATGAAGCAGAGGCCCGGCAACGGCGGAAGCAGCTTTCCGCCGAGGCAGAATTTTTTGGGGCCATGGATGGCGCGTCGAGATTCACGCAGCGCGACGCTGTTGCCAGCATCATCATCACGATAATCAATATTCTTGCCGGATTTCTGATCGGCGTGCTGCAACATGGAATGGAACTCCGCCGCGCCATCGAGACCTACACGATCCTGACAATCGGCGACGGATTGGTCACCGTGATCCCCGCGCTGATGATCTCCGTCTGTGGCGCAATGATCATCACGCGAGCAGGCTCCGAGAACCGCCTTGGGAATGATTTCGAGAAGCAAATCTTCGGTGCAGCCGAGCCGCTATTACTTGCGGGAGGAGTACTAGGGGCGATGGCTCTATTCCCCGGACTTCCGACTATCCCCTTTCTCGCTCTAGGCGCGGGAACTGGCGCTGTGGGATGGAGGCTTCGTCAGAAAGGTCAAACGGACGCAGCGGCGCCGGAAGCAGAAGCCCCAGCACCTCAGCGTGAGAACTTAGAATCATTGCTGCGTGTCGAACCGCTCTCCGTGGAAGTAGGTTTGGGCCTTGTTCGTTTAGTGGAAGGTGGCGTCAATTCGCCGCTCCTGCGAAGAATTGCCGGTATCCGGCGGCAACTCGCCACTGACCTCGGCTACCTAGTCCCGGCGGTGCGCGTTACCGACAACCTAAACCTACGGGCAAGGGAATACACCATAAGCCTTAAGGGTGTAGAGATAGGGCGGTTTGAACTCCCCACAGGTATGGACATGGCAATCCCGACATCGAGGGACTGTCCCAAATTGGAAGGCGTTCCAACCAGGGAACCCGCTTTTGGGATTGCCGCGTTCTGGATCTCATCGACCAGCGCCGAACAGGCCCGGAGTGCTGGCTATACAGTTGTCGACGGCGTTAGTGTCCTTGGCACGCATCTCGCTGAAACAATTCGAGAGTATGCACATGAACTCTACTCCCGCCAGGACGCCAAACGGTTGCTGGATCGGGTCGCCGAAGAGAACCCCAAGGTCGTGGAAGATTTGGTTCCCAAATTGCTCCCTTTGGCTACAGTGCAACGAGTCCTGCAAAATCTCCTTCGAGAGCGTGTCTCCATCCGTGACGCCGTCTCTATCCTCGAGTCTCTGGGTGAGGCCGGTTCGGTGACGCGCAACCCCGTCCTGCTCACTGAGTACGTGCGGCAGTCGATTCGACGTATGGTCGTCCGTCCCTATCTGAGTTCCAACAACGAACTGCATGCTTGTCTTATCGACCCGGGGATTGAAGCTGTGATTGAATCTGCCATTGAACACACAGAAACCAATTCCGCCATCAACCTCGCGCCCAAAAGGATTCACGAAATTGTCGATCGAATTCGGACGGTGATCGGGAGCGCCGAAGGTCCAGTCATTGCACTCACAGGAAGCGGGACCAGATTTTTCCTGCGGCAACTCACCGAATCCGCACTCCCCAATCTCACTGTTCTGTCCCACAGCGAAGTACCCTCTGGAGTCAAAGTTGTCTCCCAAGGCCTTGCGCGTTTGGCGGCATCGTAGAGGCACATCATGCGATTGAAGTCTTATTTCGTACACACGATGGAAGAAGCGCTGCTCGCGGCGAAACATGACCTAGGCGACGATGCGATGCTCGTGGATTCCAAACGCCTTGAAACCCCGCCCGGGGGAAAGACCCGTCTGGAAGTAATCTTTGCCGCATCGGCAACGCCGCCCCCGCCACCGGCTGTTCCAACACCTGCGTTTGACTTACGCGGCAGACGGCATGGCATTGACCAGTTTCGTTCAGAGCTAACGAATCTCCTCGACGTACTGAGTCGTAAACCCGGTACGGTTCGCCTGGAGACAGTCAGTCCGGCCCGCCTACAGTTGGACGCACTGCGGGCGCGATTGCTCCAGGCTGAGGTACCGGCGCCTACCGTAGATGAAATGATCCAACTCTGCCGTCCCGTCCTCGAAGGACGGATCCTCCGCGGTGACAGCTCCGAGCAGGCGGCAAACAGCGCCGTTCTCCCGCTCCTCGCCGCGGAGTGGCCTCACGTGCTGGAACCAGAGGAGGCTCGTCCACGCGTCCAGGTTCTCGTCGGGCCCACAGGGGCCGGCAAGACTTCCGCGATCGCAAAACTTGCCTTTCGGATGGGCGTTTCCAAAGGGCGGCCAATTAGCGTCATCTCCATCGACAATTTGCGCATCGGAGCCTCCGATCAACTTGCTCACCTCTGTTCCCTTCTCGGTGTGCCCTTCCAATCACTCGACTATAGCGGCAGTCTTGCCACCGTACTCGCAAATGGCATGCAGAGAGGAATAGTGTTGATCGACACGCCAGGCTATGGGCCAAACCACATCGATCTGATCGAAGAAACGGCACAAAACCTGGCGCGGGTTGAATCGCTGGCCTGTCATCTGGTCCTACCCGCCTCGCTCCGCTACACCGAAATGCTGAAACGCAGGACGCAATTCGCTCCGTTCCAGCCTACTCGCGTTCTGTTCACTCGCATCGACGAAACGGAGGCATTCGGCCCAGCCTGGACTCTCGCTAGACAGAGCGGGCTCCCCGCCGAGTGGGTGTCCACGGGACCGGGCATTCCCGACGACGTAGAGGAGGCCGACGCTCTTCGCTTTGCCGCCGCAATCGCCGCCGCCACTCCCTACACGGCCCCGCACGCCGCACCGACTTTGACACCGAGCCTCGCCAACGCCGCAGCCGCCGGCGTAGCGCGTACCTGAACGGGGATCTCATATGCAGTCACACACCGCCAGCGCCAAAGCGACACAAGACAGAGAAACGCTCATCCTGGAGCATCTGCCACAAGTGCGACTCATCGCGCGCAGGATTCACGAACGGCTACCCGGCAGCGTCAGCCTTGACGACTTGATCTCCACTGGTATCGTGGGCCTGATCTCGGCAATCGACAACTTCGACCCCAAACTTAACGTTAAGCTCAAGACCTACGCCGAGTACAAGATCCGCGGCGCCATTCTAGACAGTCTGCGCGGGATGGACTGGGCGCCGCGCCAGCAACGCAAACGCGTCAAAATGATCGAAGCCGCCATCGCCACGCTGGAACAGCGGAACCACCGCGCTCCCACCGAAGACGAAATCGCGCGCGAACTCGGTTTGAGCACCGAGGAATACCACGACTGGCTGATTGACGTCCGCGGCGTGAACCTCGGCAGCCTGGAAGGCCACGCCCCGGAGGAGGAAGGCCGCGATCTCCTTCGCTTCGTCTCCGATAGTGAAGAACTCTGGCCCTCGCGCATCGTGGAACGCGCTGAGTTGGAACGTCTCCTCGCCCAGGCCATTGAGAAAATGCCGTACGTGGAACGCACAGTGCTGGGCCTCTACTATCACGAGGAACTTACGCTCCGTGAAATTGCCAAAGTCGTCAAACTCCACGAGTCACGCGTGTCCCAATTGAAATCACAGGCCATCCTTCGCCTCCGCGCATTCCTGGAAAAGCGCTGGCCGCTCGACCGTGGCCTCTAGAGGGTAGGAGCTTCCATGCACGAGTTACAGATCGAAATCCTGGAACAACTGGGAGCACAGTTCTCCGCTGCGTTGGAGGGCATGTTGGGCGAGCGCTGGCCCTCGAGCCTTCAGCCGTCCATCCAGCCCGACGCCAGCACACGCTATCTGTGCTGGAGCCAACGTTTCAACCTCCATGCTGACCCTCTGGTGCAGGTCGCTATCGATGACGCCACTTGGCGCGAGATTGGAAAGCAGGCGCTCAGTTCCGTCGGTTTGGAAGAGCCCGAAGAAAGCGACATCCGAGCCACCTATCTCGAACTGCTCACGCAGGCGCTCTCCGGCTTGGCGCGATTCCTAACTGGCAAGGCAGGCTCCGAAGTTTCGCTCGAAGCCGGAACGGAGGTACCCCTCACCTTACCCCATCCAGACGGTCCTTTCCGCTGTCTACGGCTGACCAATCCCGGCGGCTCCTCTACCGATCTTTTCGTTCATATCTCCAGCCAAGTTGTCGCCGCATTGGGGCAAGGCGGCAATGCCGAGTCTGCCAATGCCGTCAACGAGCAACGAACCTCTGAACCCATGCGCGCCGCTGCAACGGCGGGCGCGGGCAGCAATAGCAACGGAAGTCAATCCGCCTCTCCTTCTCTTGAGGTCCTGCTCGATGTAGAGATGCCGGTCAGCGTTTCCTTTGGCCGCACGCAACTGCCGCTGAAAGAAGTGATCAAACTTAGCACTGGCTCCATCGTCGAACTAAACCGCACTATTGCCGAACCTGTTGAAGTCATCGTCAATAACTGCGTGATCGCACGTGGTGAGGTGGTGGTCGTAGAAGGAAACTACGGCGTGCGCATCATGCAGGTGGTCAGCCGCTCAGATCGTTTAAAAACCTTCGATTAAGTAGCCTACGGAGCCCCATGCCAATTTACGTCGAACACCCCATCGCTTACTACGGAGCCTTGTCGGCCGCCATGAGCGCCTGCCTCTATCTGTTTGTTTCTACTGCGCGTAATGTCGAATCCATCCGCAGCCGCTTTGACCGCCGCCTGCGGGATACGGAACTGCAGACCGGAGTACTCGGAACCCAGGTTGCCGCCATACAGTCCAAGGTGGACGATATCTCAACGCGCACTCAGGAACTCGAAGGCTCGGTTTCCAGCCTTGCGGCAACTCGGCGGCCCCACACGATGACCGCCGGCGTCGATGCAAATCAACGAACCCAGGTGCTCCGTATGGCCCGGCGCGGCGAACGGCCCGACCGAATTGCCGCTGAGCTCGGCGTCCCCAAGAGCGAAGTCGACCTGCTGCTTAAGGTACAGCGTGCCGTCGCTCGCGCGGTGTAGTTCTAGTATTCGAACTCTTGCGGGTTCCGCACCGTGATCCCGCGCGGAGATCTGGCCTTCTCTTCGTCAATCTGCACGTCCACGGTCAATTCGGCCTTTTGCCGAAACAAGGTCACCTTCAACGGCCTCTTGTTCCCTGCCGACCGGATAGCGCCCGTGATCTCGCGCGGAGAACTCACTTTGTTCTCTTCCACCTTCACGATGACGTCACCCGCCCGGATCCCCGCCTTCGCCGCGGGCATATCTTTCGCCACCCCACGCACCAATACGCCTTCTTTTACGCCGAAGTATTCCGCCAACTGATCCTCGACCGACTCGCCGTCAATCCCCAGCATGCCGCTCCGCCATCCCATCACCGCGTGGGGCACATCCGGTGTCCGCATGGGCTGCAAAGAGCGCAACTGTTCGCGCATCCTCGACATCTGCCGCTCCAATTGTTCCCGGTCTTTCTGCGACATACCGTAGATGCCGCTCTGCCGTTCGCCAATTGTCGCGGTCACAACCTGCGTGTGTCCCGCCCGGGCAATCTTCAACTTCACTTGCCGCCCTGCCGGCGTCTCGCGAACGAATCGGACGAACTGTTCCGAGCCTTCCACCCGGTTTCCTTGAAACTCCAATACAGCATCGCCCGCTTTCAGTCCGGCCTTCTCCGCCGGGCTGTCGGCGTCCACCCGTGTCACCTCTACGCCCGCCTCTTCTTTCAGCTTCAATTCTTTCGCGCGGTCTCCCACGATCTCCCGCACACCGATCCCTAAATAGCTCACTGGCCCGCCCAGGGTCATTACTTTAAATCCGCGCGGCGGCTCCGGTGGTGAGGGCGGCGCGGGTGCGGGCTGTGCCAGGCTTGGCAGCGTCATCAGCGCCAGGGCCGCGGTTGCGGTCCACGATGCGCAAGGCGTTCCAGAACGGAATAACCCAGAACGTAGAAACATTGTGTCGATTCTCCCAGAATTCAATTGCAAAGTGCCCGCCGAAGCGGCCCCGCGCCACGTGGTAGCGCGCGCGGGGGGCACCCGAACAGTGCCTGATTGAGTACGGCTCGTTCCAGACGCCTCACACTTTCAGACGGCTTCCAATCGCTTTTGTCACCAAAAACGCCCTAAAACGCAAAAACGCCAGGCCGCAAAGCCTGGCGTTCCGCGCAGAAAGCAACTTGCAAACTAGAAGGTTTCCAACGATGCATTCATGGCACGCAGCGCAGTCTGGCTCCGCTGCCTGATATAGGAATTCTGTTCCCGCCGCATCAGATCTTGTAATACACCGGCCAATTCCCCTTCGTCATGCCGTGTATTCACCAAAAGGTCAATCGTCTGTGTACGCACCGTCGCGCTCTGGTCCGCCATCAACACCTTGGTTAGGGCCGACCGTACATCGGATTCCCCCGCATAGGGTTTCAATGCTTCCAACGCTTTCAGCCGCACGCCCTCGTTAGGATCCGAAGTCAATGCCCGTACAAACGCCGTCCGCACTTCCTCCCGCTCTCCGCGGTTCTTCAAAAACTCCACGGAATCCACGCGCAGCGCCGGGTCATTTGGATCCCGCGTCGCAGCCAGCAGCATTTCCCGTACGCGCTGATCATCCACGCGGCCCGACATCTCCTTCTGTCGTACCTCGTCATACACAATCCGCACACCGCCGCCTTCGGCCGCTTCGATAAATCGCACATTCTTGGCGGCCGGGTTCCCCGCAACGCCGGTTCCAGCCGCGGGCAAATATCGGGCGCCCACAAACCCGGCGGCAAACAATGCCATACCCATCGCCGGTTTCGCCGCCCAGTGCCAATCAAAACGTGGCAGCCATTTCCGCCAAAAAGGACGCGAGCCCGATGCCTCGGCCATCACCGCAACCTGCTTGCGCAAATCCCGGCGGCAAGCCGACAACAGTTCCAACGAGGGTTCCGATTCCGCCTCGCCGAACGCGCTATGCAATTTCGCCAGTGCTCCGCGTTCCTGCTCACAGCCGGCGCATAGGCGCAAATGCGCGTCCACGGCCTCTTCCTCGTCAAACGACAACTCGCCGTAAGGGTAGAGGACCAGAAGTGCTCGAATTTCCTCACAAGACATGGTCGGTCTCCTCATTCCGGTGCTCAGGCGTAATCCCCAAGCGCGGCGCGCATTTTCTGCGTCGCGCGAAACAGACAGTTCTTGGCCGCTTCCTCGGTTGTCCCCAACGATTCTCCAATCGCCCGTAAACGCAATCCCTGGTAGTGCCGCATTTCGAAAACCATACGCTCTCTGGGCGTCAACTCGCCCAGTGCCCGTTCAATCCGGGACCGCAATTCGCCCGTCAACAATTTCCGCTGCGGGTTATTGTCGGCGCGTTGCTCCTCCACCGCCTCCAGAACATCGTACTCGCCGCCGGCCGACTCCACCACCGCGGGCTCCTCACGCCTTACCTTCCGCTTTCGCAGATGATCAAGGCAGATATTCGTCACGATCCGGTAGAGCCACGTCGGAAAACTGCAATCGAACCGGAACGAATGCAAATTCCGGTACACCCGCAAAAAGGCTTCCTGGTAGACGTCTTTGGCCTCTTCCGGCGACCGGAGAAGGTTCATGGCAATCCGTAGGACATTCTGGTCGTAAGACTGCACCAGAGATGCAAATGCATCCTGATCGCCCTGCTGTGCCGCGCGTATCAGTGTCGCTTCGTCCATGAGTGAGGGCGATGGTACTGCGGCCGCCGAAATGGTTTCCTTGATCACCAACATCCCGGTAGACGCGTGCGGACCGGAAACGTTAGCAAGCGGCTAAAAAAACTTCCTTTCACGCAAACCGATATAGCCGCGCTGCGTTGCCGTACCGGATTTTCTGCCGCTCGGCCACCGGCAGGAAAGCCCAAAGCGTGTCGAACGCCGATTTCTGTTTCTCATAGTCGGCCGCATTCATCCCCACGCCTCCCCAGATGATGCGGTCCGGGCCGAATGCCGCATGGATGTTCCGGCACAGCGGGCCCAAGTCCGCATGCGGCGGCGGCTGTTTCGAACTGTAGTTAAGCCCCGAAAACTTCATGTAGACGCCCGGTTTCCGGCCAAGGCGCAGCACATCTTCGTATTCCGCCTGGGTCCCCTGCCCGTATCGGCAAAGATGGTCGATCACGACGCGCACGCCTGGAGTCTGATCTACCAACCGCTCCACCGCCGGGGCCCATCGCGGCGTCATGTGCATCTGAATCGCCAGTCCCAGTTTGGCCGCCGCCGTCCAGGTTTTCGCCATCTGCGGATGCCCCAGATCCCGGTCGCGGATCGGTCCATCCGGCTGTACCGTCGCATTGGTTGCATGTACGCGCAAGGCGACAATCCGGCCGGGCCACTTCCTGTTCAGCGCCGCCATCCGTTCCGCCGTCGCCGGATCCGTCCCGTCAAATAAACAGGTTCCCTTGAAGAAGCCCGGCCGCGGTTCAGCCTGGAAACAATACTCCAGATAGCGGTGGTCATCCTGATACGGTTCCGGATGCACAATCACGGCGTGGCTGAGCGCCCTAGCCGCGAACGGCGCATAACTGTCCAGAGTCTCCGCCCGCGGCGCGTAGGTCGCCGCCGAATGATAGGGGAAACGTTTCGGATCGAACAGGTGAATATGTGTATCAATCGGCTCCGCCGCCGTTCCAGCGGCGGCCAGCAAGAAGGTGCGGCGGGTAGGCAACATACTGGGGAAGTCTATCGCAGCGGGAAAGAGCATAGGTAGAATTGGGAATGGTCACGCTCCGGCGCGCACTGCCCCAGGATGCTCCCGCCATCGCCGCCGTCCATGTCGCCAGTTGGCATTCCACCTACACCGGTCTGCTGCCGCCCGCCTTTCTCGCCGCCCGCTCCTTCCACGTACGCCTAGCTTTCTGGTCGGATTGTCTCACCGCCGCCGACCCCGCCGTCCATATCTATGTCGCCTGCCAGCCCGCCGGAGCCATCTGCGGCTTCGTCTCCGGCGGCCCCGAACGCGCTGAAGACTTCGGAGCTGACAGCGAACTCTACTCGCTCTATCTCCTCGAATCCGTACAAGGTCTCGGCCTGGGACGACGGCTTGTCCAAGAGGTCCTTCGTCAGCTTCCCGGCCCTACCACTGCGGTCTGGGTACTAGGAATCAATCCGGCGCGCCGCTTTTATGAGAGAATCGGCGCCCGCCCTCTTCGGGAGCGGCAGGTCGAACTCGGGCAACAATGGTTTACGGAGGCCGCCTATGATCTGGGACCGTGTCGAAACGTATAACAAGGGTCGAGACCCCGAACGTCTTGCTTTGAAGTACAGAAAAATGGCGACGGATGCCCTCGCCTTCTATCGCGGTACAGCGCATATTTTTTATGAGGATTGGCCTGCGGATGCGGCGCTGCACAAAGTGCCATGCGCCTGGCTTTGCGGGGATCTGCACCTCGAAAACTTCGGTACCTATCGCGCAGACAACCGTCTTGTTTACTTCGATTGCAATGATTTTGACGAAGGATGCCTGGGCCCGGTCACCTGGGATATCACCCGCCTTCTCGTCAGCATTGGGATTGAATGCGCGGAGCGGGAATACCGCAACAAAGACACTCGCGCATTGTGCCTCCAGGTCGTACAGTCCTACGCGTCCGAATTGCGCGGCGGTAAACCTCGCTGGACGGAACCCGAGACATCCTCCGGCATTATTCGGGAACTATTTGACGGTCTTCAATTCCGCACGGCGCAGAAATTTCTCAATTCCCGTACCGAACTCGAACGCCGGCGGCGGCGCCTCATCACCACCAACGGGAAGGCCCTGCCCGCCACACCCAAAGATCAGGAGGCCGTCAAGGACTTCTTCGCCAGCGAGACAGAGTTCACCTGCATCGACGCCGCCCGCCGCATTGCCGGCAATGGCAGCCTCGGCATCCCTCGCTTCGTCGCTCTTGTGGAAGACAAGGACCGTAACCCTTTCCTTCTCGATCTGAAACTGGCCATCCACCCCGCGCCGCTGCGCTACCACGCCGAGTTTGTACAACCAAAATGGAAAAATGAAGCCGCGCGCGTCACCGGCTCCCAATCGCTCTTTCTTGCCATGCCGCCTGCCTTTCTGCAAGCGGTCACTTTTCGACGACAGGGCTGGATCCTACGCGAACTGCTGCCCAATGAGGATCGTGTGGACGTCGCCCGCGCTACCAGCCCGGCATTCGCCGGCTATGCCATCGCCCTCGGAGCCGTTACCGCGTGGGGCCACCTTCGCGGCAGCGGGCGGAAAGGTTCCGCCAACGGTGACGCCCTGGTCGAATGGCGTGTACCGGAACGCCGCCTGGTCGAATTCTCTCTGGACTACGCGCGCCGCGTTGAACGCGACTGGAAAGAGTTCCGGGCAGCTAGCAGGGGTTGACTAGCTCACTGGGGTCGCCGGCAGGACGGGCAGTTCCAGCGCTTTCGCCGCGGCCTCCCGTTCGGCCAGAACGAGCTTCCATTCGTCGGCAACGGTAAAGACATCTTTCGAGCCAAAACGGTCACAACCCGCAAAATACGCCTCTTCGAACTTCACTAGCGAGCCTTCGGCCCCTGAGGCTTTGATGCGAACCACATCTTTGCAAATCGTCTTCAGCAATGCCAGATCGGCCATCGTATAGCCCGACGGCGCGAACCCGGTGCCCGTCTCCGCGAAGTCCGCCTCTGTCCGTTTGCACATTTTGCAAAGGATGATTTTCAGATCTTCGGCCAGATAGGCGCTCTCAAAAATCACTTTCAGCAGTGCCTCGGACTGATGGCAGCTTTCGCTCATCTGCAGAATCTCGGTTTCCACATGCTGAAACTGCCGTGAGATCATCTTGCCGTAGTTCACAACCAAGCTGACTTCCTTGACGCCGCGCCGCAACAGGTCACGCCCTTCGTAGAGCTTGGTTGCCGTGTTGGACGATCCATGCGGAAAACCAGCTACGCTGGCCACAGCCACGGGAGAGTTCCCGAGTACGCGCACCGCCATGTCCACATCGCTCGGGCGCACCACAACGGCCGCTATTCCGTAGTCCAGCGCCTTCCGGCACGCCTCGTACACCTGCTCTTCAGGCAGGTCCGGCCGCGTAAGCGAGAGTTCCAGACGACCAGCCACATCCTCGTAAGTGACTAGCGGAGCGCGTTCTTCCCCTTGCTGAAAGCTGCTGTTCGAATCCACAATGTCCCCCATTCTTTCAGCCGTGTACGGCCCTTTGGCGTACCGGCCAGCCAATCTTCGTGGTGAAAATTCGCGAAATTGCCCTGTCCACGTTCCGGCTGGTCAATGTCGCCCAACGCAATATTCAAGCCCATCGCGCGGTCACCCATGCGAGCATCATAGAAAACGCCCGGGCTCACTTCCAGGCATGGATCGAAGTTCACCGCCCATTCGATCACATAGCCTTTCCCTCCCGGCTTCGGCTTCGCTGCGCACTCCATGGAGCGATCCCGAATCCAGCGCTGATAGGTATTCCACGCCGCAAGGTCCCGGCGCGGTTCGCCTTCCAGCAACCCGCCCTTGCCTACGCCGCCAAGGCGTGATTTCGTCAGATTGCACACCATCTGCCAGCTCTGTCCATTGCCCGCCGCGTTTTCTTCCGGCGACCGGTAGGCGTTCGTGGCGTTGATCAGCAGTTCTATTTCATCGCCAAACCAGGGAAACCCTTCCCTGGTCAACTCGTGCACTTTCGCATTTTCCTTCGGAACCCAACGTGGCGTGTCAATCCCGTACAGCACGTCATCGGTGACGTCAAAGGCAAAATAGAGGCGTCGGCCGTCGTGCTTCACATAGCCCGTCACAGCGAGGTCCGCCGAATCGGTTACCGGCGAAAATGTAGAAATCCAAGTGCCCTGGACGCCTGTAAAGGATGTGGCGTCGGCATACTCTCCCGCGCTCAATTCGCCGTCCAGGTGGGGAGTCTTTCCTCGGAATGCTTCCAGCGTTCGGGGGAAATCTCCGGCAAGCAGGGCCGCGGAGCAGAGCAGGAAAGCCAGTCGCATTAGCGTTTCTTGGGAGTGGTACGGGCCGGCGTACGCGCGGGCCCGTTCAGTGCCGCCAATTCCGTCTTGGCCTTCGCTGCGTTTTCATGCGACGGGAACTTCTTAATCAACGACGTGAACTCCTGCCGCGCCTCGGCTTTGAAGCCGGCCTTCACAAGCGCACGGCCCTTTTGCAACATCGCGTCGGAGGTCTTGGCGTTATCCGGATATTTTTCCAGCAACGTGTCGAACGCCATCAGCGCGCCGTCCAGATCGCCGCGCAGATATTTGATTTCGCCGATGTAGTACTGGGCGTTGGGAGCCAAGTCAGTGTTGCCGAACCATTTCAGATAGTTCTGAAACTGTTCGATCGCCAGGTCGGCGTTGCCTGCCGTCTTATCCCGCATCGCGCCGTTGTACAGCGTCTCGGCGGAGACACCGGCAGGTACTCCGCCCGGCCCCGTCGCGGTCGGTGATGAGCCAGGCGGCGGCGCGGGCGGTGCGGCCATCATTTTCACCGCGCTATTGATCTCAGAAATCTGATTCTGCAGCTTGCTCATCCGGGATGCCAAGTCCGCAATCGACTCCCGGACACCCGAAAAGTCGTTCGACATCGTTTCCACACGCGAACCGACGCTGGCCACCGGAGCCACAAGCAGCCGCTCTTGTTCCTTCATGCGGTCTCGCATCGCGGCGTCCAAAACGGCAACCGAAGTATTGGCCTTGTTGGCGGCATCCAACGTCTGCTGTACCAGGACCTGCATGGCTGCCAATTTTTCGTCCTGCGTACGCTGCAATGCACGAATCTGGTCCTGCATCAGGAGAATATCGCGTTGGATCTCAGCGATTTTTTCCTTTTGCGAGAAAACGGGAGAAGCGGCCAGGAGAGTGAGGGGGAGAAGGAAGAGGGGATGCTTCATAAAAGTACTTCTTCAGGAACAGAACGGGGACGAAGCGAACTTCGTCCCCGTGGCTGGTTGTTAGTTAGCGAGCATTACTGCCCGGTGAAGTGTGCGCGGCGGTTCTTCTGCCAGCACGATTCGTTGTTCTCTGTACACTGCGGCCGTTCCTTGCCGTAGCTCAGCGTGCGGAGCCGGTCGGCCGGAACGCCCAACTGCACCAGGAAGTCCTTGGCTGCGATGGCGCGACGGTCACCCAATCCGAGGTTGTACTCGGCGGAGCCGCGTTCGTCGGCGTGGCCTTCGATCGTCACTGTGCCGTTCGGGTAATCGCGGAAGATCGTCTTCAACTTGTCGGCGTTCTGGGTCAGGGTGTTGCGGGCATCCTCACGCAGGTCAGACTTGTCGAAGTCGAAGAAGGCGTCCTGAATGTCGCGGGCGATGATTTCGCCAAACGTCGCTTTCGGAGCCGGAGCTTCCGGAGCGGGTTTCGGCGCCGGGGCAGTCACGTTCACTGTCACGGATTCTGTCACCGAACCGCCGCCATTGGTGGCCGTCAGAGTGTAGGTCGTTGTATCGCTCGGGAACACGGAGCGGTTGCCCGAGGCGCTGACAGTGCCCAGGCCTTGGTTGATGCTCACCGAATCGGCGCCGGTAACTTCCCACTTCAGCGAAGACGCTTGACCACGTTCGATGGTCGTCGGTTCAGCGCTGAAGAACTTGACGATTGGTTTGGAAACTTGCGGCGGGGCCGGCTGTGCTTTAGGTGCTGCCGGCGGCGGCGGCACGTTGACTTTCTTCTTACAGCCTGCCGCGAAAAAGCTCAGACAGAGTGCCACTGCTAGGGCGCTGGCTTTTTTGGTACTCATTCTGGATTCTGCCTCCTGAAAAATTCTGCTACGGTCGGAATTCTAATATTGCGGGCGCGAGGCGCCGGACTTTCTACTTGGACCAGGCGGGCTTTTCGTTGATGCCCGCCGAAGTCAACTGTCGAAGTTGGGAGCCATCAGCGAGCATTGTCCAGATCTGGCTACGCCCGCTGCGGTCGGATGAGAATACAATGTGCTTTCCGTCGGGTGCCCACGTCGGGTTCTCGTTGCGGCCTGCCCCGCTGGTGAGCTGTACGTATTCGCGTGTATTGACATCCATCACAAAAATATTGAAGTTACCGGGATCATACCCTCTCGTCCAGGCAAAGGCAATGTGCGTCCCCTGCGGATTCCAGGATGGATTGGTTGCTTGTCCCTCCCCGGTGGTCAAGCGCTGAACGTCTGCGCCGTCACTATTCATTCTATACACTTGCGGGGATGCCCCGCCTCTGCCCGATACAAAAACTATATCGGTCCCAGTCTTCGGGTTGATCTTCGGCTCCACTTCCACGGACCGGGTATTCGTGAGGCGGCGAACCCCGGAACCGTCTGCGTTGGCCATGTAAATTTGTGAAAAACCGCTTGCAGATGAGGAAAATGCAATCTGCTTGCTGTCCGGCGAGTACGACGCATTCTGGTTGGCGCCAGCCCTCGGATTCAGGAATGGGATCTTCCGGAGCGTCTCCAAAGAATGCACAACAATTTGTGGTTGCCCGAACGCCCAGGAAGTAAATGCGATGCGCGTCCCGTCCGGCGATACCGAAGGCATCGTCGAAATCGACTTGTAATTTGTGATCTGTTTCTGCGTCGATCCGTCATAATCCATCGACCAGATTTCCTTGGAGCCGCTCCGGTTCGACACAAAAAATACCTTCGACCCAGCTAGTGACTCCACACCAAACTGCTTCAAAATGTCCGCTGCAAATTCGTGCGCCACCTTCCGAGCGCCCGTCTCGTCCATCGAACCGAAGTAGATCTTGCCGAACGCCTGCGCTGTCGCCACATCTGGCTGCCGCACGTTGAATAGCCAGCCGAACAGAACCATCTGGCCGTCCTGTTCCGCCGCATAGCCAAACGCCAGGTAATCGGCATTCACGGGCGGGTCGGACCAGTCCTGCAACCACGGAGCCGCGTTCCGATTGTTCGGGTCATACTGCAGAGGCTTGCGAAAATCCGACGGCTGCTGCGGCGTCCGAAGCGGATACATGCTCTTGGGGACCATCTTAAATACGGCGGCGTCTTCCAGATCCCGGAATAGCGTGCCGTTCACTACCCCCATTAAGCCTTCCGCCCGGCCCGCTCCGCGCATGTCCGGAACGGCGATGGCGGCCTTCTGAGAGCCCATGATTGCGCCGATGAAATCGGGCCGCTGCTGCGACAACGCGGCAGCCGCGAGTACAAGTAGAAAAGCTATAGTTTTTTTCATCGCTGTAATTGGAAGGTGAATTCAACGTTGGCCGAACTCCGCTCGAATTCACGAGGAAGTTCGGGAAGAGGCGAGGCTTCCAGGACGGCGCGGCGCGCGGAGAAATCGAGCGTCGGGATACCGCTGGATTCGACGATGCGCACATTCCGCACTTCGCCGTTGCGGAGAATGTCGAAATTGACCGTGGCGGGTTTGGCTTGCCGCACCAACGCGTCGACGTCATTGGTGCGCCACTTCTCGGAAATGCGCCGCCGGAGCAGGTCGGCGTATGCTCCGAACCGGTTGCCGAACGGAGTCCCCGTCCCAACTCCCACGCCCCCTGCGCCTACCGTGCCAAACATCGGATTGGACATCGCCTGCCCCACGGTCGTCTTAACCTGGTTCTTGCGCAAATCATCCGAAGAGCGGTATTGGTACCGGCTCGTGGGCCGTTCATTCGGCTTCTTTACTGTCTTGCTGTTCATGGCGATCGCGTCCGGTTCTTCTTTCTGTACCTTGTCCCGGTCTCGATCTTTCTGTTCGGTCTTTTCCACATGGGATTCGGAATCGTCGGCTTTCGGATTGGGGCGCGCCGCGCGCGTCGGCAGGGGAATCCGGTCTACCGGCGTTACGGCAAACCCAGCTCCGGGAATCGCATTCGGATCTCCCCAGCGGTCTACCGGACCCCAGTTCCAATAGCCATAGGCGACCGCCGCGCCAACCAGCGTGAGATGTAGAACGAACGAGCGAACAAAACCGCCCTTCAAGTTCTCTTCGCGTTGGAGCGTAGTGGTCATTACTTGCGCCGGCCGGCTTCGTCCACAGGCTGCGTAACCATCCGTACATCGAGTTTCGCCTGCCCAAGCTCACTCACCACCTGGGCAATCGGATCCCACGGCGTCGCCTTATCCGCGCGCACATAGACAGCCTTCTGCCCCGGAAACTTCTGCTTGATCACATCGCCGACTTCGTTGATGTTGACGTCCTTCTCGTTCAACTTCATCTCGCCGTCTTTAGAAATCGTCACAACCGGCAGAGTTTCCGCCGAGTTCCTTACCTGGCGCACCTTGGGCACATCCACTTCCAGCCCAAACTCCATCACGTGGGCCGTCAGCATGAAGATGATCAGCAGTACGAGCACAACATCCACCAGCGGAATGATGTTGATCTCTCCCAGCGACTCAAAGCCGCCGCGCCGCCCGCGCCCGCCTCCGTGCTTCATGGAAAATGCCATCGTCTAGCCCTCGTACACGCGCTCGATCAGGTTCATGAACTCCAAGCCGAAGTCGTCCATCCGCGCGCTCAGTTCCCGGATCACGAACCCGAAATAGTTGTAGAAAATGGCAGCCGGAATGGCGGCAAACAAACCCATCGCCGTTGCGATCAGCGCCTCGGCGATGCCGGGGCCGACTGCGCGTAGACTCGCCGCTCCCGCTCCCGATAACGCCTGAAACGCATTGATAATGCCCCACACCGTGCCGAACAAACCCACAAAGGGCGTAATCGCGGCCGTCGTCGCCAGCCAGCTCATGTTCTTTTCCAGTCGCGCCAATTCATCGCCGACGCCGATCTGCAGACTCCGTTCCACCGCAGTCCGGTTCACCAGGCGCTGCTTGGATCGCACCTGCCGCTCCACCTCGGCGTAACCATGATCGTAGACCGTCACAAGCGGCGCGGAGGGAAACTGTTCACAAGCGGCTGAGATGGTCTCAAAACCGCTCGCCTTCCGGAATGCGCGCAAGAATTTGCCGTTTTCTTCCCGGGCTTTACGTAGGCGACTCCACTTGCTGAAAATGATGGCCCAGGAAAAGCAAGAAGCCAAAATCAGCAGTACGAGCACCGCAAGCGTGACCGGCGTCGAAGCGCTCAACAGGCTCAAAATTCCGGGCGCGGACGATGCGGCGGCATCTCCTGGCGCGGCGGCGAAGGCGGGGAGGAAAAAATTTGTCAACAAACTCTCCAAGTTCCCATATTAAGACGGCGGAGCCGTTTGGAAAGTCTAAGTTGAACAATTTTGTCGGGAAATGTTTCAACTCGCAAGCGCGATCCGTTCTCCGATGACGTCTCCCAGAGCAAACCTCGCCTCGCCGTATCAACAACTTATCGTACTGGTAACGCCCTATTTCCCGCCTAGCTTGCGGGCCCGGGCATAGTCGTCTACCAGCTGCTTCGTGACCTTCTGGGCCACGTCCGCACTCGCTCCCCGGAACTTCCCCCCCATCGATTCCTGGGTGGTAGACCAGATCACGTCCCCTTCTTTGTTCACCAAACGAACCGACGCCGTCGCCTCATGTTTCCGCTCGACAATCCGCATCGATTCGTTCTCGCCCACACTAAAACCCACGCCCCCCCGTGTCGTTCCGCTCGTTCGCGTACTGCCCACCTGCGTCCGTGCCGTTATGCCTTCGCTCGATGAATAGGTATCGGTA
>DASTML010000166.1:0-13944 GCA_035714175.1 Bryobacteraceae bacterium | reverse complement strand
TGCGGCTCCGGTAAGCTGATAGGTTGGTCTCCATTCAGCACGTTTCGAAAGTTTATTCGTTGTATGACCGGCCCGCCGACCGATTGGTATCTTTGCTGCCGATTATTGGGGAGGCGCGGGGGCGGGAGTTCTGGGCGCTGCGCGACGTCAACCTACGGGTAGAGCCGGGGGAGGTGTTTGCGCTGGTGGGGCCGAATGGGAGCGGAAAGTCGACGCTATTGCAGATTGTGGCGGGGATTATGCAGCCGTCGCGTGGACGCGTGGTGCGAGAGGGGCGGGTGGCCGCGCTGCTGGAATTGGGGGCTGGGTTTAACCCGGATTTCAGCGGACGGGAAAACGTGTTTTTGAATGGGGAAATCATGGGCCTGAGCCGGGCCGATGTGGAAGCGGCGTTTCCGAAGATCGCCGAATTCGCGGGGATCGGCGACTTCATGGACCGGCCTGTGAAAGAGTATTCGAGCGGGATGTATGTGCGGCTGGCCTTTTCGACGGCTATTCACGTGGACCCGGAAGTGCTGATTGTGGACGAGGCGCTTGCGGTAGGCGATGCGATCTTCGCCAACAAGTGCGTTCGGAAACTGGAAGAACTTAAGGAACGGAAAGTCACAATTCTATTCGTGTCGCACGATTTGGGGATTGTGAAACGCCTGGCGGACCGCGCGGCGCTGATGATGAACGGACAGGTGGCGGCCGTAGGAAAACCGAGCGACATTGTGAACCGCTACGTGGGATTGGTACACGAGTTACAACTTCGCGACGCGCCGGAAGAAGGCGGCAGCTACCGGCACGGCGACGGGACGAGCCGGATTGTTTCGGTAGCGATCCTAAACAGCCAGGGCCTGGAGACGTCGAGCGTCTTAAGCGGCGAACGGGCGCGGATTCGCCTGCGGGCGGAGTTTTCCAAGGCGAGCGTGGACCCGATGGTAGGGATGCTGATCCGGAACCGGCTGGGCGTGGATGTGTATGGAACCAACACGCGGGTGGAGAAAGTGGAACTGGGTTCGTTTGCGGCGGGCGATGTGCTGGAAATTGAGTTTGCGATTGATTGCCTGCTCAGCCGGCAGGAATATACACTGACGGTTGCCACGCAGCACGCCGACGGAGCGAGCCAGGACTGGATCGACGATGCGCTGAGTTTCGCGGTGGTCGATCATCGCGACACGGCCGGGATGATTCAACTCAACACGGAGATTCAATGGCGACGCAACCCGTAGGCGACACCTCCTTTTTCGGCCATCCGCGCGGACTTTCCACGCTGTTCTTCACGGAGATGTGGGAGCGGTTCAGCTACTACGGCATGCGGGCGATCCTGCTGCTGTTCATGGTGGCGCAGGCGGAGAACGGCGGGTTGGGAATGGACAAGACATCGGCGGGTGCTGTCTATGCGATCTTCGCCGCGTCGGTATATCTGTTGGGGCTGCCGGGCGGATGGGTGGCGGACCGGATTATCGGGCAGCGGAAAGCGGTACTGTACGGGGGCATTGTTATTGCGCTGGGGAATGCGCTGCTGGCGGCTCCTCTGACGTGGACGTTCTACCTGGGCCTGGGGCTCATTTGCGTGGGTACCGGATTGTTGAAGACGAACGCGAGCACGATGGTGGGGTCGTTATATGCGCCGGGGGACAATCGCCGGGACGCGGGATTCTCGATCTACTACATGGGCATTAACCTGGGCGCTCTGCTTGCGCCGCTGGCCATCGGCTATGTGGGGCAGACCATCAGTTGGCGACTGGCGTTTTTGCTGGTGACGGTAGGGATGACGGCGGGGCTCATTCAATACGTGCTGACACAGCGGCACCTGGGCGATGCGGGACTACGTCCGGCCGCGCCGCCGGACGCCGGGGTAAAGCGGCAACTGTGGGGCGGCGGTGCGGTATTGCTGGGCCTGCCCTTGGCGTTGGGCACGGCACAGGCAACGGGAGCGACGGCATTTTCCGCGGCCGCGATTGCGGACGGGTTCAGCATCCTGTTGGTCACCTGCTTTCTCGGCATCTTTGGGGCGTTGTGGGCCGCCTGTAAAGAGAAGCAGGAACGCCGCAATATTGCGGTGATCTTCTGCCTGTTCCTGGCGTCGGCGCTATTCTGGTCCTCCTTTGAACAGGCGGGGACGACGCTGAATTTGTTTGCCGACGAGAAGACGCGGAACGAGGTATTTGGCTGGGTCTATCCATCGAGCTGGTTCCAGTCCATGAACTCCATCTGGCTTATACTGCTGGCTCCCGTGTTCTCGATGCTTTGGATCAAGATGGGCAACCGGGAGCCGAGCGTGCCTGCGAAGTTTGCATTGGGGCTACTGTTCGTCGGATTGGGATTTTTGGCGCTGGTTCCGCCGGCAGGGTCCGCCGACGCGGGGTTTCTGGTGGGACCGGGATGGTTGACGCTCACCTATCTACTGCATACGATTGGGGAGTTGTGCCTGAGCCCGGTGGGATTGTCCGCGATGACGAAATTAGCTCCGGCGCGATTTGGCGGCGTGATCATGGGCGTTTTCTTTATGTCGATATCGACGGGAAATTATATTGGCGGGCGGTTGGCGGGCTTTTATGAGTCCATGAAGCTAGCGGACCTGTTTTTGTATGTCGCCTTTTTTGGGATTGGGGCCGCGGCCCTGCTAGGGATTTTCGTGAAGCCGCTGCGCGGCCTGATGGGAGAGGTGAAGTAAATGAATATTGCCGCGATTCAACAGGCGTTGCGGGACGAAAAGTTGGACGGATGGCTGTTTTTTGACCACCATATGCGGGATCCGCTTGCGTATCGCGTGTTAGGGTTTCATCCGCCGCGTGTGCCGACCCGCCGTTGGTATTATCTGATTCCCGCGCATGGCGAGCCACGGAAACTGGTGCACCAGATCGAGCCGGGGATGCTGAACGAGTTGCCGGGCGAGGCGACCACCTATTCCAGTTGGTCACGGCAGGTATACGGGCTCACTACGCTTCTTTCCGGGTGCAAGCAAGTGGCGATGCAGTATTCCGCCCAGTGCGCCGTGCCGTATGTGGCGATGGTGGACGCGGGCACGGTGGAACTGGTGCGAGCGCAGGGCGTGGAGGTGGCCACGTCGGCGAATCTCGTGCAGATCTTCGAGGCGCGGTGGACGCAGGATAAATTGGACTCTCACATGGCGGCAGGCCGGCTGGTGGATGAGATCCGGCGATCCGCGTTTATCGAAATTGGCGACCGGCTGCGCGGCCGGGAGCCTGTGAATGAGTACACGATCAAGACGTTCATCCTGGAATCGTTCGACCGCGCGGGTTTGTTTACGGATCATGGGCCGATTGTCGGAGTGAATGCCAACGCATCCAATCCGCACTACGAACCGGACTCCGAGAACAATGAAGTGATCCGCCAGGGCGATGTGGTACTGATCGATCTTTGGGCGAAATTGAAAAAGCCGGGGGCGGTCTATTACGACATCACCTGGACGGGCTTCACGGGCGATGAGATTCCGGACGATGTGCAGCGCATATTTTCGATTGTGACGGGCGCGCGCGATGCCGCGGTGACGAAGGTACAGACGTCGATTGGAGCCGGGTTACCGTTGTGCGGTTACGAGGTGGACGACGCCTGCCGCGGCTACATCCGGGAGCACGGCAAGGGCGACTACTTCATCCACCGGACCGGCCACTCAATCGGGGAAGACGTGCACGGATCCGGCGCAAATATGGACAACCTGGAGACGCACGACGAGCGCCGGATTATTCCTTGGACCTGCTTTTCCGTAGAACCGGGCCTCTATCTACCCGCCTTCGGCATCCGGAGCGAGGTGAACGTATTCGTGGGCGATCGCGAAGCACGGATAACAGGAGAAAAGCAGACCGCGTTGGTGCGTATTTAGGTAATCGCCGCGCGTATATCGGCAGTGGACGGTTTGCCCCGCTGGGCGTAGGCGATCCGTCCATCGCGGCCGATAACATAGACGGTCCGGCGAACAATGCCCCAGCCGGCCCGGTATTCCCGGCAAACCTTCCAACCGCTATCAATTAACAGCGGGAACGGGAAATTGTATTTGCCGATGAACTTCTTGTGGGCATCCGCGCCCTGGCCATTAATGCCGTAGACGGCGGCTCCGGCGGACTGAAACGCGGCCCAATCATCGCGAATTTCGCAGAGCTGGCGCGTACAGATTGTTGTGTCATCGCCGGGATAGAAAACGAGGACCACGGGTCTTCCACGCAGAGCGGAGAGCCTGACAGAGCGGCCGGATTCGTCGCAGAGAGTGAAGTCCGGGGCAGGTTCCCCCGGGGGAAGCGGCGGGCCGAATAACCATTCGAGCATGTCGTCCTCCACAATAGACCATATGCAGCAGATGGCGCTTCACGCGCTCGACCTCGCCGCGCAGCGCGGCGTGCAATACGCCGATGTACGGCTGGTGGAGGCGCGATCCCAAGACCTGGCCACGCGGAACGGACGAGCAGCGCAGGTGGCCGATACGGACTCTCTCGGCATGGGAATCCGGATTCTATTGGACGGCGGTTGGGGATTCGCAGCCACGGACGACCTTTCCGCGGCAGGGATCGAGAAAGCGATTTCCAAGGCGAGGGCGATCGCCAAAGCCAGCGCAATTACCGTCCGAAGCACTGTGCGATTGGCCGAAGAACCCGTGCACAAAGCAGTTTGGACGTCGCCGTGTCGCATCGACCCGCTGGCGATGCCGGTAACGCAGAAGTTCGACCATCTATTGCGCGTCGATGACGCATTGCGCGCCAACAAAGCTGTGACTTTGACGGAAACTCTGTTCCACGCCACCAGAACGCGGCAGTGGTTCGTCAACACGGACGGCAGCGTGATCGACCAGACGCGCACGATGACCGGGGCGGGTTGCGCGTGCTACGTATTCCGCGATGGTGACCTGCAAAAGCGATCCTATCCGAACTCCTTCGGCGGGCAATACCAGTTGAAGGGTTGGGAGTTGGTGGAAGAGTTGGACATGCTGGCTCACGCGGGACGGCTGGGAGAAGAGGCGGAGGCGCTGCATGGGGCCGATGCCTGCCCCAGCGGGCAACTTCCGCTGATTCTGGATAGTTCGCAGTTGGGCTTGCAGATCCATGAGTCGATTGGCCATCCCATTGAATTGGACCGCGTACTGGGCAGCGAGGCGAACTATGCAGGGATGAGCTTTCTGACGCTGGACCAGTTGCGAACGCTACGGTATGGCTCCGGCATTGTGCACGTGGTGAGCGATGCGACACCGGCGCATGGACCTGGGTTGGGGACGTTTGCCTTTGATGACGAGGGCGTGGCGGCGCAGCGCACCGATATCATCCGAGACGGTCTGTTTGCCGGGTACCTGACGAGCCGGGAGACGGCGGGAGCGATAGGCGACGCGCGTTCCAATGGATGCCTGCGCGCGGCGGGTTGGGACCGGCTGCCGCTGATCCGGATGACGAATACAAGCCTGGAGCCCGGAGACTCGACACTGGAAGAGGTGTTCGATGTACCGCACGGGATCTACATGGAAACGAATAAGAGTTGGTCGATTGACGACAAGCGCTATAACTTCCAGTTCGGCTGCGAGATTGCGTGGGAGATCAAGAACGGACGGCGGATACGGATGCTGAAGAATCCCGTATATAGCGGCATTTCCACACAATTCTGGAATGCGTGCGAGGCGATTGCCAACCGGGAACATTGGACGCTGTGGGGTGTACCGAATTGCGGAAAGGGGCAACCGGAGCAGGTGATGGGAACAGGACACGGGGCCAGCCCGTCAAGATTCGGCGGCGTGACGGTGGGGAGTCTGTAATGACGGATCAAGAGGCCCGCGACTGGTTTGACATTGTCACGCGTGAAGCGCGGGCGCTGGGCGTCCACGATGTAGAGACGCATTTCAGCGAAGGTGAGAGCTCGTTGACCCGCTTTGCAAACAACGCCATTCATCAGAACGTGAGCGAGCTGTCGCGAAGTATTTCGATACGCGTGGCGATTGGCCAGCGGACGGCGCGCGCGACGACGAACCGGCTGGACCGTATCCGGGAGGCCACACAGACCGCGGTTGCATTGGCGCGGGCCAGCGCCCCGGACGAAAACCTGCTGCCTTTGTATGTACCAGAACCTGCGACGCCCATCGATCGATGGGACGAGGCCACGGCGGCCTTCTCCCCCATGGCGCGAGCGGAAGCGGTTCGCGAAGCCATCGCGTGCGTGGAGGGGGCCGGGCACGTGGCCGCCGGGATCTTTTCGACCGAACGCGGAAGCCAAATTCTCGCCAACAGTAATGGCCTGTTTCTACGGCACGACGAGACAGGGTCCACGTTTTCCATTACAGCGACGGGATCCGATTCCAGCGGGTGGGCGAAGGCCAGCGCGGTTCGGGCCGGTGACTTGCGGCCGCTCGCGCTGGCGCAAAGCGCGGCGGAGAAAGCAACCCGGTCCGCCAAGCCGCGCCGCCTGGAGCCGGGGCGCTACCGTGTATTGCTGGAGCCATCCGCCGTGCTGGATTTGGTGGGGCAGATCTTCGGAGACTGTACGGCCACGGCGGTGGCGGAAGAGCGGAGTTTTCTAACCGGACGGATGGATGAGGCGCTGTTCGGAGAGAACATTACGATCCACGACGATGTGCGGCATCCGTTGCAGGACGGCGCCCCATTCGATGGAGAAGGCGTGCCGAGACAGCCATTGACGCTGTTTGCCGAGGGGCGTCCGGCGGACTTAGCATGCAGCAGAACGGCGGCGCGGCAGGCGGGACGCACAGCAACAGGCCATGGGCTTGCGCTGCCGAACGAATCCGGCGAGTGCGTCCAGAACATTGTGATTGCCGGAGGCTCGGAGACGCGAGAAGAACTGCTGCGAAAACTGGGCCGGGGCGTGTTGGTGACCCGGCTGTGGTACATCCGCGAGGTGGACCCATTCCGCAAAGTGATGACGGGCATGACGCGCGACGGCACGTTCCTGGTGGAGGACGGCGAGATCGTTGGCGGGTTGCACAATTTCCGGTTCAACGAGAGCGTTGTGGAGATGCTGCGCCGAGTGGAGGCGATGTCGCCCAGCGAACGGGCATGCGGAGAAGAAGCGTTCGACATGGTGGTCCCTGCGATGCTGGTCCGCGATTTTCCCTTTACCGAGGTGACGCTGTTTTAGTATGTCCCTATGCTCTCCGTACTTCTTCTAGCGGCAGCGATTGAAATCGGCTCGCAGAAGCAACTTTTTATCGACTACAAATTCATAGAGTCCGCAGATGGAATCACGCTGACCGTACAGCCTCCTCATCAACCGCGCGAGAAATTGTTAACCGTTGACGCGCCCTGGGAAAAAGATGCCCGGCTGAGCGGTTACAACACCGTGGTGCAGGAGGACGGGAAGATCCGGCTTTGGTACAACGTGGTGGCCGGCGTACCGGAGCCGGGAAAAAACCCGCCCTTTATGGGCATGGCTTATGCGGAATCGACGGATGGCATCCACTTCACGAAGAAGCCGCTGGGGCTGGTGGAGAGGAACGGCTCCAAGGAAAACAATCTGGTTCTGCCGCCGGACCCGAACCTGCTTACGGTGGGCGGCGGCACCATCTGGCGGGACGACAATCCGAATGCCGCACCGAATGCGCGGTACAAGAGTTGGTCCAAGATGTATCACAAGCCGGGCAGCCCGATTCGTGGGCCGCATCGTGTCTGGACCTCTCCCGACGGCCTGCACTGGACGCATGATCCGCGTACGGTCACGGGGTTGCGAGCATCTGACACGCAGCCTTCCTGGTTTTGGGATCCGCGCATCAACCGCTATGTGGGCTATTCGCGGGAGTGGGTGCGGGAGAAGGCCGGATTCGGCATCCGGATGGCCACCTACAACGAGTCCGACGACATGGTGCACTGGGACAGCCCGCACTTTTCGTTGGGACCGGACGCGCGCGACAACGCGGCGATGCCGGTGACTGTGATGGACCCAACGAAGATGGAGGTGCGAGGAGAAGACGTACTGCCGCAGCGCGAGACGAGGCTGGGAGCCGTGCCGGTGAAGGCCGGGGAAGACCAGGTGCTGACGCCCGCGGCTCCGCTCGACTTCTACGGCCCCGGCGTGTTTCCGTATGAAGGCGTTTACCTGGCGCTGATTCCGGTGTTCCACCACTGGCAGGGCTCGGCGAACCAGGCATGGCCCAACACCAGTGATATTCATTTGGCGGTGAGCCGAGACGCGCGGCACTTCACGCGGCCGGGCCAGCCGCGCCGTCCGTTTCTAACGACAGGTATGGACGGAACCTGGGATTCGAAGTGGATCTATCCGGCGCTGCGGCCCGTGCGCATGGGCGATGAGTTGTGGATCTACTATGAGGGTACGAACCATGACCATGGCAGCCGCCTGGACGTCAAGGCGAAACAGGAAGAAGCCGCCATTTCGCGGGCGATCTTGCGGCTGGACGGATTTGTCGCGGCGGAGGCCGACTACGAAGGCGGAACTCTTCTGACCCCGCCCGTCCGCTTCTCCGGAAAGCGGCTGGAGTTGAATCTGAATACGGGCGCGGGCGGCGTGGCGCGCGTGGAAATTGTCGGCGAAGGCGGCGAACCGATCCGCGGCTTTACCCTGGCCGAAGCCGACCAGTTGAACGGGAACAGCGTGCGGATGGTCGCCACATGGAACGGCGGCAAGGATGACGTTTCCAGCCTTGCCGGGAAGCCGGTCCGTGTGCGCATCCAGATGCGCGCGGCCAAGTTATACGCGTTCCAGTTTCAGTAGACCTTCTCGACGAGGGCACGAACAGCGGCGGTGAGCTTCGTGCCCGCGTCCCGCTCCACATAGGCGGACTTGGCGCGCCATGTTTCGTAGCCGCCCTGGTCAAACCCTTCTGCAGTCGGAATATACCCGCAGGCGTCATTGGCGATGGAGACGGTGACAGTTGTTTTGTGCCGGCTGGCCTGTTTGACGGCGAGGCCGTGCTCGACAAAGGTCTCGCCGGGGAACGTACCGAAACCGACAGAGCCGATACGAAGGCCTTGCACCGGCACACGAATGGACTCCGGGTACTTGCTCATGTAGATGGTTTCGCGGGCATAGATAAGCGAGCGGTCCTTGTAGTCATTGCCCGGCTGCTCGCCCACCAATTTGACGGCGGCTTGCGTCTCCGCCGTTGAGGGGCGGCGCACGCCGAGATCGACTTCGGACATGGCCGCCGCAATTGAGACGTCGTTGGTGAACTCGATGGTTCGCAGTACACGCAACGTTTCCAGCGACAGAACGCCGGCAACGCGATCAATGAAAGCGTAGCTCGACCGCGTGGGATAGACGCGGGCATAGGCGATGGCATTGATATTTCCGGAACATCCGTTGGAGATCATTGCCACGCAGTCGCCGCCCAATGCGTGTTCGATGCGGCGCGCCCAGGCGCCGAAGTAGTCAGCGCTGGCATCGGTGGACGGGTTGTATCCGGCGTAGTGCAAGGCGTAGTTGCCGTAGATCCAGATGGGCCGTCCATCTTCACCGATGGCGGCCAGAACGGCGTGTTCAGGGTCAATGGGCCCGGCGGGCCGCAGCAAATCGGGACTCTGCAACGGCGGATTCATCTGCACCTTGTCATTGCGATTGCCGAAAGGATCGGCGGGAATCGTGCCCTCCTTCATGTAGAACCGGCGGTTGTTCACCAAGGCAGGCTCCTGTCCGGAGGCGGCGCCGAAACGCGCGGGACGCAAGCGGAAGAAGGCCATTTTCGCGGCATCCACCATGCGGGTTTCCAGCGTGGCGAGATAGGCCGGATCGGGCTGGCTCTGGAAGAGGTGCATGGCCGGCGGCGCACTGTGGGTGTGCGTCGAACTCATGAGGATGGCGGCCGGATCGATGCTGTTGGCGGAAGCGATGCGGGCACGTACGCGATCCAGGATGGTCCGGGGAACCATACAGGAGTCGATGGTCATGAGGAGAGCGCGGCTGGAGCCGCTTTCGAGCGCGGCGCAGCGGACGAGAAGGTCATCGTGCACATTGGCGCAGACGTGATCCGTCATATTGCCGGCGAGCGAAGAACCCAGCGCGGGGGAGATATTGGCGGTTGCGGCTCCGGCGCGCAGCGTGCCGGCGGCACGGAGAAAGGGAGCAGCAGCGAAGGCGGTTAACGCGGCACGTCGGGAGAGCGGCATATCACAGGATTAACATGCAATCGCCGTAGCTGAAGAATCGGTAGCGGTTGGCGACAGCGTGACGGTAAGCAGCCAGAGCAAACTCCTGCCCGGCAAAGGCGCTGACCAGCAGCAGCAGACTGGATTGCGGCAAGTGGAAGTTGGTCAGCATGGCGTCGACCCGCTGGAAAGAGAAGCCGGGATAAATGAACAGGTTCGTCTGCCCCGCGTTGCCGAAACGCTCAAAGGACTCGATGGTGCGAACGGCTGTGGTGCCGACAGCGAGCACGCGCCGGGCAGCGGCGAGTTGAGCCGCGGCGGCGGGACTGACGGCGTAGCGCTCGCGATGCAGTTCGTTGTCTTCGACGGTCTGCGCGTGCAGCGGCTGAAACGTCCCCAGACCAACGTGCAACGTCACTTCCGCGCGCTTGGCTCCGGCGGCTTCGCAGCGGGCGAGGATTTCGGGCGTGAAATGGAGGCCCGCCGTTGGCGCGGCCACACTGCCGCGTTCGCGAGCGAAGACGGTCTGGTAGCGCTCGGTGTCGGCTCCGTCATCGGAACGTCGAATATAGGGCGGGAGCGGGATGTGGCCGTGATCCTGGATCGCCTGCCAGACGTCGGCGGCCTCCAGGCGGACCAGGCGTTCGCCGTGCTCCAGACGCTCTTCCACGACAGCGCGGAAACCGGGGGCAAACTCGACGATTTCCCCAGGCGGAAGTTTGCGACCGGGACGAACGAGGGCGCGCCAGGAATCGCCGAGCTGTTCGGCGAGGAAGATTTCGATGCGACCCGTGTGGCCCAGGCGGTGACCGATGAGCCTGGACTTGAACACGCGGGAGTTGTTGAAGACCAGTAGGTCATCGGGAGTGAGGAATTCGGGTAGATCGCGGAACTGCCGATCGTGCCAGACGCCAGCCTTTCGATCGAGCACCAACATACGGGCGCCGTCGCGTTCGGCGGGAGGATGCTGGGCAATCAGCTCCTCGGGCAGGTCATAATCGAAGTGAGAGAGGTCCAACTTCTCAGACTATCAACTTGCGAATCCTAGCTATAGAATCCTCGTGCGATGAGACGGCCGCGGCCGTTGTAGAAGATGGACGGACGGTCGTATCGTCCGTAGTGGCATCGCAGATTACGACGCATCAGAAGTATGGGGGCGTGGTGCCGGAATTGGCCAGCCGCGAGCATTTGCGCGCCATTACGCCTGTGGTGGAAGAGGCGCTGGAGCGGAGCGGTACGGCGTGGAAGGACTTGGCGGCGGTGGCCTGCACATCGGGACCTGGGCTGCTTGGCTCGCTGCTGGTGGGGGTGACATATGCCAAGGCAATCAGCTATGCCCATTCCCTGCCCCTGCTAGCCGTGAACCATCTGGAAGGGCATATTCATGCCGTGGTGCTAGAGCACCCGCAGACGGCGCTGCCCGCGCTGGCGTTGATCGTCAGCGGAGGGCACACGCACCTCTACCATGTGCGTGGGGATTTCGAATACGAATTGATCAGCCGGACACGCGACGACGCGGCGGGCGAGGCCTACGACAAGGTGGCCAAACTGCTGGGCTTTCCCTATCCGGGCGGCCCGATTCTAGATAAACTCGCGCCGCACGGAAATCCGAAAGCGGTGCGGTTCACGCGGGCGCAGATGAAGGGTAACGCACTGGACTTTTCGTTTTCCGGATTGAAGACGGCCGTGCTGCGGTGGACCGAGGCCAACCCGATTGCCGGCGAGACGGCTGCGCGACGGCAGGTGGCGGCCGACGCGCCGATTGGCGAATGGCTGCGCGTCACACCGCAAGCCACTCTCGACCTCATTGCCAGCTTTCAGCAGACGGTGATTGACGAGTTGTTGTCACGCATTGACAAATTGGCGGATCAGCATCCGGTGGAAAGCGTGATCATCACCGGCGGCGTAGCTTGTAATGCGGGATTGCGGCGCGCGGCGGCCGCATCGAAGATTGGCATTCCGATCTACTTCCCAACCCCGGGGCTTTCGACGGACAATGCGGCGATGATCGGCGCGGCGGCATATCGAAAACTGGTGAAGCGGGAGTACGCGGGCCTGGACCTGCGCGCCAAGGCGTCGCTCGCGTTGTAGCCCGGCGGGCTGTGGTCCAATAGCTCCATGCTTCGACGTTCTGCCTACGCTTTACTAGCCATTTCCCTGTGCGCCCATGCGGCCGTCCGGAAAATCTATGTGGAGGAACGGACCGATGTATTGAACGGGCGGGCCTTCGGCGCGGCGGGGGCTTATGAGCGGATTGTGGCCAAGGCGCACTTTGCCGTGGATCCCAATTTGGCGGTGAACCGGCGCATCCGCGACATTGCCTTGGCGCCGAAGAATAGCGAAGGGCTGGTGGAATTTACCGCGGACTTGTATGTACTGAAGCCCAGGCAACCGGATAAGGGCAACGGCACACTGCTTTATGAGGTCGCCAACCGGGGCGGGAAAAGTCTGCTGACTACCTTCAATTACGGTTCCGGCAGCCGAGATCCGCGCACGGAGGAAGAGTTCGGCGATCGGTTCTTGCTGGAACAGGGATACACGCTGGTTTGGGTGGGTTGGCAGTTCGACATTCCGGAGGCCAAAGGAAGCGTTGGCATTCAGGTTCCGCGCGCGATGGGGATTACGGGCCTGGTTCGGAGCGAGTATGTGCCGCAAACCAAAGGTACACGGATGCCTCTGGCGGACCGCGGCATGAAACCCTATGCAGCGGCAGACACGAACGCCCCCGGCACGCAGTTGCTGGTGCGGGACACTCCCGAGGGGCCACGGAGAGCGATTCCACGCGCACAGTGGACGTTCGTGGGCGATAGCGAAGTGGAACTGGCGGCCGGCTTCCTGCCCGGTAAGTTCTACGAGGTGATTTATACGGCCAAGGACCCGGAGATTGCGGGGCTGGGCATGGCGGCGACGCGCGACATCGTCAGCTTTCTGAAATATACGAATGACGGGCTGATCCTGCTCGGCGATCAGAATCGGTATTTGAAACAGGCGATTGCGTTCGGCTCGTCACAGTCCGGGCGATTCCTGCGGAACTTCCTATACGACGGCTTCAATGCCGATGAAAAGGGGAAGCGTGTCTTTGACGCCGTGTGGCCGCACGTCGCCGGCGGAGGGCGCGGCAGCTTCAATCTGCGTTTTGCACAGCCTTCGCGCACCTCAGGGCGCATGTCCGGTGCGTATTATCCCGTGGACATTTTCCCGTTCGCCGATCTGCGAATGATGGACCCGGAAACGAAGGATGCCGACGGGTTGCTCGTCGCGGCGGGCGATGAAAATGTGACGCCGAAGATCTTCTATACGAACGGCTCCCATGAGTATTGGGGACGGGCGGCTTCCCTGATCCATACCAGCGTGGACGGCAAGAAAGACGACGGGTTGGCAGGGACCTCTCGCGTCTACTATCTGGCCGGCACTGAACACGGAACAGGCACGTTCCCGCCCCGCAAAACGGACACCGCCTACCTGCGCAACCCGAGCGACGCGCGGCCCGTGATGCGCGCCCTGCTGCTGCACTTAACTGCCTGGGTGAAAGAGGATAAGGCTCCGCCCGCATCCCGCTATCCAAGGATCGACAAAGGAGAGCTTGTGCCCCTATCGAATCTGCATTTCCCGGCAATCCCCGGCGTGGCGCTGCCGAAAGCCATGCATACGGGGTGGCGCGTGGACTACGGTCCCGCATTTCGAGACAAAGGCATTACGACCCTGGAGCCTCCGAAAGTTGGCAAGCCCTTCGCGGCGATGGCGCCGCAGGTGGATCGTGACGGCAACGACATTAGCGGCGTTCGCATGCCTGACATCCTGGTTCCGCTTGGCACGTACGCGGGCTGGAATCTGCGGGCCGCCACTATTGGGGCGCCGGACGAGCTTTACAGTCTGGCGGGTGCATTCCATCCCTTTGCGGCCACCAAGGAAC
>DASTML010000165.1:0-66408 GCA_035714175.1 Bryobacteraceae bacterium | reverse complement strand
CGGGCCGGTTGTACTGGTAGGCCTCTGACGCAAAACGGCCCCGTTTCCCAACCGGGAGCGGGGCCGTTTTGCATTCACAGGAGGCGGTTAGGCGTAGGCGGGGTAGTCGGTGTAGCCTTTGGCTCCCGGCGTATAGAAGGTGGTCTGATCGGGGGCCGCGAGAGGCCAGTTGTTCCGGAAACGTTCGGCGAGATCGGGATTGGAAATATAGGGCGTGCCGAAAGATACGAGGTCGGCTTCGCCGGCATCGATGCGCGCGGCTCCGGACTCCGCGGTAAGCCCGAGGTTATCGATGATGGTTCCGGAGAAGGCGGCGCGGAGGGCGGCCCACTGGGTGAAGAGGTCCGACGGCGGCTTGACCAGATGGATCCAGGCGATGTTGCGTTTGGCCAACTCGGCGGCCAGGAGCGGATAGGTTTGCGAGGCTTCCGGGTCGTCGATACCGTTGAAGGTGCCGGCGGGACTGAGACGAATCCCGATGCGGCCGGGCTCCCAGGCGGCGATCATGGCGTCGATGACTTCCAGGACGAAGCGGATGCGGTTTTCGGGGCTGCCGCCGTATTCATCGGTCCGTTGGTTGGTGTTGGGGCTTAAGAACTGATTGGGGAGGTAGCCGTTGGCGGCGTGGAGTTCGACGGCGTCAAAGCCGGCCTCACGAGAATTGCGAACGGACTGGGCGTACTCGGCGATGGCCTGGGCGATATCTTCCTTTGTCATGGCCTCCGGGGTGGAATAGGGCTGCATGCCCGCGGCGTCCGTCCAGACTTGTCCGGGAGCCGTGACGGCGGAAGGGGCGAGAACGCGGGATCCTGGCGGCTGGTTGACGGCGGCGGCGATGCGGCCGACGTGCATGATCTGAATGGCGATGTGGCCGCCCTTGGCGTGAACGGCGTCCGTGACGGTGCGCCAGGCGTCGATTTGTGCCGGCGTATAGATGGCGGGCGTGCGAGAGTAGCCGAGGCCATTCGCGGAAGGGGCGACACCTTCGGTGAGGATGAGGCCGGCGGAGGCTCGTTGGGAGTAGTATTCAGCGTGGAGGTCGTTGGGGGCCGCATCCTGGCCAGCGCGGGAGCGAGTCATGGGAGCCATGACAATGCGATTGGGGAGGGAAAGAGAGCCGGTGGCGGTAGGAGTGAAGAGGACGCTCATGGCGGTAGATCCTTTATGTGTCAAATATTCGATGTCGAAGTAATGGATGCGATTAGTCTTCCGATGGTCGCAGATTTTTTGCGCATTCGGATTGGCAGAGATGGTGGAGGAGGAGCCGTAGGGTTTGGAGGAGTTCGTGGGCTTGGGCGGGGGAAAGCGGGGCGAGGGATTGAGCGGACTGGACGTTGTGGACGGTGAGGGCGCGGAGGGTGAGTTGGCGGCCGGCGGGAGTGAGGCGGATGCGGGTGGCGCGGCGGTCGGAGGGGGAAGGGAGGCGTTCGATCCAGCCTGCGGATTCGAGGCGATCGAGACGGTGGGTCATGGCGGCGGGGCTGAGGAGAGCGGCAGGGAGGAGTTCGTGGACGAGGAGGCCGTCGGGGGCGGGTTGGAGCGCGGCGAGGACTTCGAGTTGCCAGAGGGTGAGGCCGAGCGGGGCGAGGGCGTGATCCGTGCGTTTTTCCAGGTAGGTGGAGAGGCGGCGGATACGGGTGACGATGTTGAGGGTGTCGGCGTCGAGGCCGGTATCTTCGCCAGCCCACTGGCCGATCATGTCATCGAGGAAGTCCACCTACTAGTTGTCGCAAAAAATGAGGGTAGAGGGGAGCCGGGCGCTCCCCCCTCTTGCTGGTCAGGTCGTTGCGTTGTACATGTCCTGCCGGAGGCCGGCGAGGAGCGGTTCGGTGGTTTCGGGGTTGCGGTCGCAGTGGTTGAGAGCCTGGCGCACCATTTCGACGGCTCCTTCGAATTCGGGCTGAATGGCGATGTTGACGCCGTGCGCGAGAAGGGGAGCGATGTGGTCCTGGTGGTTGGCGCGGGCGATGACGGAGAGGTTGGAATTGATCTCCCGGGCCGCCTTGACGGTCATATGGACAATGGTCTGATCCGGGAAGGTGAGCATGAGAATACGAGCCGCTTCGACGCGGGCGGCGTGGAGGATTTCGGGGCGGGTGGAATCGCCCCAGATGCCGGTAAAACCGGCGGCGGAGAGGTCTTCAAAGAGCGAGTGGTTGAGCTCAATGATGACGACGGGGATACCGGCGGCGCGCATGGCGCGGGCGGCGGCGCGGCCGGTGCGGCCGTAGCCGGTGATGATGACATGGTTGGCAACGTTAACCGTGGGATTTTCGAAGGTCATCTTACCGGGGGCGGGGTTGCGCCAACGCCGCCAGGCGCGGCCGATGGGAAGGGCCGTGGCGGCGACGAGCGGGGAGAGCGCCATGGTCAACACGGTGCAGGTGAGAGCGAAGTTATAGGCCTGCTTGGAGAGAAGATTCGCCGTGAAGCCGGTGCGGGCGAGGACGAAGGAGAATTCCCCGATCTGGGCAAGGCCGAGACCGATGATCCAGGGGGCCATGTTGGTGTAGCCGAATGCGCGGGCGAGGAGGCCGGTAATCAGCGCCTTGCCGGCGAAGATGGCGACCACGGATGCGCCGATGAGACCGGCGTTGGCGATGGCGAATTGGGGATCAAACAACATGCCGACGGAAACGAAGAACAGCAGGCCGAAGATGTCGCGGAGGGGGATGACGTCGGAGAGGGCCTGGTGGGAGAACTCTGATTCGGAGAGGATGATGCCGGCGACGAAGGCTCCGAGGGCGAAGGAAAGGCCGGCTCCGTGGGTTGCATAGCCTACGCCGATGCCGATGCCGACGACGGCAACCAGGAAGAGCTCATGCGAGCCCCAGGTTAGGATTGCCTTCAAAAAGCGGGGGAGCAAGCGGACGCCGAGGAAGTAAACACAGGCGAGGAACAGCGCGGCAACAGCGATAGAGCGGGCGAGATTCGGCAGGATGGATTCAGGCGGGCCTCCCAATTGCGGCAAGACGATGAGCATGGGGATGACGGCCATATCCTGCATGACGAGGAGCCCGATCATGACGCGGCTGGCAAGAGTTGCCGTGACGCCGCCGGCGGAGAGCGTTTTGAGGACGACCATGGTGCTGGATACGGAGATCATCGCTCCGAGCCAGGCGGCTTCGGTGAGGGGGATGCCGAGGGCGTACTGCGCGGCGAAGGTACCGGCGATGGCGGTGAGAGCGACCTGGAGGGGGCCGCCCATGAGGGCGACGCGGCGGACGGGTTGGAGATCCCGGAATGAGATTTCGAGTCCGAGTGAAAAAAGGAGAAGGGCCACGCCGATTTCGGCGAGGAGTTCAATGTCGTGGATCTGCACCACGGTGGGACCCTTGGTGTAAGGGCCAATAGCGACTCCGGCGGCGACATACCCAACTAAAAGCGGTAGCCGGAGGGCGCGCGCAAGGAGCCCTCCCAGCAGTCCGGCGACAATGATAAGTACAAAATCTTGTGCTATACCCAAGGCGGAAATGACTCCTGCCTTTTATTGTCACCTTTTAATCCCGGAAACCGAAAATCACGGGTTTCTTTTTTGTGCTATGCGGACTTACGGCTGCGAAAGTATTCGATGACGATGGGAAGCACGGAGACAACAATGATGCCGATGATCACTTTTTCGAAGTGCCGGCGAACGATTTCGTTGTCGCCGAGAAGGTAGCCGAGGGTGGTCATGAGGACGACCCAGCCGATGCCGCCGAAGATGTTAAAGCTGGCGAAGCGGCGATAATCCATCTCCGCGACACCGGCGATAAAGGGCGCGAAGGTGCGAATAATTGGCACGAATCGCGCATAGATAATCGTCTTACCGCCGTGCTTTTCATAGAACTCTCTCGTCTTGCGGAGGTGTTCCTGTTTGAAGAGGCGGCTATCGGGGCGGTTGAACACCGCGGGGCCGGCGCGGCGGCCGAGCATGTAGCCGGTGGCATCGCCGACAATGGCGGCGATGATGAGGACGGCATTGATGGCGACGATATTCAATCCGCCGGCGCCGGCGACGACGCCTACGGTGAAGAGCAGGGAATCGCCGGGCAGAAAGAAACCGGCCAGGAGGCCGGTTTCCGAGAAAACAATTCCAAAGAGGAGCGCATAGCCATGCCAACCGCTGAAAACACTGGTTAGCAACTGGCGGAGAGCGTCCGGATTAGTGAGAGTTCGCAGGAACTCAATGAGAGTATGAACCATGCTGCCGCTGGGTTAGCTGCGATAGCTATCGATCAGGCGGCGAATCATGTCCTGGTTGAGTTTCACCTTACCCTTGTCGATCATGCGGGCGACCAGACCGTCTTCGAAAAGATCCTTCCGTTCTTGGGCTTTGCGTCCTTTGATAGCGGTGATCAGGTTGACGCGGTCTTCCCCCATCTTGCTCATATTGGCCTCCGTCTTGGAGACGAGCCGGGCCACGGTGATATTGCCGGTGATGTTAATGGGACCGATCGTTGCGCCGGGTTGCTTGGAGAACAGATCCGAGAAGTAGTTACCGGCGCCAACGCCTTGGACGGCTCCATCGCGAGCGAAATCGGAACTGGTCTGAATATCACCGCCCAGAACCTGCGCGATTTTCTTGAGATCCGCGCCGCTCTTGGCGAGCGTTTCCACTTCCTTCTGTTTCTCCACCAGGATCTGCTGGGCTTTCTGTTCCGCCAACTGGGTGCGGATGCCGGATTCCACCTCGGCAAGCTCGGCGGGACGGACCGGCGTGATCCCCTTGAGGACACCGATAGCGAGTTTGTTGCCGACAACGATGGCGTTGGTGACGCCGCCCGGCTGCAGGCTAAAGATCGCGGAGGTAAAATCGGGCGCGGCGCCGATTTCCTGGAGGGGATCGTTCGAACGGGCTTCCTGCACCGAATAGATATTGAGGTTGTATTTGGCGGCGATGGCGGCAGCATTGGCCGGCGCCTTGAGCAATTCGGCGCGCGCCTGTTCCGCCGCGGCTTCCATCCGCGATTGCAACTGTTGCCGGCGTAGTTCAGCCGCGAGTTCGTCCTTTACTTCATCAAACGACTTGACCTTGGGCTCTTCCCGGTCCAGAACCTGGATGATGTGGTAGCCGTACTCGGTCTTCACGAGGTTCGAAATTTCCCCCTTCTTGAGGGAAAAAGCAGCCGTTTCGAAGTTCGGTACCGTCTGGCCCTTCACCATCCAGCCGTACTCGCCGCCCTTATCTTTGGAACCCGGATCCTCGGAGTTTTCAGCGGCCAGTTTGCCGAAGTCCGCCCCGCCCTTAATCTGTTTCAGGAGATCGTTCGCCTTGGCTTCGACCTTCTTCACGTCATCGGCCGATTTATCGGTGGTCTTCAGCAGGATGTGGCGGACGCGAACACGCTCGCCGGAACGGAAGCGGTCGCCGGCCTGTGCGTAGATCTGACGGAGGATGTTTTCGCTGACGTCAATGGTGGCGCCGATTTTCTCATCCGAGGTGACGAGAAGATCGAAGCTGCGCTTTTCCGGCGATTTGAACATGGCGCGATTGGCATTGAAGAACGTTTCGATATCGGCCTGGCTTACATTTGCCTGGCCGCGAAACTTATCGGCGCCCACGGAGACGTATTCAATCTTGATCTTTTCGTTGCGGCGGCGGTATTCCTCCGTCATCTCTTCATTAGTGACGAGGATGCCTTCCATGATGAGGTTGCGCAGCTTGATGACCTGCATTTGCTTCCGCACATTGCGTTCAAATTCGGGGATCGTCAACCCTTGCTGGGCGAGAAACGCGACGTAAACTTCCTTATTGAACCCACCCTCAAAGACGCGGGGCAACATGGATTTGATAGCGTTGGCGACTTCGGCTTCCGAAACTTCCAGGCCCATGTCCTCGGCTTGGCAGGCGGTCGCGCGTTCGGAAACGAACTGATTCACGAACTCAGGAATGTAGTTCTGAATCATCTGCATCGGGAACGACTTGTCCTTCAAAGCCGCTTGCAGTTGAAACTGAACTTCGCGAAGGGTGATCTTATCCGAGCACACTTCCGCGATGACTGGTTCCGCGCCTTGCGCCGCACTTCCGGGACCACCGGGTACAAGATAGGCCACCATTGACAAGGCAACCAGGCCCAGCATAACGGTCAAGGTGGTTCGAACCGCTTTGTCGCGGCTCCGGAAGATATCAAACATGAACGAGGGACTCCTGCAGAGGTAGGCTCCACATATTATAGCGTGAGCCGTGTATTCCGGTGGTTACTCCCACTCGATGGTGCCAGGCGGCTTGTGAGTGAGGTCGTAGTAGACGGCGGCAATGCCGGGGACGGCGAGCAGCGCATCGCGCATCCGATGGAGCAATTTTTCCGGCATGGATACCGATTGGGCGGTCATTCCATCGACCGAATCGATCGGCCGCAGGACGACGGAATCCGGCAGCCCGGGACCGCCGAGCGGAATGAGTACGACGGGGAATTGCCACACTTGCTTATCGAAACCGCTATCGTGCGAGAGTTCGCGGACAACAGCATCGACACGGCGCAAGCGTTCCATCCGCTCCGGCGTAATAGCAGTTTGGATAACGGCCTGCCGGCTGAGCGGAATGTTGTGACCGACTTCGCCGATGACGCGGTTGACGCGTTGGTCCAGATTAATGGCTTCGGTGGCGCGGGCGTGGTCGAGATGGTTGACGATTAGAACGGGCCGGTAGGAGCGCGAATCGCCTTGTACTCCGACGGAGTGAATAGGGGCGATGACGCCGTGATCCGTAGGGAGACAGGGTTCATCCTTGTCCGCACAGAGGCAGCGAATCGCGAGACCGGGGCCGGGGAAGGGATGGCGGTCCAGAAATTCGGCGGGCAGGCCGAGTTCGCGGCCAAGTTCGCGCACCTCATCCTTATAAAATTGGGTGAGCGGCTCTACGATGCGATTTTCCTCGATGAGCTTTTGGATACCGGCGACCCGATTGTGATGGGTCTTGATCAGATCTGCCTTCGCCGTGCCGCCGCTTTCGATGGTATCGGGATAGATGGTGCCTTGCCCGAGAATCCACTTTCCGTCGAGGTAGGGACCGGATTCGAGGATCTGTTCCTGAATTTGGACGAATTTTTCGCCGATGATGCTTCGCTTCCGTTCGGGTTCAGTGACGCCGTCGAGAGCGGACAGAAAATCCAGCTGTGCGTTGACGACACGGAAATGCTCCGCACCGAGTGAGGCAAAGATCTGCCGGACGAATTCCGTTTCCTTCTCGCGCATGAGACCCGTGTCGACATAGGCTCCGTGCACTCGCTGCTGGCCGAGGGCTTTCAGGCAGAGGGTGTAGGCGACGGTGGAATCGACGCCGCCGGAAACGAAGAAGAAGATATTACGATCCCCAGCGATTTCCCGGATGGACTGTTCAACGACGGGAATGCGGCTGGCGGGCTCCCAGTCCTTGCCGCAGCCACAGATGTCGAATAGGAAATTGTGGAGGATCTTGCGGCCTTCGTGGGTGTGGACGACCTCGGGGTGGAACTGCACGGCGTATTTGCGAGAGGCGTCATTGCCGATCGCGGCGACGGAGCAGGTATCTGTGGATGCGAGAACTCGAAATCCGGGCGGCGGGTTGTAGACGGTGTCCCGATGGCTCATCCAGACCTGCTGGTGGTCTCTGACCCCATGCAGTAGCGGGCCGGGGTCGGCTTCGAGATCCAGGTTGGCCAAGCCGTATTCGCCCTTGTCCCCCTTGCGGACGTCGCCGTTCAGGAGATAAGCGAGGAGTTGCTGGCCGTAGCAGATGCCGAGGACGGGGATGCCGCTGGCCAGGAGGGCTGGGTCGACGGTGGGACTGCCCGTCTCATAGACGCTGGACGGGCCGCCGGAAATGATGACGCCTTTGGCGTTTTTCAGTTCGCCGAGGGGCGTTTCACTAGGCCGGACTTCGGCGTAGACGCCTTGCTCACGGACTTTGCGGGAGATGAGATGGGTGTATTGTCCACCCGTATCTAAAATGTAGACCTGTGGTTCGGGTGCGTAATCGTTCACGGAAATAACGGAGGCGACTAGGGTTCCTGGCGCGGCGCGGTACGCTGCACAATCAGCTTCTTCGCGCTTTCCAGGAGTTCCTTGGCCTTTTGCATGGAGTCAACTGCCTTCACCACGATGGGGTCCGATTCAACGGCGAGCTTGCGCGCTTCTTCGGAACCAAACGCGGTGAGGTACATTTCGTTCTTGAGCCGGAGCTTGGTCCATTCCAGATTTTCGGTCCATTCCGCTTCGGCGAACGGCACATTTTCTTTCTGGAGGAAGGCCTTCAGATCGTTGACGATTTGCTCACTGGGCTCCCAGCCCTGCGGCAGCTTCGCTTCCTTGCCGCCGAAATACTTGGCGGTGAAGTTAAAGAAGACAAAGCGGCGAATGAGTTCGGTCTGGAATTTGTTGGCTCGCGGGGAGGTGAATGGCTCGTCCGGCTTGATGCCGCCGCCGCCATAGACGGTACGGCCGCTGTCGGTCATCTTCACATCGTTCGGATTCTGTGTGGCGGTATCTTTGCGGTAGTAATAATCGAGGAACGACGTGTTCTGGTAGTCGCGCTGGATGAGTCGGTTCGACGGGGTGTAATACTTGGCGGTCGTCAGAGCGAGACCGGTAGAGTCGCTCATCGGAAAGACGGTCTGTACAAGACCCTTGCCGAAGGTGTTGTCACCCAGGATCCAGGCGCGGTCATGATCCTGCAAGGCTCCCGCGACAATCTCCGCGGCGCTGGCCGAGTAGCGGTTCACGAGAACCACGATGGGGTAATTGCGTTTGCCCGAGCCGTTGCGGGCCAGATAAGGGCGTTCCGCAGAGGCGCGGCCGCGATGAGAGACAACGGTCTGGCCGTTCTGCAGGAAGCGACCGGCTACAGCCACGCCCTCATTCAAAAGCCCACCGGGGTTTTCGCGGAGGTCGAGGATAAGACCTTTCACGTTCTGTTCGCCGACGCGCTTGAAATTGTCCTCCACTTCCTTGCTGGTGTTTTCGTTGAAGCTCTCGATGTCCAGGTAGAGAATACCGGGTTTTACGAAGAAAGCGTCCTGCACGGATTTACGGGGGATCTCGTCACGTATGATGTTGAAAGTAATCGGCTTATCGACGCCGTCACGAGCTACGATAACCTGCACGGGCGTGCCGCGCGGCCCTTTGAGGATGTCGGCCACTTCCGTGGTTGTCATGCTGTCGGTTCGTTTGTCGTTCACCGAAAGGATGGTGTCGCCGGGGCGGATGCCGGCTTTATATGCCGGGGAGCCGGGGAAGGGGGCAATGACGACCGTACGGCGATTCCGCTCGCTGACGGTCATGCCGACTCCATAATAATGCCCACGCTGATCTTCGCGGAGTTGTTGATAGTCGCGGGGATCGAAGAAGCTCGAATGCGGATCGAGGGTCCGGAGCATGCCGCCGATGGCGCCTTTGTAAATCGCCTTATCCGAGGAGACTTTGTCCGCAAAGTTCTGCTCGACGGTGGAATAGACCTTCGTGAACGTACGAACGGCCTGCGAAATTTCGTCTTCGTTGGTGGCGGCATTGGCATCCGACACCAGGGGCCCGAGAACTCCGCCAAGCACGGAGCAGAAAACGATTACAGCGGGCACTATCCAATTCAGCCGTCGACGAGCGTTGGCCATGCCGTACCTCCCGATACTTCCTCTACTATATCAGTTGCCGGGAAGGTAAACTTCGGCTCCGCCGGTTCTACAGCTTAGACGCAGCCCGTAACAAGAAGGTTGTGGGAAAGTTACACAGCTCGCGTGCGACGACCGGCATGCGGCGTCTCGCGGGTGACCGATTTGCGTGTGGGCGTTTCGGCCGGCGCGGAGGCTCCGAGGCGCTTCACCTGATCGGTAACGCAGACGAGAAACATGGGCTGGCCGGCGTTTTTCAAGATATCGATGATCGTGTTGTTGTCGCCCTCGAGATAGATGGACTGTCCATCGGTCACGAGATGCATATCGCTGTCGGCGCTGAGAATTTCGCTCAAGCGTTTGCCCATTTCCTTCTGCAGGAAGCGGAGAACGCGACGGATTTTCTGCAGCGAGAACCCCTTGCGGCGGAGTTCGGCGATGACAGCGATTTCGATCGCTTCTTCGGCCAAGTAGATTCGCTTGTGTCCTTCGTGCCGGGGGGAGACGACTTTCTGTTCATCCCACCACTGCAACTGGCGGAGACTCACACCGGTCACTTCCGAAATTTCGCTCGAAGTGAATTCCTTGTCGGCGAGGGCTGAATCAATACGAATCTTTTTTGTTTTGAACATAAAAAGAATAATCCGTTTCCGCCGGCTAAGGTGGACTCCTAGATTGTACGAAACTGGAGATGAATGTCAACGCCCAGTCCCCAGCCGGTTTTCCAAGCGCTTGCGGCGCTGCGGGATGAGTGGCGACCGATGTTGCGATTGGCGCTTCCGCTGGTTTTCGCGGAGTTGGGCTGGATGGCGATGGGCGTTGTCGATACGCTGGTGGCGGGGCATGCGGGGCGGCAGATGCTGGGCGCGGTGGCATTGGGACATGGGTTGTATTACACGTTCGCGGTGTTCGGCGTGGGCGTGATTTTCGGTTTGGATACGTTGATCTCGCAGGCCTATGGGCGCGGCGATCTGGATGACTGCCGGCGATCTCTGGCGGCAGGGCTAGTCGTGAGCGGGTTATTTTCCGTTCCGCTGATTGGGATGGCGTGGATGATGGGACCGGTGATGGATTGGTTTGGGATAGACCCGGCCCTGCAGGCGGATACGCAAGGGTATTTGCGCGCGGTGAGTTGGGGGACGCTGCCATTGATGGTCTACTCGTCGTTCCGGCGGTTTCTGCAGGCGCAGGATGTGGTGGGCCCGGTGATGTTCGCGCTGGTTTCCGCCAATCTGGTGAATCTTGCGGGCAACTGGATTCTGATTTTCGGCAAGTTTGGATTTCCGGCGTTGGGCGCGGCCGGCGCCGGCTATGCGACTTCGCTGGCGCGGCTTTACATGGTTGGGGTGTTGGCGTGGGCGACGGCGTCCCGGAACGGACTGGCCTTGTGGACAGAGTGGCCGGGATGGCGGCGCATCCGGGAGGTGGTGGCTCTGGGCGTACCGATTGGCGTGCAGATTTCCTTTGAAGTGGCGGTATTCGCGTTGGTGACGACGATGCTGGGGGCTTTGGGGCCGATGGTTCTGGGCGGACATCAGATTACGCTGAATCTGGTAAGCGTGACCTACATGATTCCTCTAGGAATCTCGTCGGCCGCCGCGGTGCGGGTGGGGCAGGCGATTGGACGAGGGGATCCGCTGGCCGCCAAGCGGTCCGGCTGGGTGGGGATCGGGATGGGCGCGGCGTTTATGGCGTGTGCGGCCGTGTTTTTCTGGACACTGCCGGAATTGGTGACCGGGGCGTACACGGATGACCAGGAAGTCGTGCGTATGGCATCGTCTCTATTGGTCATCGCAGCATTTTTTCAGCTCTTTGACGGGGTGCAAACGGTGGCGACGGGCGCATTGCGCGGACTGGGTGACACGCGCACGCCGATGCTGGCGCATGTGATCTGCTATTGGGCGATCGGGTTGCCGTTGGGATGGTGGCTGACTTATCCGGGAGGGCGCGGCGCGAAGGGTTTCTGGATAGGGTTGAGCCTGGCGTTGATACTGATTGGAATTGTTTTGACGGCCGCGTGGCGGAAACAGATAGAGAAGGTGCAAGGATGCAATTGATTTGGTATTTGGCTGACCTGGTGACTGAGGTACGTGTGGAGGGCGAGGAGCGAAGCGTTGTGCATTTCGACTTGCACCTGGTGCAAGCGGCAAACGCGGCGGAGGCTTATGACAAGGCTCTGCGCATCGGGGGAGGGAAGGCGAAGCAGTACCTGCGGAACGACGGGAACCTGATGTCCTCTATCTTCCGGGGCCTGAATGATTTAGTGGCCATGGACGGCGAGTTTGCCGATGGGGAGCGAATCCTGTTCCGTTTTCAGCCGGAGATGACGGAAGAAGAGATACAGCATGTCGTCACGCCGCGCGATTATCTGCGCGCGGTGCAGGCGGAGGGCTTAGATGAAAGAACCGGCACGATCCAGTGAGTCAATGTTCGACCGGATGCGGGACGTGGTGAAACGAGTTCCGCGAGGGCGAGTGACTACCTACGGCGACGTGGCGCGGGCGGCGGGATACCCGACGGGATCACGGCAGGCGGCGTGGTGCCTGAAGAAATTCGATCCGGCGCTGCCTTGGCACCGCGTGATCGGCAAGGGCGGGAAGATCCTACTGCGCGGCGAGGGCGGCGTGGAACAGATCCAACGGCTGGAGGCCGAAGGCGTAGCCGTGGCCGGGACGCGGGTAGATCTGCAGGAGTTCGGGTACCAGGTCCGGCTATCGCGCCGGAAAAAGACGTAGACGCTCAGCCGCCGCCGACGAAGTGGACGATTTCGACGCGCGCTCCGGCGTGGAGTTCGGTTTCCGCCCAAAAAATATTCTTTCGGATACTGCGGTCGAGTTCGACGGCGACGCGATCCGGGGGGATGCCGAGGAGGGCCAAAAGGCCTGTAATTGTAGTGCCGGAGGGGACTTGGCGGCTGTCGCCGTTTACAACAATCTCTATCATTTTTGTTTTGGAAGGGGTTCGTGGGGGCAATTTCTTGTCAAACCGTAATTTGACGTGGAACTTCCCCGATCATTATATTTTGTAGAGGGTAAACTCTCCCAACAGATGCCGACATCCCTGCAAGAAAGCTACATACCCGTTCTCCTGGCGTGGATTTTCGCCATTATGAACGCGACCGGAGTCATCGTAACCGGAGCCCTATTGGGCAAGCGAGTGCGAAACAAGTTCAAGGATATGCCCTATGAATCGGGCATGGCGCCGATCGGATCGGCCCGAGAACGGTTCAGCGTGAAGTTCTACATGGTGGCGATGCTCTTTATTTTGTTCGACATCGAAGCCGTGTTTCTGTATCCGTGGGCGGTCGTCTACCGGGACCTGAAATGGTTCGCGTTTGTAGAGATGCTTCTATTCATCGTTTTGGTTCTGGCCGGATTCTTCTACATCTGGAAGAAGGGCGTTCTGGATTGGACGCAAGCCGAAGAAATTGAACGGCGTTCGGCGGCTGGTACGCTGCACGAAGTACCGACCCTGCGCAAGGTGGACCATGCTGCCTGAGAATTTACGAGAGAACGCGGTTGCGGCGTCGCTTGAAGCGGCTGATCCGGGTCTGATTGTCGATGCCAACACACTGCATAACGAATTGACGCTGGAAGTAGTTCCGGAAAAGATACTGGCGGCGCTGCGGATTTTGAAGGGGCAGAAGTTTGAACGGCTGTCCACTGTGACCGCGGTGGACCGGTATCCGATGGAGCCGCGTTTCGAAGTGGTTTACCACCTGCAGTCCGTATCGCGGAATCTGTTTGTCCGGCTGAAATGCCGGGTGAACGGCGAGAAGCCGGAAATCGATTCAGCCACCGCGGTGTACGCTTCGGCCAACTGGTATGAACGCGAAACCTGGGATCTGTTCGGGATCGTATTTTTGAACCATCCCAACCTGACGCGGATCATGATGCCGGATTTCTGGGAAGGGCATCCGCTGCGGCGGGACTACCCGGTGCATGGTCACAAGTACAGCTATCAAAACGAATAACGTCCAACCCATCTTGAAAGCAGAGCCCCGGCGCTCGCTTTCCCGCCCCCTGAAAGACCCTGAGAGAGGGAGAGCCCTATAACTATGAGCGAGACGCTGACACCTACCGCCGAAACCGAAAAGCACGGGCATACGCGCCGGATGACCCTGAACATGGGTCCCCAGCACCCGTCGACTCATGGCGTGCTGCGCGTGTTGCTGGAGCTGGAAGGCGAGACCGTACTCAAGTGCGTGCCGGATATCGGCTTTTTGCACACCGGCATTGAAAAGCAATGCGAGGCGCTGAACTGGCATCAAGTCATTACGCTGACCGATCGCGTGGACTATCTGGCGAACCTGTCCAACAACCTGGCCTATAGCCTGGCGGTGGAGAAGTTGCTGGAATTGGAAATTCCGGCGAAGGCGCAGTGGATGCGCGTTCTGCTGGCTGAGTTGACGCGCATTAACAGCCACCTGGTGTGGCTGGGCACGCATGCGTTGGACATCGGCGCAATGACCGTGTTTTTCCTCTGCTTCCGGGAGCGGGAAGATATTCTGCGCCTGTTCGAGATGTTCGCCGGACAGCGCCTGATGACGTCCTACATTCGCGTAGGCGGGCTGGCGCTGGATCCGCCGCGAGGTTGGGAAAAGCGCGTTCAGACCTTCATCAACACGCTGCCGAGCCGTATTGACGAATACGAATCGCTGCTGAACACGAATCCGATCTGGCTGAAGCGCACGAAGGGCGTGGGTCTGCTTCCGGTGGAAGAGATGCTGGAAATCGGCATGACCGGGCCGTGCATCCGCGCGGCGGGTATTCCGATGGATGCTCGCAAGATGATGCCGTATTCGAGCTACGAGAAGTTCGACTTTACTGTGCCGACCTCGACAGACAACGATGTCTATGCACGGTACGCAGTTCGCGTGGCGGAAATGCGCGAATCGGCCAAGATCGTGAAGCAGGCGATGGCCGGGATGCCGGAAGGCCCGGTGCAGGCCGCGGCTCCGAAGGTGGTTCTGCCGGAGCGCGAGAAGATGAAGACCCAGATGGAGTCTCTCATCTACCACTTCAAGATCGTCACAGAAGGCATTAGCGTGCCGGCGGGTGAGGTTTTCCAGGTAGTGGAATCGCCGCGCGGGGAATTGGGCTACTACGTCGTCAGCGACGGTACGTCCAAGCCGTTGCGTGTGCACATGCGGACGCCGAGTTTCGGCAATCTGCAGGCGTTGCCGAATTTGATTGAAGACCGGATGATTGCCGATTCGATTGCGATCATGGGCAGTTTGGATTTTGTGTTGGGAGATTGCGACCGATGACCTTTTCGCCTGAATTGGAAGCCCGCTTCGCGGACCTGTTGACGCACTACCCGCCGGGACGGCAGCGCGGGGCGCTGGTTCCGATGTTGATGTACGCGCAGGACGAAGTGGGGGCGGTGACGCCGGACCTGATGGAAGAGTTGGCCAAGCGTCTGGGCATTACGGTGCTGCAAGTGGACGAGGTGGTGGGCTACTATTCCATGCTGCACAAAAAGCCGCAGGGGAAGTACCACGTACAAATCTGCACGAACGTGGCCTGCATGCTGCTGGGCGGTGCGGAAATCTACGAACATGCGTGCCACAAGCTGGGAGTCGGCCATAAGCAGACACAGGCTTCGGGCAAGTTTTCTCTAGAAGAAGTCGAGTGCATCGGCGCCTGCTCCTGGGCGCCGGCGATTCAGGTGAATTACGACTTCCACCACGAGATGACGATTGGAAAGCTGGATCAGCTTCTGGAGGGACTGCAGTGAAACTCTATAATCCGCCGAGCCCCCTGGAAACTAAGGTCATCTCGAAGCGCTTCGGCGTGCCGAATTCCTGGCGTCTGGATACCTACCTGGCAACGGGCGGTTTCGAGGCTTTTAAAAAGGCCATGGAGATGACGCCGGACCAGATCATTGACGAAGTGAAAGCTTCGTCGTTGCGCGGCCGCGGCGGCGCGGGCTTTCCCACGGGTCTGAAATGGAGCTTCGTGCCGCGTAATACAGACGCGCCGCGCTACATCGTCGTCAACGGCGACGAATCGGAACCGGGCACGTGCAAGGACCGGTTGCTGATTGAACACGATCCGTTTCAGATGATCGAAGGGATTTTGATTGCTGCGCGCGTCGTAGGCGCTACCTGCGGGTGGGTTTACATTCGCGGCGAGTACCGCTATCTGATCGATCACCTGGACAGCGTTTTGAAAGAAGCGTACAGCCGCGGGTATCTGGGCAAGAATATTGCCGGAACCGGATTTGATTTCGACCTTTACTCGCAAACGGGCGCGGGCGCTTACGAGTGCGGCGAAGAGTCGGCGCTGTTGGAATCATTGGAAGGTAAGCGCGGCGTGCCGCGAATCCGGCCTCCGTTTCCGGCTGTAAGCGGCGCGTTCCAGAGCCCGACGGTATTGAACAACGTGGAAACGTTTTCGTCGGTGCCGGAGATTATCCGGAACGGCGGGAAGTGGTACGCCGACCTGGGAACGCCCAAGAACGGCGGCACGCGCATGGTGTGTCTGGCCGGCCATGTGAACAAGCCGGGCGTATACGAAGTGCCGCTCGGGATGAACATGAACTACTTCCTGAACGAGATCGGCGGCGGCATGCGCGGCGGCAAGAAGATGAAAGCGCTGATTCCCGGCGGTTCATCCTGTCCGATTTTGCGGGCCGATGAGTGCGATATTCCGATGGACTACGACTCGATGGCCAAGGCAGGAACGATGCTTGGGTCGGGCGGCATGATGGTGATGGACGAGGACACCGATATGGTGAAGGTCGCCCTGCGGATCATGCGGTTCTACAAGCACGAGAGCTGTGGGTGGTGTATCCCGTGCCGGGAAGGCACGACGTGGTTGCAGAAGATGCTGGCACGGATTGTGGACGGCAACGGCGCGATGCGCGATGTCGACATGGTTGGCGAACTGGCCAAGAATATGCTGGGCCGGACTTTCTGTCCGCTCGGCGATGCGGCGGCGATGCCGACGATCTCGATTGTCGAGAAGTTCCGGCCGGAGTTTGAAGCCTACGTGGCGAGGAATCCGTTCGCGTCGAGCGAACTGGTGCAGGTCGGGTAAGGAGTCTGGATGTCGAATACGGTTAAGCTGACGATTAACGACACGGCGGTGGAGGCACCGGCGGGCACCTTATTGATCGACGCCGCCAAACTGGCCGGCATCGAAATTCCGGCGTTCTGCTATTACGAGGGCATGGCGCTGCAGGCTGCCTGCCGCATGTGTCTGGTGGAAATCGAAAAGGCGCCGAAGCTGATGGCGGCTTGCGTGGTGCCGGTAGCTGAGGGCATGGTGGTCCGGACCGAATCGCCGGCCGTGGTGAAAGCCCGGAAGACGACGCTGGAATTCCTGTTGACGAACCATCCGCTCGATTGCCCGGTCTGCGACAAGGGCGGCGAGTGCGAGTTGCAGGACATGGTGTTCAAGTATGGCGCGGGTGAATCGCGCTTTACCGAAGTGAAGCAACATGTACCGGAAAAACAGTGGAGCCCGGTGGTGTTCTACGACGGTCCGCGCTGCATCCTTTGCTACCGCTGTGTGCGAGTTTGCGGCGAAGGCATGGGCGTCGGCGCGCTGGGAATCGTAAACCGGGGCGTGGCTGCCGAGATTGCGCCGTCGCACGGCGACCACTTGGAATGCGACGAGTGCGGGGCGTGTATCGACATCTGTCCGGTGGGCGCGTTGACGTCCGGTGCATACCGGTATAAGACGCGGCCTTGGGAGATGGAGCATGTCGGCACCATCTGTACGCATTGCTCGAACGGCTGTAAAACGACGCTGGGCGTTCGCAACAACGAGATTGTCCGCGGAAATAACCGCGACCGCTCCGGTTTGAACGGCGAATTCCTGTGCGTGAAGGGCCGGTACGCGTTTGACTTCAACCACCATCCGGACCGGCTGCAAACGCCGCTTCTGCGGGTGAACGGCAAGCTGGAAGAAGTGAGCTGGTCGCGCGCGTTGCAGGTCATTGTCGAGAAGTTCAAGGCGGGCGGAAAAACGGGCGTCATCGGATCGACGCGTATTGCCAACGAAGAAGCGTTCCTGCTGCAAAAGTTTGCGCGGACGGTTCTGAAGACGAACAATATCGATCACCATCGTTCCGGTGACGTAGTAACGCTGCTCGATTCGCTGAGCGGCAAGTCTGCGACGCTCGGTACGTCGGATGACTGCTACAACGCGAAGGCCGTACTCATTGTGGGCGCGGATCTTTCCCAGCAGCAACCGTTTTTGGCCAACCAGATCCGGGCTAACTACCGGCATCACAAGGCGGGCGTCTATGTGGCGACGCCGGGCGCGGTGCGCGAAGACAAGATTGCGCGAGGAGCCGTCCGGACAGGCGAAGACTGGTTGAGCGGCGTCGAATCGTTGCGGGACAAGCTCAAAGGCGAATCGGAACTCCTGGTTTTATTTGGGGACAGTGTAAAAGGCGAGGGCGTCCGGAAGCTGGTTGCTTTCGGCGAGTCGTTGGGCATTCCCGTCAAGTACATCTGCCTGGTAGATTACGCGAATTCGCGCGGCGCCATGGACATGGGGCTGTTGCCCGATCTTGGCCCCGGTTATCACGCGGTGGAAGGCGCCGCCGGCTTGACTCTGCCCCAGATGATGGCTGCCGCAGACCTCGATCTACTCTGGGTGGTTGGCGCGAATCCTCTGGCGCGGCACAAACTGGCGAGCGATAAGGCGTTTGTTGTGGTGCAGGACCTGTTCCTGACCGAAACCGCGCAGCGGGCCGATGTCGTACTTCCCGCCGCCTCGGCGTACGAAAAGAACGGGACCGTCACGAACGTATGCGGGCAGGTTCAGCGGCTGAAAAAGGCCGTGGAAACAGTCGGCGCAAAATCCGATTTGGCAATTATTGGCCTGATTGCAAGGGGCATGGGAGTGAACCTCGGGAAGGTGGACGCCGATGCCGTGTTTGCCGATATTCAAAAATCGGTCCGCGGATATAATGTTCCCTTACCTGTAATCGTCACTGGCGGCGCCGCGCAGACCATGCCGGTGAATGGCCGCGTGCCGGCGACAGTGTTGCCCGAACTGATTCAGTCGTCGCGTGACACGTTGTTCACCACGGGTACACTGACTCGGTACTCGAAGATTCTTAACGAAGTGCTGGAAGCTCCCGGCGGGCTCTACCGCTAGGAAAAGACGACATGGACTACCTCCTCGTATCCCTTATCAAGATGGCGATTATTGCGCCGGCGCTGCTGGCGACGCTCGCCTACATCGTCTGGGTGGAGCGCAAAGTGATCGCGCACGTCCAACTCCGCGTCGGTCCGTACTTTGTCGGACCACATGGTTTGCTGCAGCCGATTGCCGATGCGATCAAGCTCCTCACGAAGGAAGACTTCATTCCAAGCGGCGTGAACCACTTTTTCTACTGGGCCGCTCCGTGGCTCGGGTTGATGTTCGCCGTTACCGGCATCGCAGTGATTCCGCTGGGGCCGGTGGTCAATATCTTCGGCGTTGAGACGAATCTTGGATTGGCCGATTTGAACATCGGGCTGCTCTGGATTTTGGGCCTGGCGGGTATGGGCGTGTATGGCATCGCCTTGGCCGGTTGGAGTTCGAACAACAAATATGCCCTGCTCGGCGCAATGCGCAGCGCGGCACAGATGATTAGCTATGAATTGCCGATGGCGCTGGCGCTGGCCGCTCCGCTCCTGATGTCGAATTCGCTGAACCTGCGGGAGGTTGTGAATACGCAGGCAGGTTTTGTTTTGGGCTTTGTGCCGAACTGGAATCTGTTTACCGGGTTTCAGATTGTGGGCTTTGTCGTCTACATGATCTGCGCGTTCGCCGAAACGAACCGAATCCCGTTCGACTTGCCGGAAGCGGAAAACGAACTGGTGGCCGGTTTTCATAGCGAATACTCCTCGATGAAGTTCGCCGCTTTCTTTATGGCGGAATACTGCAACATGGTTATCGTTTGCTCGGTAGCCACGGCGCTCTACCTGGGCGGTTGGCACCCGATTGTGCCTCCCACGATTGCGCAATTTGTTCCGTCGCTCGTATTTGGCGGGGCCGCCGCCCTCCTGTTTTTCCACGGCATGAATCCCGGCCGGCCGACCGACCGTTATTCCTTCCCGGTGTTCGGCGCGATCATGGGCGGACTGGCCGTTCTGTTCCTACTGCCGGGGATCGGGCCCATTCTGAACCACTTGTTTTGGTTCCTGGGCAAAGTCGGCTTCCTACTCTTCTTCTTCATCTGGGTTCGCGCGACACTGCCGCGGTTCCGGTATGACCAACTGATGAAAATCGCCTGGCTGTTCCTGTTCCCGGTTGCTTTGCTCAACCTGGTGCTGACCGCGGCTGGCGTGACGTTGTTTTCCAAATAAGGGGGCATATACAAGAACATGGATCTCGTTCTATTCCTCACCTTCGCCCTCATCGCCGTTGCCTGCGGGTTGAACATGGCGCTCCAGCGTCACCCGGTTTCAAGCGCTCTTTCGCTGATCGGCGTGATGGTTTCCCTGGCGGTTCTTTATGTGCTGCTGGGCGCGGAATTCATTGCCGCTGCCCAATTGGTTGTCTACTCCGGCGCCATTATGGTGCTGTTCCTCTTCGTCATCATGTTGTTGAACGCGGGCGCGGAGAAACTGACCAAAAAAGCGGGCACCGCTCATTTTCTGGGTTTACCCCTGTTACTGATTCTGTTGGGGCTGTCGAGCTGGGTGATTACCACGGCGACCTCCCATGCCAAGCCTGTGAAATTCGGCGCATTTACCGCCGGCGGGCCTCGCGAGGTGGGTTGGGAACTGTTCACTCACTACGTATTGCCGTTCGAGGTCACTTCGATCCTCATCCTGATCGCCATCGCCGGCGCGTACCGCCTGGCCAACAAGGAGATGGACTAAATGTACAGCCTCTTTCCGCCCGAGTTTTTCCAATTGTCGGTACCGCTGGCGGCCTACCTGATTCTGAGCGCCATTTTGTTCACAATCGGCGTGGCGACGTTTCTGTTCCGGCGCAGCATTATTACCGTATTCATGGCGATTGAGTTGATGCTCAATGCCGTCAATCTGACGTTTGTCACCTTCTCCAATCACTTCGGCAAGGTGGACGGGCAGATTTTCTCCTTCTTCGTGATGGTTGTGGCCGCGGCCGAGGCGGCCGTTGGCCTTGCCATTATTCTGATGGTCTTCCGCAACCGCGCGACGCTGCAGATCGACGACTTCGACACTCTGAAAAATTAACGCACGATGCAACTCTGGCTCATTCCACTTCTCCCGCTGGCCGGCGCCGCCATTAACGGATTTACCGGGCGCCGCACCAGCAAAACCGTGCAAAGCATGGTCGCCATCGGCAGCGTGTTGCTGTCGTTTTTATGGGTCGTGAGGACCCTGATGGCCTTGATGCCGTTGGAAGAACGCTATGTGGAGCACTACTTCACATGGATGGCGAGCGGCACGTTCCAGGTGGGCGTCGATTTCGCGGTGGACCGCCTCACCGCAGTGATGCTCTGCGTTGTTACGGGTATCGGCACGCTCATCCATATATACGCCACCGGCTACATGCATGAGGAAGAGGGGTTCTACCGATTCTTTGCCTATCTGAACCTGTTCATGTTCTTCATGCTGGTTCTGGTGCTGGGCGGCAACTTCCTGCTTCTATTCGTTGGATGGGAAGGCGTGGGACTATGCTCCTACCTGCTGATCGGCTTCTACTTCCTCAAGAAATCCGCGAGCGATGCCGGCAAAAAAGCGTTCATTGTGAACCGCGTCGGCGACTTCGGCTTTTCGCTGGCGATGTTTCTGATTGTGGTGACCTTCGGCACGCTGGATTTCGGCAAGGTATTTGAACAGGCGAAGGCGCTGCCGGTGGAACATTCGGCGGGAATAATCACGGCGATCTGCCTGCTGCTACTGGTTGGAGCGACGGGCAAATCGGCACAGATTCCGCTGTACGTATGGCTGCCGGACGCCATGGAGGGCCCGACGCCCGTGTCGGCACTGATCCACGCGGCGACAATGGTCACCGCGGGCGTCTACATGTGTTCGCGCTCTGCCGCCCTGTTCATGAAAGCTCCGATCGCGATGGAGACGGTGGCGATTGTGGGCTTGCTGACCGCAGTCATGGCGGCGACGATCGGCCTGGTCCAGAACGACATCAAGAAAGTCTATGCGTACTCAACCGTTTCGCAACTCGGCTACATGTTTCTGGCGGTGGGGCTGGGTTCGTTTTCGGCCGGCATCTACCACGTGGTGACGCACGCCTTCTTCAAAGCACTGCTCTTCCTGGGCGCTGGTTCGGTGATTCATGCCTGCCATCATGAGCAGGATATGCGCCACATGGGCGGGCTGCGGAAGAAGATTCCGCATACCTTCAATGTGCTTCTGATTGCCGCGTTGGCGATTGCCGGATTCCCCTTCCTATCTGGTTGGTATTCCAAGGAAGAGATCCTTGGCGCGGCGCATCATCACCACATGTGGATGTACTGGGCGGCGTGGATTACCGCTGGCATGACGGCTTTCTACGTATTCCGATCCATCTTCCTGACTTTCTTTGGCGAATACAAAGGCCATGCGCATCCGCATGAATCGCCTTGGGTGATGATTGGGCCGCTGTACATTCTGGCGATTTTGTCCGTTGTCGGCGGGTATGTTTTCAACATCCCGCACATCCTGGAACCGGTGTTCCGCGGCATTGTGCCGGAGAGCCATACGGAGCATTCGCTCGGAGATATGATTCTGGGCACTTCCCCAGGCCTCATTGGCATTTTCCTGGCTTATGTCGTCTACATGGCGAAGCCCGGTATGGCCGACTCGATCAAAGAGTCGTTCAGCGGCATCTACAAATTGCTCTCCAACAAATACTATGTGGATGAAGTGTACGATGCCACGATTGTGCACCCGGTGGAGAAGACCTCACGCAACTTCCTTTGGAAGATTGTGGATGCGGGCATTATCGACAACGGATTCGTACATGGATTCAGCACCAGCGCCTTCAATTTCGGCGGGCTGTTACGGCATCTGCAGGGTGGAATGATTCGGAATTATGCAGCCTGGACGCTTGCCGGGGTGGTGTTCATCTTGGGTGCTGTGACGCTCTGGGGAGGTGGAAAATGAATCTCCTCGATATCCTGATTGCCGCTCCGCTGATCGGCTTCTTCTTGACGCTTTTGCTTCCCAAGGACAATAAGGGGCTGATCAAGACCTTTACGTTGGGTTATTCGCTAGTTGTCTTTGCCGCCTCCCTCCTGCTGATCGGCACGACGCTGGACCGGCCCTCGGCGATGACCTGGGTGACCGACGCGCCGTGGATCTCGACGCCTGCGATCCGCTACCACGTCGGCATGGATGGCGTCAGCCTCTGGCTGGTGTTGCTGTCGACTTTTCTGACGCCGATTTCGATCCTACTTTCCTGGAAATATATCGATCATCGCGTCAAAGAATTCTTCGCCTTCCTGCTTCTGCTGGAGTTCGGTCTGGTTGGCGTCTTCGTTTCTCTGGACCTCTTCCTGTTCTACGTGTTCTGGGAAATCTGTCTGGTGCCGATGTATTTCCTGATCGGCATTTGGGGCCATGACCGCCGCATCTACGCAGCTTTGAAGTTTTTCATCTATACGATGGTGGGCTCCGTGCTGATGCTGGCCGCGATGCTGTACATCTACAGCAAGGCGGGCACGTTCGACTATCCTGCCATTTTGCTGATGTTGGAGTCTGGCAAGCTGGCCTTCACGCATCTGGAAGAAACGCTGCTGTTCCTGGCCTTTTTCCTGGCCTTTGCCATCAAAGTGCCGTTGTTCCCGCTGCACACCTGGTTGCCCGATGCGCACGTGGAGGCTCCCACGGCCGGTTCTGTGATGCTGGCCGCCGTGATGTTGAAGATGGGTACCTACGGTATTCTGCGCTTCTGCCTGCCGATGTATCCGACGGCCGCGAAAGAGAATGCTCCGTGGATCGTCGTTCTTGCCATCATCGGAATTGTCTACGGCGCGTTGGTCGCGCTGGTGCAACCGAATATGAAGAAGCTGGTTGCCTACAGTTCAGTGAGCCATTTGGGCTTTGTGGTTCTGGGGTTGTTCTCCGGCAATCAGTGGGGCCTGGATGGGGCGGTCTATGTGATGCTGGCGCACGGTATTTCCACGGGCGCGCTCTTCATGCTGGTCGGCTTCCTCTATGAACGGCAACATTCGCTGGAGATCAAGGACTACGGCGGCGTTGCCAGCGCGGCTCCGCAGCTCTCGACCGCTTTCCTGGTAACGACGCTCGCCTCCATCGGCATGCCGATGTTGTGCAACTTCGTCGGCGAATACCTGGTGCTGCAGGGCGCGGCCAAGACAAACATCTGGTGGGCCGTATTCGCCGCAAGCGGCGTGATCCTTTCTGCCTGCTACATGCTGTGGATGTATCAACGGACCTTCTACGGGGAGACACCGGAATCCGTACGGCATCATGTGGATGATTTGAAGGCGCGGGAGTGGGCCTGCATCCTTCCGCTGCTGGCTTTGATGATTTGGATGGGCGTTTACGCACAATCCTTCCTGCCGTCGATCGGCGCATCGAACCAGACTATTCTCGACCGGACCACTCAGACCACCCGTGCGGAGGTCGTTAACCATGGGCGCTAATTACTTTCCTCCTGCCGCAGATATGTTGCGGTTTTTGCCTGAAATTGTGCTGACGATTGCCGGCACGCTGCTGTTGCTGCTGGAAGCCTTTAAGAAGGACGAGGACAGCCGGTCCGTTATTTCGACATTGGCTGCCATGGCCATCGGCATCGCGATGTATGGAACGGTTGTCGCCTATGACAATCCGGGTCTGGGTTTCAACAAGATGATTGTATCGGACGGGTTTGCGGCCTTTTTCCGTCTCGTTGTTCTTGCAGTCGGTCTGTTGACCATTCTCTGCTCCACTTCGTACCTGGAGCGAGAAAAGTCCAATACGGGCGAGTTTTACATCCTGCTGCTCTTCTCGCTGGCCGGGCAGTGTCTGATGGCGGCGGCGAATGAACTGATCATGGTCTTTATCGGGCTGGAAGTCAGCTCGATTGCCAGCTATATTCTTGCGGGCTACCTTCGTGATGACAAGCGGGCCAATGAATCAGCGTTGAAGTACTTCCTGCTGGGCTCGTTTGCAACGGCGTTTTTGTTGTACGGCGTTGCTTGGGTCTACGGAATGACCGGATCCACGAACCTTCTGGATATCCGGGAAGGAATCGCGAAGGGTGTTCCTTCGATGGTGATGGTGAGTGCGGCCGCGGGCTTTATGCTGGTCGGGTTTGCGTTCAAAATCTCTGCGGCTCCTTTCCAGGTTTGGGCCCCGGATGTCTATCAGGGCGCCCCGGCTCCAGTGGCGGGTTTCCTTTCCGCCGGGCCGAAAGCAGTAGCGTTTGCGGTGATGATCCGGGTATTCCAGACCGCGTTTGAAGCTGTGACGCCGAGTTGGGAACCGGTGTTGTGGGTGATGGCGTTGGCGACGATGATGGTCGGCAACTTCGCCGCGTTATGGCAGAACAATATCAAGCGCATGCTGGGCTATTCCTCGATTGCGCACGCCGGATATGTCCTGGTTGCCGTGACGACGCACAGTACAACGGGTACCGCGGCCGCGATGTTCTATCTGGCCGCGTACGGTCTGATGAACTACGGCGCGTTTGCGATTGTGACCCATGTCGCCGGCCGCGGCGAAGAACGCGTCACGATTGATGACTTAAAGGGGCTCAGCCAGCGCCAGCCGGCGGTGGCGGCTCTCTTGACGATCTTCCTGTTGTCGTTGATCGGTGTGCCGCTGACGGCCGGGTTTTTCGGCAAGTTCTACATCTTCAAGGCCGCTATTGACTCGCACATGGTGTGGTTGACGGCGCTTGGACTGCTGAACTCGGCCGTGGCCGCGTATTACTATCTACGTGTTCTGGTCGCCATGTATATGCACGATCCGCAGACCACCGAGCATCCGGAAGAGATCCCCGGCGGATTGAAGATTACGATGTGGCTGACGGCGGCAATGACGGTCGTGCTCGGGATTTTCCCTGGCCTCGTATTGGATATCGCCACCAAGTTTGCCGTCTTGAATAAGTAACGGCTAACCCAGAATATCCAGAGTATGCTGATCCATCTCGGTAGCGGTCTCCGCTACCGAGGCGTTTATTGCGTGAGCGTTTTTTGCCTCCAATAACGCGACAACTTCCGCGCTTAAGTCGACAACATCCTGTGGAGTAGTTCCGTCGATCTCTAACGGAATACGTGCTAAGCGTTCCGCCACTCGTTGGATACGCTCTTCCGCCTGGCGAAGGCCTTCTGCCGCTGTCGGAAGTAGACTCATACACGGATCCTTATCGGTCCGCGCGTGGAGAGTATGAGGCGAATGCCGGAAATTTAAGAAAGCGGCTCGCCGAGGAGGAATACGACGGCGTGTTGGGATGCTTTTTTATAGATGGGTTCCAGCGCGTCCAATAGAGGCTTTTGTCCCTGCCAGAACGGAAACGGACCCAGGCGGCGGGGCAGAGCACAGGAAGTAGGCGGTGGTGTGACATCGCCCATGACCTCTTCGGGAAGGCGGAAAGCGCCCTTCCAAAACGTATCAGGATCGACGGGCAGCGGCTGTTTCGGGTCTTCCGGCTTCTCTTCCACCGTGTCGCCATTGCGATGTTCGCCCTCGACGGCGGCCAACTGCGGCAACTTCTTTTCGATCATTGCCAGCAGTTTTTCACGGCGCATGCCGCGGAGCGTAAACAACAGGAAGGGGTCGCGGTCGAACTCCTCACCCAATAGCAGATAGACGGCCGCGCAATGTTTACAAGGATTCGCAGTGTCCGGGCAGGTGCATTTCGCTTGTAAGTCGCCCTCGGCCGCGGGGTAGAGCGAAAGTCCCTCTTCCTCAAAGATCTCTTCGATGTCGGCTGGCATCTCTCCGGTCAGGAGCCGGGCGGAAAAGACGGCCTGCTCGGCGAGCCGTCCGGCGATTTTCTCCCAGTCGGCATCGGGCAGAGTGTGAATCTGCACATCGATATCGTAAGGTTTGGGCCGGGAACCCTGGACGCGGGCAATGACTTGTCCCTCTTCAATTTGGATAGAGAGAACGTGACCCTTTTTGGCGTACTCCCGGCCACGGTTGAGCCGGGAGCCCATATCGAAGCCTTCCAGCACTTCAATCCAACGGCGAGCCCACCAGTTTTCGCCGAATTTGCCGCCTTTGGACTGTGCGCGAATGCCGCTGGCGCGCTGCGGTTGCCGGCCATAGGGGCTGAACGCATTTTTCCCCCTGGTTTGCCGCTGTCCGTTTCGAGCGTTGCGCGGCGCCGGCCCCTGCCGTCGCCCCCGATTGCCGCTTCCGTTCTTGCGTGCCGCATCATCGGCGGCGTGGGCCGCAAGGGGCGGCGGCTGAGTCGCGGCCGGCGTCGATACCGATTCTGCCGACGAATCAGGGGCGGCGGCGCCCGCTTCTCCGGCCGGTTTACCGCCTTTTTTCGGCCGGAAGAATTTCCGGCGTCCAAATCCACGGCCCTTGTTGTTTCGGCCGCGGCCACCGCGTTCGTTCATCAGCCTTCCTCCACCGCATCTCCGCTCAACGCGAAGACGGACTTCAGTTCTTCATTCGACAGCTCGGTAATCCACTGTTCCCCGGTGCCGATGACGTCCTGCACGATGCTCTTCTTGCGCTCGATCATCTCGTCGATTCGCTCTTCCATCGTGCCGACGCAGACAAACTTATGTACTTGGACGTTGCTTTTTTGACCAATACGGAACGCGCGGTCCGTGGCTTGGTCTTCCACAGCCGGGTTCCACCAGCGGTCAAAGTGAAAGACGTGGTTGGCGCGGGTCAGGTTCAACCCGGTTCCGCCTGCCTTGAGGGACAGGATGAAGATTCGCGGCCCGTTGGGTGAGTTCTGGAACCGCTCTACCATCATCTCGCGTTGGCGCTGGGGCGTGCCGCCGTGTAGGAACAGAACTTCTTCGCCGTAGCACTGCAGCAGGTGATGCTGCAGGATTTTACCCATTTCGGTGAATTGGCTGAAGACAAGAGCCCGGTCGCCGGACTCCATCACTTCTTCCAGCATTTCGGTGAGGCGGGCCAGTTTTCCGCTGCGTCCTGTTGCCGGTGAACCGTCGCCCAGGTAGTGGGCGGGGTGGTTGCAGACTTGCTTGAGCTTGGAAAGCGTAGCCAGAATGACGCCGCGGCGTCCAATGCCTTCGGCGGTTTCGATCAACCGGTACGCATCCTTGGTGACACGCTCATACAGTTCCGCCTGCTCTTTGGTAAGCGTGCAGAACACTTTATTTTCCATCTTCTCCGGAAGGTCAGCGATGATGCTGGTGTCGGTTTTGAGACGGCGGAGAAGGAAAGGGCCTGTCAGCCGGCGCAGGCTGCCCGCCATGGACGGATCGCGGCCGGTTTGAATGGGAAGGAAGAATGTTTTCCGGAAGTGGTCCCTCGTTCCGAGGAAGCCGGGATTCAGGAACTCCATGACGGACCAGAGTTCGCCGACGTTGTTCTCAACAGGAGTGCCAGTAAGGGCGATGCGATAATCGCCTTCCAGTGAGCGTGCGGAACGGGCCTGCCGTGTTTCGGGATTCTTGATATTTTGCGCTTCGTCCAGAATGATGCCGGACCACTGCACCTGCTTGATCGCTTCCAGATCGCGTTGCAAAAGACCGTAGCTGGTGATGACGAGCGCGTGTTTGTAGGCCAGCTTGGTGAAATCTTCGCCCTTTTCGCGGCCGATGCCGTGGTGCAGCAGCACCTTCAACTTGGGGGTAAACCGGACGGCTTCGCGCTGCCAGTTGCCGACCACCGAAGTGGGGCAGATCAACAATGTCGGCCGGGTGACGCCTTCTTCGCGGTCCAGTTGAAATAGCGCCAAGGCCTGAACGGTTTTACCCAAACCCATATCGTCGGCCAGGCAGGCGCCAAGGCCCCACTTACGCAGGAACTTGAGCCAGGAGTAACCGCGAATCTGGTACGGGCGCAGTTTTCCTTTGAAGTCCTTGGGCGGCGGCAGATCCTCCAGCACCGTGCGGCCTTCTAATTGATCGAGCAATCCCTTGACCCAGCCTGTGGCGATGACGCCCTCAATGGCGAGCGCCGCATTGGTGTGATAGTTGCCCAAGGCCATTTGAATGACCTCGCGCACGGTGGCATGCCCGGTGACGTTACGCCGCCAGAAATCGAGCGCGATGCCGATCTCCTCCGGCGTGACGTGAACCCACTGCCCGTGTACCTTGCAGAGCGGGGAGCGGAGACGTTCGAGTTCGAGCAGTTCTTCGCGGCTGACGAGTTCTTCGCCGATGGCGATACGCCAGTCAAATTCGAGTATGAAGTTGAGCGATAGGCCGCCTTTCGGCGGATCGTCGGGACTATGGACCTTCGCACGGGCGGACAGGTGTGCACGCGTGCCGTCCCTGGACCACCACACGGGCAACTGGACGGCGAAACCGCCCTGTTCCAACGCCACGGAGCGCTGCACCAGAAAATCATAGGCTCCTTGCGTGTCGAGCTCAAATCCGGTCGGAACGGCAGCCCGGAGGCTGCTCTCGATGCGAGGGACGATTGACGTGGCCTGGGTGAGCGATGTGAGCAGGAACTCCAACGTGGGTTGGCGGACGACGCCCGGAAGCCGGTCGCCGGAGCCGATCTGCTCGGCGCGGAGTACGTTGTCGGGATTATCGACGCTCTGGACGAGATAGCGGACCAACCAGGGGTCGCCATCGTGAGCGGGTTCTTCCAACCGGAAACAAAGCCGGAAGGGCGCGTCGGCCGTGAGCGCGACGGGGCGGCGCCACTGGCGAACCTGCTTGGCGATACGCTCGAGTTGATCCGGGTACCCCTGGACCAAGCCGTCCTGGGTAGCCAGGGCGTGGAGCCAACGATCGTGCGGGCTTTTGCCGCGCGGCGGATTTTGGCCGGAGAAGGAGCCGCGAACCAGATCGTCCACCATCCAGGCGAGGAAGGCGTCCAGAACGATGCGCGCAGGAGTATTGGGCGCGGTGTTCTCGTCGAAGCTGATGGCGCGGGCGGCGGCGGGCATGGCGGCAGCCAACGCGGCCAAACGATGCCCTTCCATACCGGGATAAACGGGCGTCCATTGGGCGGCGAAGCCCTCTTCGACCGCGTCCATATCCGGCAGAAACTGCTGGCGGGCGACCATTCCGCCGGCAAAGCGGAGCGCGGAGACCCAGAAAGTTACATCGGGGCCAACCATGAGCCCAGGCCGCATGACCCGCTGGCCGAAGGTGGCGGCCAGAAAGTCAACGGTTTCTTTCGGGCCCAATTGCATACTTGCAATAGACCACGGCGCCATGGTGAGCGTGTCGTATTCGGGATGCTCGGCGATCAAGGCGCTCGAAGCGAGAGGTCCGTCCGTAGCGCTAGGCGCCCACAAAACAGCACGCTGCATCTTCAACTTCGCTAGTTCCCCGCAGTAGGGCAGGGAGGCAAGCACTTCGCGCAACAGAACAGGCGGAGCACCATATGGATAATCCAGAGGCCCACCGCGTTGCGGCTTGGCTTGTCTGGCCGCTCCGTTGTCCTGTCTATGATCTGCCGAAGCCTCCAGCCAGATGGAGAAGTAGCCGTCGTGAACGCCGGCATGAAGGATCAGCATGAAAAAACTGTCTACTCATAGATACCACGAACGTGACCCCTTTATAGGTAGCCGGTTCGCGTATTATCAGGAGACCTTCCTTATGCCGTCCGAAATCCTACCCTCCGCGCCGCCTCCGCAAGCGGTCCTATTGGACACCGTATTCCATTTTTTCCGCGCCAAAGTCACGCAGGTATTCGCCGAACTCCAGGTGGCCGATGCGTTGGCGGCGGGGCGTGACCCCGGCGTGAATCGGCGCTTCCTGGCGGCCTGTGCGGCCATCGGGTTGATCCAGGTAAAACCGGACGCTGGATATGCGCTGACTCCGTTGGGCGAAGCATTGCGCACCGACGTGCCCGGATCGCTCCGTGGCTTTGTCGCCAGCGTAATGGGCGGCGGACACTACACGGCATGGGGCAATCTGGCGCTCTCCGCCCGAACGGAGGCCTGCGCATTCGATGCGACATTTGGCGAAAATGTCTGGGCCTATTTCACCAGGACCAACCCCGCCGAGGGGCATCTGTTCAACCAGGCGATGGCAAGCAGCAGCGCCGTCGTAGTGCAATCCTTGCTGGCGCATTATGATTTTCCGCAGACCGGTACGCTTGTGGATGTCGCGGGGGGCAATGGCAGCATGGCGGCGGCGATACTAGAGTCGCGGCCCGGCCTGCGCGGGGTTGTGATGGACCTTGCGTTTACCCAGGAGGAAGCGAACGAGAACCTGGCCGCGCGCGGCGTGGCGGATCGCTGCCGATTCGTGCCGGGTGATTTTTTTCAGGAAGTGCCGGCGGGCGGAGATATCTACACGATGAAGTGGATCCTTCACGACTGGGCGGACGACAAAGCCGGCGCCATCCTCCGCACGGTTCACCGCGCGATGCCGGCCCATGCCAAACTAGTGCTGGCCGAAGCCGTGATTCCGGAAGAGGGAGACGCTCTTTACGGACGGATGATGGACATTAACATGATGGTGATGTGCGGCGGCAAAGAGCGCACCGCCCGGGAGTGGACCGCACTGCTGGACGCCAACGGTTTCGGCATCACCCGCATCGTGGAGATTCCCGGCCCGGTTTCGATTGTGGAGGCTGCGAAGAAATGAACATTTCCCCGGAACGTATTTTTGGCATGATGGCCGCACATGTGCAGTCATCAGCCTTGCACGGCGCGATTGAACTAGGCCTATTTACGGCAATTGGGGAAGGAAATGTGACCGTACCCGCCATCGCCGCCCGTTGCGGCGCGAGCGAGCGGGGGATACGCGTCTTGTGCGACTACCTCACAATCTCCGGCTTGTTGTCCAAAACGGACGGCGCCTACTCGCTGATCCCGGAAACGGCTGCCTTTTTGGACCAGCGCTCGCCGTCCTATCTCGGTTCCATCTCCGCATTCCTGTCACACGACATGCACAGGAACGCGGCCGCCGATGTGGCGCAGGTGGTCCGCAAGGGGTCGACTCTGTTGAATGGTCGCGAGTATTTCGATATTGAGAATGATGTCTGGGTAAAATTTGCGGAAGGCATGATGCCGATGATGTTTCCGGCGGCGCAGTTCATGGCGGCGCAGTTGGAGTCGCCAAAACGGCTTTTGGACATTGCGGCAGGGCATGGCATTTTCGGAATTCAAGCCGCGGTGGCGCACCCGGACCTGGAAGTGGATGCGATGGACTGGCCGGCTGTACTGGCGGTTGCGGAGGCCAATGCCAAAAAATTCGGCGTGGCGGACCGTTGGCGTGCGCGTCCGGGCAGCGCATTGGAACTGGAGTTCGGCACTGGATATGACGTCATCTACCTCACGAATTTTCTGCACCATTTCGACGTAGCGGAATGCACGGCTATTCTTCGCAAGTGCCGCGCGGCACTCGCTCCGGGCGGTCTGCTGGCGACGTTGGAATTCGTGCCGAATCCTGACCGGGTTACGCCCACCGTCTCCGCGGCGTTCAGTATGACGATGTTATTGAACACTCCGGCGGGGGATGCGTACACGTTTGCCGAACTGGAAAAGATGCTGCAGGATGCCGGTTTTTCCAGCAATCGAGTGCAAGATGTTCCGGCGAGTCCCCAGCAACTGATCCTTAGCCGATAAGATAGAGGCAGTGAGACCTGCCATTCTCTTTCTCGCCGTTTTGCTGTTGGCCGCGCAGAAGGACTCGCGCGCGCCCGGCCCGGACTACTTCGAGTCCAAAGTGCTGCCCGTTTTGCACAAGGCCAACTGTGAAGGCTGCCACAATGGCGGCGGAGTCGCCGCGGGTACCCGGTTCAAGTTTCCGGACGGCGAACTCTCCAAGGAAGAGTGGGCCCGGTTCGGCCTCTCTTTGCATACGCTCGTAGACCGCACGGACCCCGCGAAGTCGGTGCTTCTCTACAAGCCCACCAAGCGTGTTCCGCACGCCGGCGGCCAGCGCATTGCGCCAGGCAGCGCGGATGAGGCTGTGTTGCAACACTGGATCGACTACCTGGCCACCAACACCAAACCCACCGATACGTTCGTCATCGCCGAGCGCCGGGGAGAACGTAAACCGGTTCTGCGGCGGTTGACGAATACGCAGTACAACAACACGGTGCGCGACCTTCTGGGTGATGATACGCGGATCGCGGAGCAGTTCCCGATTGAAGATTTCGTCAATGGCTTCCGCAATCAATTTCAGTCACAGAGCGTTTCGCCGCTGTTGGCCGAAGCCTATACAACGGGCGCCGAAAAACTGGCCAAGAGCGCATTCCGGGGCGGCGATACTCGCGGACTGGTTCCCTGCAAAGAGACAACGCCCGCCTGCGGCGCAAAGTTTATTCGCGAGTTTGGAGCGAAGGCGTTCCGCCGTCCCGTGCTGGAGACGGAGGTAGCCCGCTATCAGAAACTATGGGCCGCGGGCGGCGCACAGATGGTGGTGGAGGGCATGCTGCAATCGCCCAACTTCCTGCTGCGGACTGAGAACGGCGCGGAACCGTCCTGGCGCCCCTACGAAACGGCCAGCCGGCTTTCCTACGCACTGTGGAACAGCATGCCGGACAAGGAGCTGTTCCGTGCCGCCGCGGCGGGAGAATTGGCCACCGCGGAGGGCGTTGAGAAACAGGCCCGGCGTATGCTGCGCGACCAGCGCGCACGCACCATGGTGGATGAGTTCACATCGGAGTGGATGCGGTTTGACAGCTTGCTGGGCGCGGTGAAGGAACGGTCGTCGTTCCCGATGTATACGCCGGAACTGGCCGTGGCAATGACGGAAGAGGCTCGTAAGCTGGTGGAGTACCTGGTGTGGGACAACCGCAACTTCATGGAGATCTACTCCGCCGACTACGCGTTTGTTAGCACGCCCCTCGCCAAGCTTTACAATATCCCCGCGCCGGCCACGGAATTCGCCCGCGTTTCCCTGCCGCCGGAAGCGGAGCGTGCCGGCGTGTTGGGCCAGGCGCTTTTATTAGCTGCGACGGCCAAACCGGCGGACACGTCTCCTACCGCACGCGGTCTTTTTGTCCGCGAGCATTTTTTATGTCAGGAAGTGCCGCAACCGCCCCCAGGTGTGAACGCCAATTTGCCGATTAACAGCCGGGCCAAACCGATGACCAACCGCGAGCGGTTGGGCGTCCATCTTTCGAACGATAGTTGCGCGAGTTGCCACACGCTCATCGACCCGATTGGCTTTGGGTTTGAGAAGTTTGACGCCGTGGGACAACGCCGCGAAAAATTGAAGATCGTTTTCGAACCGGAACGGAAAGACAAGGGCGAAAAGGAAACGGTCTATCTCGACTTTGATACGAGCGGCTATGTGGCGGGGGCGCCGAACTCGGCCTTCCGCTCGCCGCGCGAATTGGGTACCATTTTGGCAGGGAACCAACAATGCCAGCAGTGCGTAGTGAAGCAGTTGTTCCGCTACTACCACGGCCGCATGGAGAAAGCCGGCGACGCAGCCACTCTCCGCCGTTCCTTCGATGATTTCAAGAAATCCGGTTTCCACTTTCAGGAGTTGATGGTTTCGCTCCTCCGGTGGTCCATCTTCCCGCCCGAGTCCTGACACGGAGTCTTACTATGCATTCTGTTCACACGAAGGACCGCTCTCTTCCGCGCCGTCACTTTCTGCGCAACCTGAGCGGCGTCACAATCGGGCTGCCGCCCCTGGCGGCCATGTTCAATGCCAACGGTACCGCCTATGCTGCTACGCCCAAGGCGGAGATCCCCACGCGGTTCGTCTACTGGTTCAATGGCAACGGCGTCGTGGAAAAATATTGGATTCCCTCGGAGACGGGTGCGGACTTCACGATGACGCCCTGTCTGGCTCCGCTGGCTCCCTTCCGTAACGATATTCACGTGATCACGGGGCTGGACAATCCCGCGGCCCGCATGCCGGGGCCGGGAAATGATCATCACCGTTCAATGGCGGCGCTGGTAAGCGGCACGCAGTTCACCGGCCGCGGCGCCGGTGGGCCTTCCATTGATCAGGCGGTTGCCGGAAAGATCGGCGGTGAGAACCGTTTCCGTTCGCTGCAGATCGGCGTCTCGCAGGAGTCGTTTGGCGAGAGCATTCAGCGCAATATGAGCTGGGCAGGCTACGACCGTTCCCTGCCGCCGGAGATGCTCCCGAACAAATTGTTTGACCGTCTGTTTGGCGCGCGCGACGCGGGCTGGATCGCCCGTAAACGCAGCGTGCTCGATGCGGTGCAGGAAGATGCGGCCGGCTTGAAGAAAGCATTGGGCCAGGAAGATCGTACGCGGTTGGATGAGCACCTGGCGTCAATTCGCGATGTGGAACGCGCGATTGCCAGTCTGCCTCCGAATTACCGCCGCCTCGATCCGCCGGAAACGGACGGCGACATGAAAGATTGGCCTCGCATCGCCAAACTGCAAAGCGACCTACTGGCTCACGCTTTTGCCAGCGGCCAGACCCGGGTGGCTTCCTACATGCTTACCAAGTGCCAGGGCCTCTCACGCTTTCCTTGGCTGGGATACACTGCGGCGCGGCATCATGACTACACGCACCGCGACGGCAAAGCCCCGGGCGCCGATGGGCCGGACGGTCAGCGTATTATGCGCGACATCTGCCGTTGGCACGTGGAAGAGTTCGCCTATCTGGTCGGCAAATTGAAGTCGATCAAGGAAGGCGACGGCAACGTGTTGGACCGTACATCGCTGGTGTTTGTCCATGAACACGCCGAGGCGAACGACCATAAGAACAATGGCTATTCGGTGATCGTTGCCGGCCATGCCGGCAACCTCCGCACGAACATGCACACCCGCTCGACGGGCACGGTGAGCGATCTGTATCTGGCTGTTGCGAATAAGGCGTTGGGCGCCGGGCTGAAACAGTTCCCGTCCGCTACGAAGGAAATACAGGGCATCTTCGCCTAGTCCGGCATGGTATCCCGCCGGGAGTTCCTTCGCGCTCTTTCCGTAGCCGCGGCGCCCGCAGCGCCGCGGCCCAATATTTTGTTGATTCTGGCGGATGACCTCGGCTTCGAATGCCTGGGTTGCTACGGCGGACGGAGCTACCGCACGCCGGAGCTCGACAAGATGGCCGCAGACGGCGTGCGATTTACGCATGCCTTTGCGCAGCCGCTTTGCACGCCAACCCGCTTGCAACTCATGACGGGAAAGTCGAACTTCCGGAACTGGAAGGCTTTCGGCATCATGGATCCGAAAGAGAGAACATTCGGCCATCTTTTTCAGGAAAACGGCTACCGGACCGCGATCGCCGGGAAGTGGCAGTTTTGGAGTTATAATCCGCCGGATTTCGAACCGGAATGGCGCGGTAAGGGACAGCGCATTGAAAACGCCGGTTTCGAGGAATACTGCATTTGGCACGCGGCGCATACCGAAGACAAGGGCTCGCGCTACGGAGACCCCACCTACTACGAGAACGGCAAACTCTATAAAAATCAGAAAGACAAGTATGGCGACGACGTATCCGCCGATTTTCTGCTGCGCTTTATCGACAGGCATAAAGCAGAACCTTGGTTCGTCTATTTCCCCTTGGCTCTGACCCACGCGCCGTTCACCCCAACGCCTCGCAGCGCGGACTGGAATTCGGACAAGCGGCTGAAGAACGACACGAAATACTTCAAGGATCAGGTGGAGTACATGGACGGCATCATTGGGCGTATGTTGCGGCGATTACCGGACAATACGCTCGTGCTTTTCTATGGCGACAACGGCACGTTGAATACCATTCGCAGCACGCTGCACCGCAATGGCCGTGACGAACAGTTCCAGGGCGGAAAAGGCGATACGACGGAAGCCGGCATGCGCGTACCGCTCATCGCGTGGTGGAAAGGCCGGCCGCCGGTGGGACGCAGCAGCGGCGATTTGATCGACTCCTGCGATTTTCTGCCGACGATGTGCGAGGCCGCCGGCATTTCGCCGAAGTCCATGGGGCCAATGGATGGCCGCAGTTTTCTGCCGCAGATTCGTGGGGAAAAAGGGCAGCCTCGCGAATGGATCTACTCCTGGTATGATCCGCGGCCGGGCCATGACAAAGAACGTTGGACGCGCACGGAGCGATATGTTTTTGACCGGCGCTGGAAGTTGTACGAAGACGGCAAGCTGTATGATTGGGCTGCCGATCCGCGGGAAACCACGCCGATCGACAACCCGGCCATTCGCCGTAAATTCCAGGCCGTTCTGGCCCGCTACAAACGGGAAGAGGCGGCTACTTCGAAGTAGTCGCCTGGAACTCTTCGTAGGAGCCCTTGAAGTCGGTCAGCTTGCCGGCATCCAGATGGATGATGCGGTTCGCTGTATCGGCCACGAGGTCTTCGTCGTGTGTAACGACGATCACCGTGCCTTCATATTTTTGGATAGCGAAATTCAGGGCGTTGATCGATTCGAGATCCAAGTGATTGGTCGGTTCGTCCATTACCAGGAAATTCGGCTTTTCAAGCATTAGCCGGCAGAAGATCAGACGCGCCGCCTCGCCGCCGCTCAGCGCCTCGGTAGGCTTCATGCCTTCTTCGCCCGCGAACAACATTTGGCCCAGCACTCCGCGAATCTCTTCGCGGCTGGCTTGCGGGTCGAACTGATGCAGCCATTCGGCCGCAGTCATTCCCTTGGCAATCGACTCCCGGTGATCCTGGGCAAAATAGCCGATCTGCACTTCATGGCCCCAAGTGACAACGCCGCTACCCGTGGCCAAATCCTCTTCCTTGTCATAGGGTCCGGTTCCATTGGCCAACAAAGCTTTCAGCAACGTGGTCTTGCCGGCGCCGTTGCGGCCGAGAACGGCGATCTTTTCGCCGCGTTCAAACATCGCCGTATAGCCCTTGAAAACCACATTGTCGCCGTAGGCGCGGCCAAAGTCCTTCACTTCCAAAGGCACGCGGCCGCTGGGCCGTTTCATCTGGAAACGGATAAACGGACGAGCGATATTGGAGCGTGACAGGTCACTGGTTTGCAGCCGCTCAATTTCTTTCTTGCGGGACTGAACCTGGCTGGCGCGGGTGCCGGCGCTGAACTTTTGAACGAATTCCTGCAACTGCGCGATCTTCTTCTGGCGCTGTAGGTTGTCGGCTTCGATGCGGGCGCGAACCTGCGTCTTTGCCAGCACCATATCGTCGTACCCGCCGGGATACGTGATGATTGTTTCGTAGTCGATATCGGCGGTGTGGGTGCAGACGCTATTCAGGAAATGGCGATCGTGCGAAATCACGATCAGGATGCCCTTGTAGCTGTTCAGGAAGGTTTCCAGCCAATGCACGGAGTCCAAATCGAGGTGGTTCGTCGGTTCGTCCAACAGCAGCGCTTCGGGGTTGCCGAATAGAGCCTGGGCCAGCAGCACACGTACCTTCTGGCCGCCCTGCAGTTCGCTCATTTTCCGTTCATGCAATTCGTCCGGAATGCCCAGACCCTGCAGCAGGATAGCCGCGTCGGAATCAGCGGAATAGCCATCCTCTTCGCCGACAATCCCTTCCAGTTCGCCGAGCCGGATACCGTCCTCATCCGTCATATCCGTCTTTTCATACAGGACTTCCCGCTCCACCAGAGCGTTCCACAGGCGTTTATTGCCCATGATCACGGTGTCGATGACGCGCTTATCGTCGTAGGCAAACTGGTTCTGGCTAATAACGCCCAACTTTGCCGGCTTGCTGACGCTGCCCTTCTGCGGCTCGGACTCTCCGCTCAGTAGCTTCATGAACGTCGACTTGCCCGCGCCGTTCGGTCCCGTTAATCCAAACCGGCGGCCCGGAGGAAACGTCGTCGAGACTTCTTCAAACAGAATTTTGGCGCCGAAGCGCATGGACACATTGCTAACGGAGATCATTCGGTTGTGTGGGGAAACGCGAGGGAGGAGACTTGGAACTCCCTTTCATTATAAGGCTGTTTACGAGCGCGCCCCGGTAATACCCTTACCGGATTCGAAACGCCGCCCCACCTGGGCAATCGTCATCCGTTCCGGCGGCAACCGCAGTAATTCCCGCAGCCGGACTGTGGATTCAACTCCCGTACAATGGGCCGCCAGGAAATATTTGATGTCCATCGGCCGCAGTTGCCCGGCCGTCCATTCCAGCTTTTCTTCATTGGCGTCGAAAAGATGAAAGCCGCCCACAACCGCGTAAATGCCCGTATCACGAACAACCTTGCGCGCATAGCCCAGCGTGTTGACGATTCCCGCATGGCCGCATCCCGAAACGACGATCAAGCCCTGGTTGGTGTCGATCACCAGCGCCTGATCCTCTGGCAGGGTGTCTTCCTCCATCCGGTCTGTCATTCGCAACCGCGTGCTGCCGGACCAGTTCCGTTCATTGTGCACGCGGGGGATCGGCCCTGTAAGCCACACGCTTGGCGCCAGTTGGCGCGGCTGGTCCACTTCCACCAGCTTTCCGCCTGTCGCTTCGTATTCGCCTTTTGTCAGCACGAAATCGTTCCCCGGGTTGCGCGGCAACAAAATGCCCTTACCGCCATAGGCGGTGGCCAACGCCGCTTTGTCGCGCCGCATGGCGTCGCGCCGCAAGGTGACAAGGCCGCCGGTATGGTCACGGTGGTGGTGCGTCAAAACGACCGACGGCACGCCGCTCAAGTCCAACTTCATCTCGCGGAGGTTGTTGAGCACGGTCTCCGGCCGGTTGCCCGTATCGAAGAGCGTACGCTTTCCATCCACTTCGAGCAGGGCGGAAAAGCCCCACTCTCCCAGGAACGGCCCGGAGAGCATGGTGGAAAGAATCGTGATCTGTACCGTGTTCGCCCGTGAGGACGAGGACTGGGCCGCCAGCGCGCCCCCAGCCATCAGCCTAACCGCGGCCCTTCGCGTGAGTGTGGAGGATGTGGTCACAAGCCCGTACCGTTAGCGCCATCATGGTTAAGGTTGGGTTCTGGCAGCCGGAGGATACCCAGGCCGCCCCATCGGTCACATAGAGATTATCCATCTCATGTGCCTGGCAGTTTTTATTCAGCACGCTCCGCCTGGGATCCGTCCCCATGCGTGCCGTGCCGATTTCGTGAATGCAGAATCCGGGCACGCTCGGCGTCCTTCCGGTCACCTGCACGCCTTGGGCTCCCGCCGCTTCCAGCATCTCCGCGGCCTGCACTTTTCCGTCGGCCCAAAGCTTCAACTCATTCTCGCCCCATCCCGCATTGATCTTTAGGATCGGAATTCCCCATGCGTCTACGCGGTTTGGGTCAATCGCAACCTGGTTTTCACGTCGTGCCAGACACTCGCCCCACAGCCCGATGCTGATGCCCCACTGCCCGTTTCGTACGGCTTCCTTGTACTCTTTGCCGAAGCCCGGCGCACCAAAGTTAAAGGAAGGGGCGGAGCCGCCCTGGTAACCATATCCGCGGATGAAACCGTTGGTTTCCTTTTCCTTGATGTTGCGGAAGCGCGGTATGTAGATGCCGGTCGGCCGCCGCGGCGGGCCTGCCCAAGGGCGAGCTTCGATACCAGGCATCATGCCGGAGGCGCCGCCTTGGTAGATGTGGTCCATCAGGTAGTGGCCCAGCGCGTCATTGTCACCGCAAATCTTACTGTTCATCAGCAGGCGCGTGGATTCCAGCGTTGACGCGCACAGCACAAATACTTTTGCCCGGACTTCCCGTACATCACGGGTATTGCGGTCAATGTACTGCACGGCGTTAGCCTTGCCGTCCTTGGTAAGCACGCGCGCCGCCACCGCATCGGTAATTAGCGTCAGGCGGCCGGTGGCCTGTGCATCCTTCACGGTCGTGAACGGACTGGAGAAGTAGCTGTTGGTAACGCAGCCCTGCTCGCAGGGGCCGCAATAGTGGCAGGCGGGGCGGCCGTTGAGCGGCTTGGTCAATATGGCGGTCCGGCCCATCGTAACCACGCGCCCCATTTTGGCCTTCACTTTGTCCCGCAGCACTTGTTCGCCGCAGGTGAATTGCATGGCTGGCTGAAAAATGCTGTCGGGCAGTTGAGAGAGACCTTCAGCCTGTCCGGAGATGCCGACGTACCGTTCCACCTTTTCGTAGAACGGAACCAATTCTTCATAGGTAACCGGCCAATCGTCTCCGTACCCGTCGTGCGATTTACCCGTCAGGTCCAGTTTCGACATCCGGTAACTCTGGCGGCCCCAGGATAAGGACCGTCCTCCCAATACGCGCATGCGAATCCAATTGAATGGTTTTTCCTGCACGTAGGGATTCTCTTTGTCATTCACGAACCATTTGTGGTTGCCTTCGCGGCACGCATAACACTGGCCTTGAATTGGCCGGTCTTGGAGTACCTTTGGCGATTGGCCTAAAAACGGATACTGCCAGGCCTGCTTGTGCTCTGTATAGTCCTTGGGCGATACCTTGGCGCCGGCTTCCAGCATCGCTACTTTCAGGCCGCCTTCGGTGAGCACCTTTGCCGCCCATCCGCCCGTGGCGCCGCTGCCGACAACCACCGCATCGAAAACCTGCGTGTCGCTACCCGATCCTTGGAACATCGCCGCCAGTATATCGCGCGCCGCGGGACAACACTTCTACAATCAGGAATGGCTTTTGCCGGACTTCGCGTCCTTTCGCTTGAATCCCGCCGCGCCGGGGAAATGGGTGTCCTCGTCAGCAAACAGGGCGGGGACTATATCGTCGCGCCTTCTATGCGTGAAATCCCGATTGCCGATAATCCGGATGTTCTCGCGTTCTATGACAGTTTGCGCGCGGGACAATTCGACATGGTGGTTCTACTCACGGGAGTAGGCGCGCGCGCCGTTGATTCGATACTTGCTCCCTACCACGGGCCCGGCGCTTTCGCCGATGCGTTGAAGAGTGTCGCCGTTGTGCCGCGAGGTCCAAAACCGCAGGCCGTGCTCCGCGAATGGGGCGTTCCGTGGGCCGTATCCGTCCCGAGTCCCAACACGTGGCGGGAGTTGCTTGCTGTTACGGCGGATCGCCCGGAACGCCGCGTGGCCGTGCAGGAGTACGGGCGATCCAACGAGGATCTGCTCGCCGCCCTGCGTGCACGGGGGTGCTCGGTCACGCCGGTACGCGTCTATCAGTGGGCGCTTCCCGCTGATACGGCGCCGCTGCGGGAGGCGGCGCGTCGCGTTGCGCGAGGCGAGATCGACGTGCTGCTGTTGACTACTTCCATGCAGTTGCCGCATTTGGTGCAGATGGCGGCAGAAGAGGGCGTCGCTGTGCCATTTCGGGTGGCGCTGCAGCGGATGGCCATTTGCTCCATCGGGCCTACGACATCCGACACGCTGGAGGACATGGGTTTCCGCGCAGACATGGAACCCTCCCTGCCAAAAATGGGCATTCTCGTGAAGGAAGCGGCCGAACAAGCCTCTGATATCATTGCGCGGAAGCGAGAACGCACATGCAACGAAGAGACTGTTTCCGGCAATTGATGGGATTGGTGGCCGCGTCGCCGCTGTTTGCCCAGACCGACGACGTCATGGGCCCTGTCAATGTTCACGAATTTGAAGAGGTGGCCAAGAAAAAGCTGCACAAACTGGCCTACGATTTCATTGCCGGTGGCGTGGAAGACGAATATACGTTGCGTGCCAACCGGGAGTCTTTTGGCCGTGTGGCGCTGCTGCCGCGCGTCATGGTGGACACGACCGATGTATCCACCGAAGTGGAGCTACTCGGGTTGAAGCTGAAATCGCCGATCATTATCGCCCCCACCGGCGGCAAGAATCTGGTGCTGCCCAATGCGGACGAACTGGTCGCGAAAGGCGCCCTGGCGCGGGAGACGCTGATTTGTTCGGCAACCGGCACGCAGAAGTTGCTGCAGGATGGAAAGCCCCTGCTGTGGTGGTCCAACACTACCGGGCACGCGACCAAGGCGCAGGCTGTCGGCTACGCAAAACGCGTCGACGATGGCGGAGGGAAGGGGATTGTCGTCACGGTGGACAACGCTTACCAGTCCAATCGCGATCGCAACAATCGCAACCGTTTTGACTACGGCTATATGCAATCCGGCGTACCAAGCGATGCGGAGAAACGTACGCCCGTGAATCCTGCCCGCGCTGCCATGTGGGGGCCTCATACGCCGTCCATGACCTGGGACTACATCGGCTGGCTAAAAGGCGCCGCGAATCTGCCGGTAATCGCGAAGGGAATTCTTCATCCAGAAGATGCCGTGCTGGCCGTTAAGAATGGGGCCGACGCCGTCATTGTCTCCAACCATGGCGGCCGGCAATTGGACGGCGCCATGGCGTCGCTCGATGCGTTGCCCGATGTCGCGGATGCCGTGGGCGGCAAAGTGCCCGTACTGATGGACGGCGGACTTCGCCGTGGCGGCGATATCGTGAAGGCATTGGCGTGCGGTGCGCGGGCCGTCCTCGTCGGCCGGGCTCCGCTCTGGGGCTTGGCGGCTTTTGGCCAGCCGGGCGTGGAGCGTGTGCTGCAGCTTTTGACCGATGAAACCCGCCTCGCCATGGCGCTGTCCGGGAAACGCCGGATAGCGGAAATCGATCGAAGTATTGTGCGCAGGATGACTACATGGCGGTAATGCTGTGGCTGCTGGCGATGTTGCCGGCGTTGGCCCAGGAACAGCACCGCTGTGCCGCCTGCCATGCGGAGACAGTGGCGGATTTCAAATCGCATAAACATGCCTCGTCCAATATGGACTGCGGCATCTGTCACGGGCCTTCGGAAAAGCATCGGACCTCGGTTGGCAACGTTCCGCCGGATCGTGTGGCCGCGCCCGATGAAGTTCCCAAGTTGTGCGGCAACTGTCACCTGACGGAGCGGCAACAATATGAGAGCAGCGCGCACGGCCGTCCACCCTCCGCCGGCAGCAAATTGAAAGCGGCCAATTGTCTTACCTGCCACGGCACGCACGCCATGAGACCCTGGACAGCCCAGGCCGCGACCTGTCAACGCTGTCACACAACACTGCCTGACCCTTGCAAGAAAACGCCGGTGTCGGTGAACGCTCGCGTTTCCTGCATGAGTTGTCACGCGCGTCATACTTTAAGAGTGAGCAACTGAGGGAGGAACAATGGCCGGAAAGAAGAGTTTCGCGCGGATGGTGGGCGAATATTCCAATCTTGCCTTTGTTTTGCCGGCTTCTGTTTTTGTCGGCTATGCCATTGGCTACGGGTTGGACAAGTGGCTCGGGACGCACTATTGGTACATCGTCTGGCTCTTGATCGGCATTGTGGCCGGGATGCGGGAAGTGATTCACAAGGTGATGGGAGACTTTCAGAAGGACATTGACGCCGGCGGTGGAAAAGACTGATAGCTTTGCGGAACTGGTGGCCCGTCTTGGCCGCTGGATTGCCCTCGTAGGGTTGGTTGGCTGGATGGCGGTGGCGGCTCATTGGGGATGGAAGGGATCCGCCGGCTTCGCGTTTGGCGCCGCGGCGGCGTACTTAAATATGCGGTGGCTTGCCAGCGGGCTTCGGGAGCCGGAAAGTTTCGCGGCGGGTTTGTTGGTGGTTCGGTTCGCGCTGGTAGGCGGCGCCGCTTATGTTATCCTTGAAACATTCGGGATCAGTCCGCTTTTTGTACTGGCGGGCCTTTTAACCGCGGCTCTCGCCGTCGTTCTCGAAATCCTCTTCCAACTTTTCTATGCACGAACATGAACTGTGGGTGACCGCCCTGTTTAACGATCACTTGGCGGGTGTCGCCAACGGGATCCTTACCGCGGTCGGCCTCCCGGCGCAGACGCGCCCCTGGGCGAATTACATCACGATGGAACTCGTTGTAGCGGCGTTCATCATCGTACTTTTTGGCATGCTGAAACCCAAGCTTTCCATGGCGAGCCCCGGCGGCCTGCAACATGCAATGGAAGGCGTGCACGGTTTTCTGACGGACACGGCGCATGACAACATCCATCATGGGCATCGCAAGTTTGTCCCGTTCGTGGGTACGCTGTTCTTCTTCGTGCTGTTTGCCAATTTGATCGGCATCATTCCCACGTTTGAATCGCCCACCATGTTCCCGCCCGTTCCCGCGGGCTTGGCGCTGGCTGCATTCCTCTACTACAACATCAAGGGCTTTGGCGAAGGCGGCATCGGCTATTTGAAGCAATTCATGGGGCCCGATATGGGTTTTCCCTCGTTTGGCAAGATTGCCATGGCGCTGCTGATGATCCCCATCGAAATCGTCAGCCATATGGCCCGGCCCATCTCGTTGACGATTCGTCTGTTCGCCAACATGTTCGCTGGCGAGCAGGTAACGCTCGTTTTCCTGGGCCTCACCTACATCGGCGTTCCGGTGATATTCTTCGGGCTTCACGTTTTCGTTTCGTTCGTGCAGGCATTTGTTTTTGCGCTGTTGACGACCATCTACGTCGGCTCGGCCGTTTCGCACGAACACTAAATTCATACCGGCATTTTGCGGCGCGCAGTGTGAGCCTTACTCTCTCCCAAGAGCGGTCTGGAACCACCTCCTGAGCGCAGATCATACACAAGGAGTAGTACCCAATGTTCACTCGTCTGTTCTTCCTCGCCATGTTCATGATGGCTGTTGCTTCGCCCATGTTCGCGCAGGACGCGGCCCACGCCTCCGGCGGCGGCATCGTTCTCACCAGCGCGTTCTCCATGGCTATCGCTTCCGGTCTTTGCGCTCTTGCGCAGGGTAAGGCTGTCGCTGGCGTGGCCGAAGGCATCGCCCGCAACCCTGGCGCCGGCGCCGTCATCCGCGGCATCGGTCTGCTCGGCCTCATCTTTATCGAATCGCTCGCGCTCTACACCCTCGTTATCGTTTTCGTGAAGGGCTAAGCGCTCCACGGCACTACCGCCAAAAGGGCGCGGCGAGCCACCCGGCCCGCCGCGCCCTTTCTCTTTTCCGGCCTAACCATGATCAAACTGCAAGGCATTTACGCACCCATCGCCACTCCGTTCACCCATACCGGTGACCTATACAAATCCAAGGTTCAGCACAATATCGAAAAGCTGAATGCGGTGAATCTTTCCGGTTACGTCGTCTGCGGCTCCACGGGGGAGAGTGTCATGCTGACGGCGGAAGAGAAAGTGCAACTCTTCGAATGGGTTGCCAACCATGCGAAGTCCGGCAAGCAGTTGCTTTGCGGTACGGGTGTGGAAAGTGTGCGTGAAACGGTGCAACTCACCAATCAGGCGGCAGGCCTGGGCTATATCGCCGCGGTAGTCCGCACCCCGCACTACTACAAGAATCTGGTTGCGACCGCCGACGCGCAGGTTCGCTATTTCCGGGCCGTTGCCGATCAAACCAAAATTCCCGTTATTATTGATAATTGGCCGCAGGCCACCGGCGTCGACATTGCCGCCGAAGCCGTCGCGATGCTGAGCGAGCACCCGAATATCGTCGCGATCAAAGAGAGTTCCGGCAACCTGGAAAAGGTGATGCGCATGGTCCGGGAGGGGAAGACCGGATTTCAGGTCCTCTCCGGTAGCGCCCCCACGCTATATCCTTGTTTGAAGGTAGGGGCATCCGGAGCCGTACTGGCCTTTGCCAATGCAGCCCCGTATGCGTGTGTCACTATCTGGGAAGCCTTTCGTACGCGCGAGGAAGAAGCCGGGATGGACTGGCAATCCCGCATAGCGCATCCGGCCTCGCTCGTTACCGTGAAATACGGAATACCCGGCCTCAAGTACGCCATGGATCTCAACGGCTTTTATGGCGGTGTTCCCCGCCTACCGCTGATTCCTGTCGCTCCGGAAGTCCGTCTGGAGTTGGAAGCCGCTTTCGACGGCATCAAAGGTTAGGTCGCCACACGGGTGATCATGTGGCCGACGATATCCAACCGGTGCGGCACGCGTCCTTCGTGATTTGGCAACATGCAGACCTGGATCAGCAGTTCGCCGCCGCACACGTGCACCGGAATGAGCGTCCATGAACTCGTCCCGCCAATTTTGGTCGTGAAACTGGCGCCGAAAATCGTCGTGGGCGTCGAAAGGCCCATCGGCCCAACGCGATCTTCGATGATGGTTTTCAGATTGCCGAATACCATGTTGGCGATTTCCGCCACGGCGTCCAGCACCTCATCGTTTACCTTCTCATAGGATTGCAGCAGAAACGCTTCCGCCAGTTTGCACGCAAGCTCGGGCTTGGCCGTCAGGGCGCCGGTGCCGATCCACGGCCCTGCCATTCCCACCAACGCCACAACGCCGTCGCTCTCCTGCAGCGGGTGTGCAATGATCTGTTTCGGCTGCACCTCCACTGGGCATCCGAGCATCATCCCGCACACGTTCTCAACGGCGCTGTGAACGACCTCCTCCACCAACTGCTGCATCTCTTCCTGAGTCATGCTTTGCTCCCCATTCGTGTCGGGACTGGCGTTCGTTACACGAGCCCGCAGATCTTTTCCTTGATTTGGTCGGCGGTAAAGGGTTTTCTCACGTACCCGTTTGCCCCAAGTTGTACAGCCGCCAGCACTTTCTGTTGGCTGCCCTCGGTGGTGATCATCACAACCGGAATGCGCTCCCACGCAGGATTGGCCCGGATTTCCGTCAACAGTTGGATGCCATCCATGTTCGGCATATTGATATCGGAAAGAACCAGATCCACCTTGCTATCTTTCATTCGTTGCAGTGCTTCGATGCCGTCACCGGCTTCCAGAACTTGACCTACGGAAACTTCGGCTTGTATAAGGACACGCTGTAAAATTTTACGTATCGCGGCTGAGTCGTCTACGATCAAAACGTCTAGTGCCATTTGCTCCCTTTCACTTCGATACCGGCAATAGGGCCGGTACCCTCGTTCTGTCTTCCATTTCGACAGCCTGACAACTTTCGTGAACTCATTTTCTGAGCACGCCGCTGCCCCCGTACCGCTGTACTATTGCTACCTTGAGTAAGTAGCTATGCGCACTCTGCCCCTCTCCCGCCGCCAAATTCTCCGCACCGGAGCCCTCTCCATCGGCGCGGTCTCACTCCCCTCCGCCGCCCGGCAGTGTTTGATCTATTCCATCCCCGGGGGCCTTTCCCACGTCGACACCTTTGATATGAAGCCGCTCGCTCCCCGCGATATCCGCGGCGAATTTCGCGAAATTCCCACGAATGTTCCCGGTATTCGGATCTGCGAACACCTCCCCCGCCTGGCCCGCCTCATGGACCGCTTCACGCTGGTTCGTTCCATGACCGCCGGCGAAACCAACCACGAGCGCGCCGCCGCCCTCTGGCTGGCCGCCGCTCCTCCCGCCGCTGACAACGTCGCCCAGGCCATTGCCCGAATCGAATCCGGAGAACCCCTCGTTTCTCTCTCGACCGTCTCCATGCTCGATGTTGACCGCCACGGCGCACTCTTCCCGGTCTATCGGGATACGCTTCTGCCGCGGATCGATCAGGATCTCGCCAGCCTCATCCACCACCTGGAAATGCGCGGCCTGTTGACTACGACACTCCTGCTCGTTGCTACCGAGTTCGGCCGTACTCCCCGTATCAACGAAGGCGCCGGCCGCGACCATCATGCTGCCGCCTGGTCGATGCTCTATGCGGGTGGTGGAACCCAAGGCGGCCGTGTTATCGGCGCGACCGACGCCACGGGTTCCACAGTCACGAACTCCCCCATAACACCGGAGCAGTTGCTAAAACGTCTTGGCCAGCGCGACTAGCTGATCCAGCGCCGCACCCCACCCGTCGCGGAACCCCATGTCTTCATGCTTCTGCCGGGAAGCCGGATCGGCATGCATGACCAGCGCCGTGTACCGTGTACCCGCGCCTTCGCTCGCAAGCGATATTACGCCCGTGAAGGAAAAGGAAACCCCGGGGCATGCGGCCGGATCGCCCACGGGCCGGAATCCAGGCTTCATCGCGTTGGTCCACACCAACCGCTCATTCGGCACAATCTCCAAATAACATCCCAGGTTCGGAAACCGCTCGCCCTCCGGCGATTCCATCACCGTACGGAACAATCCGCCCGGCCGCAGGTCGATCTCGCATTCCACCGTCTTCCACGGAGCCGGCGTGAACCATTTCTTCACATGTTCCGGCATCGTCCAGGCGCGCCAAACCAATTCCTTCGGCACGTCCACCACGCGTTCAAACTGCAAATCCAACGCCGCATCCGGTTGATGAGTCGGCAATTTAGCCATCGCTGTTTTTCTCCTTAAGTTCCATCAGATAGGTGTCTAACTGGTCCAATCGTCCTTCCCACACCTTCCGCTGCTTCTCCAGCCAGGTCTCCGCCGCCCGCAGCGGCTCTGCCTGCATTTCGTAGGTCCGCACGCGGCCTGTCTTTCTGGACTTCACCAGCCCTGCCCGCTCCAGCACATCCAAATGCTGCGAAAACGAAGGCAGGGCCATTGAGAACGGCCGCGCCAACTCGCTCATCGCCGCCGGTCCCCGACTCAGCCGTTCCAATACGGCGCGCCGCGTCGGATCCGCCAGGCTTTGAAAGAGATGGTCTAGCTGCTCTTGATAGTTAGGCACTTGCCTAAGTATTGACACGCCGCACGCCGCCAGTCAAGGCAAATCTTTGCGCCAGCTTCTACTCAAACGTGTAGCGGTAGCTCCACGCCGTCTTCTTCCCCGGAGCCGTGTCCACACGTACGTAGGGCTCCGGGCAAACGGTCGTGCGAATCGACCAGAACACCAAACTCTCAATCGGACGGTCCCCCCGGATGCGGACACTCGCGCCTGTATCTTTCCGGCCAACTCGTATGTCGTAGCCTTCCGCCGGCGCCCCGGCAAAGGTGCCAAACACGCTTTCGCCCTTCTTCAACTCGCGCCGGTATTGAATCTCGCCGCCAGCCACCGTGGCCAACTCGGCCGCGGGAACCCGTTTCGGTTGCAGAGAGAATGGAAACGTCACCTGCGTCTCCGGCCCGGTCGGCTTCCCATCCATCACGAAAAACTGGTGATTGTACTGCGTCAATTCCATGGCCTTAGATCCGGTGTTCTGCAACTCGTGCGCAATCACCATCTCCTTGCCCCGCAGCCGGACCGTCTTCGTATACCGGTACGCATATCCAGCGCCGCGCACCGTATGCGTCATCGTCACCCGATCCTTGCCGCGCCGCACTTCCCATCGGCCAGGGTCCGTAATTTCGTACGTCCGGAAGCGATCAAACGGTTTCGCATCCGGCCGCCGCACAACGCCGATTCCAACGCGCACAAACTCCCCGCCCGGAGCCGCATCCGCAAAGCCCAGCTCGCTGAACTCCTCCACCGGGCCCTGGATGGAGTCATGCAGCTTCGGGTCATACTTCTCAAACCACTGCCCGAAATACTCATGTTGCCCGGAGCGCAGGCTGCCGATCTGCCCGGACCAATCGAATCGCGTCCCGCGGTAATACCCAACCTTGGCATCCGGCAAGTACAACTGCGCCGTCAATTCGCCGCTCGAAATGGTAGCGGACGGGAACGGCCCTTCCGCGGCAAGCGCGAGTAGTAAGGGAAGCAGAATCATAGCCGATTGATTGTATCGGGCCGGCCCCCCGTGTGTGGGAACGGCCCGATCAGAAAGACAGTATTACGCCTTCCGCTTGTGCCCTTGCGCCGACTTCAACATCGAGTGCATGCACCCGATCAGGTACGCCAACCCCGTGCTGGGCCGGTATCCCGCGCCCGCCGATGCATTCCGCACCATCGGTTCACCCGGCAGAACGCCCAACGCGGGAATGTGGTCCGGAATCACGATCCCGTCAAAATCCACATCCACCAGCGCCTGCATAATCTTGCTCATATCGTAGTAGCCGTCGTCGATGAGCGACTCCGTGAAATGCGGCAGCGGCGCCGTCACATTCCGGAAGTGCACCTTGAACAGCTTCTTCTTGCTGGCAAAATACCGGATCGCCTCCGCTGGATCTTTGCCCGTCATGGAGCCGCCTTCCAGCCAAGACCCCACGCAGAAGCACACGCCGACATTCGGACTATTCGCAATCTCCAGGGCCTTCTTGTATCCCTCGAAGTTGCTGAAGATGCAACGCGGCACGCCGGCCAGCATCGGCTTCGGCGGATCGTCCGGATGAATGCCAATCCGCACGCCCGCTTCCTCAGCCACCGGTACAACCTTTTTGATGAAGTACGCGTAGTTGTCCCAGATCTCCTGTTCGCTATACACGCGCCCATGCGACAGCGGTTCCGTGTAAACCTTCCCTGCCCATTGCCCCTTCCAGTCCGGGCTATTCGAGTTGCCGTCGCGCGCGCCGTACCCGCGCGGATTCGTCACGCGTCCGCTGGACCAGATGCCGTTCCCCATGTGTGCATAGGTCGAATACGGAATTCCGGCCTTGCCCAGGTAGCGGATGTAGTTCAGGTAGTCTTCAATTTTCTTATCGCGCCCCGGCAGGTTCAGCGTCACCTCTGGCATGTTGTGCAAGCTGCCGCTCGGTCCCACGCCGCTGCCGATGTTATAGACCTTGAAGCCGCCCGCCTCCCACTCCTCCCGCTGCTTAATGAACCCTTCCGCGTTGGCCGTCGCCTGTTGCGGAGCCACGCTCAGCCACGTTATCCCCAACTGCTTCAAAAACGCCATGTGGTCCGCGCTCGCCGGTCCCACGCTGACGCCGACTTTTACTCCCGGCGGTATGGGCCGCAACGAGGCCGCGGCTGGTCTTGCCGCTGCCAGCGCCGCCGCCCCGCCTATTGCCACGTTCGCAAGTTCTCTTCTATTCATGGATTAAAACTCCGCTCGAATGGACATCTGTACGTTGGCCTGTGCCGTGCCGAAGTTGGAGAAGTCTCCCACCACGCTGGTAAAACGGCCCCAGGCGTTTGTGTTGGTTAAGTTGTAGGTCGTGTTGGGCGCGGCGAGATTCGGATTCTTGTGGGGCAGGTTATGCCCGTCCAGCCGGAAGCTCAACATGAACCGCTCGCCCACCGGATGCCAGCTCTTCGTTGCAAAACACTGCATCCAGAGCAGCGGCGGTGCCTGCAGTACCCGCGCGCCCAGCGAACCGATTGTATACGCTGCCGGGTAGGCAAAGGAGCTCATGTTGAAATAGGGCGTCTGCGCCGCGGTCGGGAATCGCTGGCCCATGTCCCAGTTCTGAACCTGCGCCGCTTCCGCCGTCGTCAGCGGATCCACGCGCGAATTGGTCAGGTACCGGTAGGGACTGCCTGAGTGCGTCACCGAAATCGGTGCGCCGGACATAATGTTCTCGCTGATGTTAATCTTCCATCCGCCCAACAGCGCGTTCACAATACCGCCCCGGTTCAGCCACTTCTGTCCCTTACCCCAGGGCAGTTCATACACCATGAAAGCGCCGAACTGCATCCGCTGGTCGTAGGACGTACGCGCCTTGCCCTGCCGGTTGTAATAGGTCAGGGTGTCGTCATTGCTCAGCGACTTGGAGAAGTTAAAACTCGTATTGAACAACAAACCTTTCCCGTAACGTTTCTCCAGCGCGATATTCCCGCTGTGCCACGTATTGTGGTTAAAGTTCGAAAGGAAATTCACCGTGCCGAACTGTGGAAAGATCTTGTAATCCTGCTGCCGCGTGAATACCAGATCCTGCAACGCACGATCCCCGCCCAGGGCGATCGAAAGCGGGATCTCATTGATGTTCCACATGCGTTGTAGCCCAACGCCCGCCGAAGCCTGATACTGCAGGTTCAAAACCCAGGTGTTCGCCGGCTGATACTGGAACCCGCCGGACCAGTTCATCACATACGCGTTGCGCAGGTTTGGATCGCGCCAAGTGGCCGTGCGCGAACCGTAGTTGGCCCCGGTATACGGAACCGTGCCGTCCGGATTCACCACATAACGGATCTCGCCCGGGCCCTGCGACAACTGGAACACGCTCCGGGGATCGCCCACCGGTTGCAGAATATTGAAGTTCCCCGCATATTCGTCAAACCCGCCCTGGATGCCGGTATTGTCAACCGTCATAATGCCGAACGAAGCCCGGTACACCCACTTGGGGTTAAAGTTCCAAGCCAGGCCCACGCGAGGCTGGAAATTATTCAAGTCGCGTTTCCCAATGGCGCCCTTCGGATGCGTAATCGCGCCCATCCGGCCCGTAATGGGGTCTGTCGCGGTTGGATCGAACTGCGACTGCTGTTCCCACTTCGTCTTGTACGGGGAGAAGTACGTCCACCGCACGCCCAGGTTCAACGTCAGGCCCGGCCGCACCTTCCAGTCATCCTGGAAGTACAACTCCTGGTCCCACTGCCGCGGCATGAAGATCGCCAACTGCTTGGTAAACGTGGCGCTTGTCACTTGTCCCATCATGAACGCCGCAAAGTCATTGCCCGTGTTCTGCGCAAATGGCAGGGATGCGCCGCCTCCAAAGTTGTACTGGCCGGAGGGCAGGGACGTAGCCTTGTCGCTATAGAGCGTCCGAATCATTTCCCAGCCCATCTTCAGGTTGTGCCGCCCGGCAATGAAGGTCACGTTGTCCTGGATGATCTTGTCTTCGCCGACCTGCCGCGTATAGCCCATCGGCGCAATTGAATAACCGATATTGAAGTACGGGAACGTTTCCGCCGTCACGCCGGGAACGGCCAGCGCATTCTTCGCCGACTCCGGCCGGTCCGGATTGGACGAAGCACGCCGGTTGTAGCCCACCCGGAACTCATTAAACAGCCGCCGCGACAGAATCGATGTAAAGCTGATGACGCCGTTGATATTGTCCGTCGGGTTGATCTCTCGCGAAGCATTGAACTCCGATTTCGCGAAGTTGTCGCCGTTCTGCCCGCGATGATGTCCATGCGAATACCGGAAAAAGATCTTGTGATTCGAGCTGAACTGGTGGTCAATCTTCTCGTCCCACCGGTCGCGGTTCAAGCACCGGCAGCTCTCCGCCCGCTGTAAATTCCCGTTCGGACCCGTCCGCGCCGGCGAACCCACCTGGTTCGGCGGCAGCCAGATACCGAGGTCCAAAAACTTCTGTGCCACCGGGTCGATCAGGCTCTTCGGGATAATATTGCCCGGCAGAGGATCGCGTGTCCACGAATCGCCGGACGGCCGCGTCGAGAATGGATTGTAGATCGGCAGTCCGCCGCCCGGCGCTTCCTTGAAGGAAAAGTCGCCATTCAGCATCTCCGGCGTCGGCACCGTCGTCACGCGATAGTTAATCGTGCGTTCATGATTAATCGCATAGTCCGACAACCAGAACGTTTTATTCTTACCGTTATAGAGTTTCGGAATGACCACCGGCCCATGGGCCACAAGGTCAAACGTGTGATAGCTCCAGGGCGCTTCGCCCGGCAGCGGATTCTGCGTAATGTAATTCCGGTGCACCCAGCGCCCGTCGAGATACCGGTCTTCAAACGACGCATGTAGCTGGTTCGTGCCGGACTTGTACACCATCTTCATCGAACCGCCCGCCGAATGCCCGTACTCCGCCGACGTTCCCGTCGTCAGCACCTTCACCTCTTCCATCGCGTCCGTACTGCCCTGGATCACGCCGTCCACCTGGTTCACAGTGCCCGTATACGGCGACTTCGCAGCAATGCCGTCCATCGAAAATCCAATGTCGTTCTGTGCCTGGCCCTGAATGTGGAACCCCGCCTGCCCCACCACGCCGACCACGCCCGGCATATACTGCAGCAGGTACACCGTCCGTTTCATCACGCCCGGTGTCTCCACCAGCGTCTTGGACGACAAAACGTAAGAACTCACCACGTTCTCCGTGTTGAGCAGGGAGGCCTCGCCGCTCACGGTCACGCTATCGGTCACCGCGCCCACTTCCATCGTGATGTCAATACGCGGCACCTCGGCCGACCGCAGCGTAAGTCCGTCCCGTACAAACTCTTTGAACCCTGCCGCCGCGACCTTCATGCGGTACTCGCCCGGAGCCAGGTACGGCACATAGTAGGTGCCCTCGGCCGACGTGGTGTTTTCCGTCACGAAAGCCGTGGCAATATTGGTCACCGTGATCTTCGCGCCGGCCACCAACGCCCCCGAAGCATCCCGGACAGTACCGACCAGCGTCGCGCCGCCCCCCGTCTGTGCCAATCCCATTCCGGCACTTCCCAATACGCCAATCGTCAAAGCGATTAGCCCTCGAAACCAACGAACAACAGGGTCCTTAAACACGCCAACTCTCCCAATCGAAAAATTTGCAGCGCCAAGCATACATACATCACATGGGGGTAGTCAATCCGCTGTATGGGTAATCCGAAATCCGCCGCTCAGGATGCGATTCTCCATCATCCAGACTGCCCGCGCTCATCTCATTCTGTGTACCGCCGCTGTCTTGTCTGCCCTTTCCTGCGCGCCGCCCGGCACACGTACCACTGACCGAAAAATGGCCCGCAACCGCCGGCAAAAACGACTTAAGCGGCACTGTCTCCTTCTCCGCCGCTGACGCCGTTGTCCTCCCGCGCAATGGGCCCATCGCTGCCAGCCCTAAATCCATCCGCGACTCCTCGGCCGGTCTCCTCGGCCCCGATGCGGCCATCTCCTGGAAAGTCACGAAGGTGGAAGTTGCCAAAGCGGGCGACCTTGGCGACCTCTACGGAACCTACTCGCTGTCCATCAAGGACCCCGAGGGTGGTCGATCCATCAACGACATCGGCAAAATGCTCGAAATCTGGCGCAACCAACCCGACGGAAAGGGGAAGTGCATCGTCGATACTTTCAGCTCAGATCTGCCTCTTTCCGCTCCCCCGGAAAAGAAGTAGCTCGCAACGGAAGGCGGATCGGTCACGAAGCGGTCTAGTGCCCTGCGCAGGTGCTGTGTCGTCAGAGCAACGGATCTCATGTTTTCAGGAGAGATCGGTCCTCTTCCTTGGAATCTGCACCGTCGCTTGGCACGTTGTGTGTGCGGGAGCGGGGCGTCGTGTTTGTTCAACTAGAAACAGCGCAATCGCTTCGCCTCCGGACAAAAACTCAGGTGACCGCTATGTCTGCGCGACATTGTCAGGTTATGCCGCCGCTATGACAAGGAGTAACGAGAACGCGAAGCCTCCCTTTATGGACCGCGCTGCCCGTGACGCCACAAACTTCTCGCCCACCTCCGGTCAGCCCGCAACCAACTACGAGTCACCATCCGTCACTACTAGCAATCTGTCCGCATCCGCACAGATTCAGCCGGCAAAACCCCAACCTCGGCATGGCACCGGCTGCCTCCGATAAGATGGCCTCCGCCATGCTCAAGTTGTATAAGGCGGGCGCTTTGACATCCGCCAGTAGGCACTTGGCATCTTTCAGCAACTACCCGTATTGGGCAGGTGACGCGCGGCTTAGATATTTCGATTTGCTAGTAGGCAGTTTGCCTTGAGGCAAACCTCATTGCTCATCTACACCCAACGAACAAAATTGAATTCGATACGGAAGACGACAGTGTAGACCATAAAATGGATCTCTTTCAGAATGGGAAGCCTGTAGGTGAGGTTGATGGATTGCGAATTGAGCAAACGTGTCCCAGGAATCATCGTCATAATAAATTACAATTGCGTCTGATCATGTCCGCCACTCACAAGATCACACCGTCTAATCCGCGAATTGCTTCTCTCATTGCTGACGTAGAGCGAGGGAGTTTGAAAATTCCTGTCTTTCAACGAGAATACGTTTGGAAAGACGAACAGATAATGAGCCTTTTGGATTCTATCTATCAGGGTTATCCGGTGGGTTCGTTGCTTCTTTGGTCGACAAAGGAGCAGCTGGAGAATGGCCGTGGTGTCGGAGGTTTTGCACTTCCGGATACGCCTGAGGATTATCCTGTCAACTATGTTCTGGACGGGCAGCAGCGCTTGACGACGTTGTATGGTGTTTTCAACTCTGATGCGAAAACCAATGATCGAGATCTTGCGCAGCGATTCGATGTTTCTTTTGTTCTCGAATCTAGTGAATTTGTTCATTCGAGCGCCGCTGACCCGGGAAAAGCAATCAACCTAAATAAAATCCTTGACACAACAAAGCTTTTGCCAGAATTGCAACGATTCGGGCCCGCCCAACAAAAGGTTATTGCCGACCTGACAGAGCGATTCAAGGACTATGAGTTTCCGGTGGTGACCATCAAAGATCGAAGTAATCAGGAAGTATGTCGAGTATTCCAACGCATCAACTCGTCTGGAACAAATCTTAGTACACTGGAACTATTGGCCGCTTGGACATGGTCCGAACAGTTTGACCTCCGGATTGAAATTCAAGCACTCCTTGACCGACTGTCCGACAAGGGCTATGGCGATCTGGATGAATCTGAAGTGATGCGCTGCCTGACGGCGATTGTGAGTGACAACATTAATAGTGACGCATTGGTTGACATGACCCCAGCGCTCCTAATCGATGGAATGTCGAAGCTAAAGCAGGCTATGTACTCGGCAATCGATTTTCTTGAAAAAGATATTCGAATCAAAAATATAGTCTTTGTTCCATTTCCAATCATGCTTGTGCCTTTGGTCCGTTTTTTTGCTATTAATCTCAAGCCATCGGCGACACAACGTGCGGCTCTGCGGCGTTGGTTCTGGCACTGTGCATTCACGCAACGATATAAAGCCGGCACGAATCGACTAGTGACAGAAGACTTACTTAAAATGAAAGAACTTGCATCCGGCGGGGTGTTTTTCGATGCTCTAGATGCCACGGTGGACATGTCCGTCTTTCTGAAAAGTTGGAGAATCAATTCAACGAGTGCGAAGGCCGCAATTTGTCTCTTGGCTCAAATGAATCCCCGGAGTTGGCTGACCGGAGCGCCTGTTGATCTTGATGATGCGCTCGCAGCCTACAATGCTCGCCAGTTTCATCACATTTATCCCAAGGCCTATCTGGCTGGTCAAGGTATTCAATTCCACTCGGCAAATGTGATCGCGAATATCTGCATGTTGACCGCTGCTGACAACAATTCGATCAACGATCAAGCACCGCAGAATTACTTCTCTCGTGTTCCAACACAAGAGCAAGATGATGTGTTTGAACGCGCCTTCATTGTGCCTCAGGACCGATCCGGAGGGACGGTTTATGCCGATTTCATAAAGAATCGAGCGAAGGCTCTAGCAGAAAAGGCAGCAGACCTTATAAAGAACGGTTAGAGTCTACCGTGTGATCTTCCTGTATCCGATTAATCGGATCAGCGGAGTGTTGGCCGTGATTCCATGGCTTTCATCCAACGGTTTGCGTGTAGATTGGAAATACTAGCCGCGGCCTACCCGGCGAACTCACTACTCGGGGGCCTTTTCCCTCGAACCCCGCAACGCGGCTGGCCTTCTTGTGCTCGGAGCATGCGCCGAATGCGTCACACGGTCGGTGAAGACTCGCAATGAGATCAAGATACCCTACCGTTATGAGGCTCGAAATCGCTCAGCTTGCGTGAGTTTGTTGTCTCAATGAGCGATACTCAAGTCAGTGCTCCCTGCTGACACCACGCCGCACATCCGTGACATCTATTTTCAGCAACTCGCGAAAATAACGCCTTCCGAGCGAGTGCGCATGGGGGTCTCTCTGTGTGCGACTGGCGATTCCCTTCAGCGTGCGGCGCTACGCCGCAAAAACCCACAAGCGAACGATGCTGAAATTGCTTTCGAAATTGCCGTGTCACGATTCGGCGAAAAGTTGGCGCGGGCCGCTTTCCGGAAGCCGTGATGCCGACGTCGAATGCGTTTGACGAGCTGCGCATAGCCTTCCAGCAAGCCGGAATCGAATACGCGGTCGGAGGCTCCTGGGCAAGCACGGCATTCGGCGACCCACGCTTCACGAATGACATCGACATTCTCGCCAGCCTCACGATGGGCAACCTCGATGCCTTTCTGCAACGACTTCCCGCAACCTTCTACGTTGATCCGGATGAAGCGCGCAAAGCGATCCAGAATGGCCGGCCATTCAACTTGATTCACATGCCAACGGTGTTCAAATTTGATCTCTTCCCGGCCGACGCTTTTCCTCTTGGACAGGTCGAATTGGAGCGTGCGGTGTCTTTGTCCGACACTGGACTATCAAAGCAACCAACGCGCTTCGTGACTCCGGAGGATATCCTCTTGGCCAAGTTGCACTGGTTCAAGACGGGAGGCGAAGTTTCCGAGGTGCAGTGGCGGGATATTCAAGGCATCATTCGGACGAATAACAACAATCTCGACTTCGCCTACCTGCAAGAAAGCGCCGCAAAAATCGGCGTTACCGGCCTGTTGGAAAAAGCCTTCCAGCTGTAGCTACACCGTACAGGCCGCCACCGCCTCCTGCAGCGCATCCTTCCACGGCTTCACCGCTGGCGTATATTCATGGCAAAAATACCCCTTATATCCCAGGTCCGCGATCGCCTTCGCGATCCCCTTGTAATTCAACTCCTGATCCACGCTCAACTCATGACGCCCCGGATTTCCCGCCGTATGAAAATGGGCAAACCACTGGAAATTGTCCTGAATCGTCCGGATAACATCTCCTTCCATAATCTGCATGTGGTAAATGTCATACAGCAGCCGCACCCGGGGCGAACCCACCCGTTTGCAAACTTCCACGCCCCACGCCGTCCGGTCGCACTGGTAATCCGGATGATTCACCTTGCTATTCAATAACTCCATACACAGCGTCACGCCTTTATCCTCGGCGTGCCGCTTTAGCTCATTCAGGCATGCCACCGTGTTCGCCATGCCCTCTTCGTCGCTCTTGCCCTTCCGGTTGCCTGACAAGATGATCAGATTCGGCGCGCCCGCCGCAGCCGACACATCGATCAATTCATGCGTCCGGGCAACAATCTCCTTGTGCAGACTCTTATCGTTCACGCCGTCCGTTAACTTACTCGATCCGGGCACCATCGATGGCACAATCCCGTACTTCTTCATGATCGGGAACCGCTCCGGTCCCTGTAAGTCATAGGCAAGCAGCCCAAGTTCTGCCAACGCGCGGCACTGCGCCTCGAAGTCCAATCCCGAACCCCGGAATACGCCCCCGCACACCCCTTGCTTCAACCGTCCGTGGCTGGGCGCCGCCTGCATCCCCGCCGCCGCCGTAGCCGCCAAAAATGCTCGCCGATTCATGGGCAAGATAATATCAATAACAGAATGGGTTTCGCTCTCTGGATGTCAGACGATCAGGCCTGGGCGCAAGGCACGCACGAATACCGCCCCCTGGGCTGCGCCGTCATCGCCCGCAACGGCCAATTCCGCGCGCCGGATTTTAACCGTTACCGCCGCTCCCCGCACCGCAACTCCCCCCTCTTCGTCGGCCTCTTCGGCTCCCTGGAGGAGGTCAACGTTTTCCTCCACAGCGACAAAAAACGCGAGCCGGATCAGCACACCCGCGCCATCCTCTAAGTCCAGTCACGACGGAAGAAAATAAAGTCTCCGTCGCCGGAAGCGGTTGAAAAGAAAGCCTCATAGAGAAATCCAGATCCGCTGCCCTTCCTGCTTGCTGATCCGATTTTCGACTTTCGATTGCTATGATCGGGGCGCAAGGAATCGTGATGCTTACCCGTTCCGACGCGCACCCCCGGGTCCATCTGCACTGGGTGCGCGAGACCCCGTCACGCGGTCTCCAGTCGCCCATCTCGCAATCTTTTGACTCGCCCGCCGCGCTGCCCGCCCCCCTCCGGGAACCGCTGTATGCCACCGGGCTAACGGCCATCGAACTCCACCTGCCGCCCTACCGCCCCTCCAAGGACTACGATGCCAATACTTGGCTAAAAAGTCTGCATTTCCAACAAGATGCGGCTGGCCGGCTTTCGGCCGTTCATCCGTTTGATCCGGCGCCTCCGGTCACCGCCGCCTTTCACCAGGCCGCCGTTCTGGTCTCGCGCGCCATCACCGGGGATACCACGCCGCTTACCCTGCTCACCGAACCAGCCCGCTCCCCGCTTCTCCGCCAGCCTCTGTCCCGGCGGCACGTCTGCACCCCGTGCGGAGGCTGGCGGGAAGCGCCGGCCGAACGCTCCCACTTCTACGCGCCGGTCTACCGCGCCTTTGCCCAGGCTGCGCAGACCGCGTTGCGGGAATTGTTGTATCTATCTCATTTTGAATCGGTTACGGATTTTGAGGATCGTCCCCACTCGCTGGCTATGCTCTCGTGGAGCGGGGCGAGTCCGGTCATCGGGCGCTACGTCGATCAACTTGGTGTCGATGTCCTCGATAACCAATCCATGGCCCGCGCCCGCGCGGGCATGGCCAGCCGTATCGTGGAACCGCTGGCCGAGGTGTACGATCTACTGGGCCGCCACGGCGCTAGACCATTGATTCGAGAGAGCTACAACCCAGCGAAGGCCGTCGCCGTGGTTCGGCACTGCCACAACCACCCGCTCCACCTGAAACAACTCTTCCAAGCCGAAAAGCGCCTTTTGACCGCGTTTATCGGCCTCCTATGCCGCCTTCCGTCGTGGAAGGACCGGGCTAACGGCAATCCCGCGTTGATATATCGAGAGTTCCGCTCCGCCTGGGAGGACCTGGAGGTCTACTTCCGCAACTTCTACCAGCGCCGCTCCTATCCCGCTGCCGCGTCGCTACTGGTTTTACGGTCTGTCCAAGTGATGGAGGAGATAGACTACAATCACAACCAATGAACTACGCGGGGAAGCGGATCCTGGTCACGGGTGGACTGGGATTCATAGGCAGTAATCTGTCCGTGCGTCTCGCCCAGGAGGGCGCCGACGTCACGATTTTGGATTCGAGTGTCCGTGGGTGCGGCGCAAACGTGCACAATTTGGCGCCGTTTTGGCGCCAAATACGCGTCATAGACGACGATATCGGCGCCATTTCGCAGCACTTTGACACACTGCGCGGCACGGAAATCGTGTTTAACATGGCCGGGGAGATCAGCCACATCAACTCCATGCGCGACCCGGTCCGGGACCTGGAGTTAAATACGACGGCGCAACTCCGTTTCCTATTGGGATTAAAGGACTTATGCCCGGGCGTCCGCGTCGTTTATGCCTCTACGCGCCAAGTGTACGGTGTGCCGCAGTTCCTCCCGATCACCGAGGCTCATCCGACAAACCCCATTGATTTCAATGGGATACATAAACACGCTGCCGCCTCCTACCACCGCCTCCTGCACGCCCGCGGCGAAATCGACGCCTCCATCCTGCGTTTGACCAACGTTTACGGGCCCCGGATGGCCCTCAATGTCCCGGAACAAGGGGTTTTAGGCCACTTTTTCCGGCGTGCCCTGCTCGGCGAGGACCTGGAGGTCTTCGGGGACGGGCAACAACTCCGGGACCCGGTGTATGTCGATGATATTGTTGAGGCTTGCCTGTTGGCCGGGCAGGCCAAGGGCCTGCCCGCCACGACGATGAACGTGGGCGGGAAGGATGCCCTGTCGCTCGAAGAGATGGCGCGAACCCTGGCGGCGGAGGGGGGCGGGGAAGTGCGGTTCCGGCCGTTCCCAGAAGGGCATAAAGCGATCGATATCGGTAGCTTTTCCACTGATAACTCTTTCATTCGGAACACATTAGGCTGGGAGCCACGGGTCTCGTTCCGGGACGGGGCGAAGCGGACGCTCGCCTATTACCGCGAACACCGGGAGCACTACCTGCCATGATGAATCCGGCGGAGTTTGCCAATATCGCCAAGGCGGAGAACGACTTCTGGTGGTACCGGGGGATGCGGCAGATCATGTTTGGGCTGCTGGACCCTGTGGCGAGGGAGCGGCGTTTCGGAAAGGTTCTGGAGGCGGGGTGCGGAACTGGGCATTTCGCCCAGGCGCTGGCCGAGCGGTACCAGTGGCCGATGTATCCGCTGGACCTAGGCTGGGAAGGGCTCCAGTACGGGAAGAGCCTTGGAATCAAGCGGTTGGCGCAGGGTGACATACAGGCGCTGCCCTATCGCGACGGCGCATTTGATGCGGTGGTGAGTATGGACGTGATTGTCCATCTGCCTCGTGGGGACGAGGGGCGGCCGATGGCGGAGTTCCAACGCGTCTTGCGGCCGGGCGGGTTCCTGGCACTGCGGGCGTCGGCGCTGGATATTCTACGGAGCCACCATTCCCAATTCGCGATGGAGAGGCAGCGGTTCACTCGCTCGCGGCTGATTCAATTGGCGGAGGCGCATGGTTTCCGCGTGTTGCGCTGCACTTATGCCAATTCGTTGTTACTTCCGGTGGCCCTATTTAAGTTCCGGGTGGTAGAGCCTTTGTTAGGAGGCAAGCCGGAGAGCGGCGTGCAGCCTGTTTCTCCCTGGTTAGACCGGTTACTCTACGGTCCGCTGTCGGTGGAGGCGAAGTTACTGCCGGGCGGCACTAATCTTCCGCTGGGTCAGTCGCTGATTTTGCTGGCGGAACGGAAATAGCTGCCGGGTCCCATTCCCGCCAGGCGTCCATGAGCGGGAAATAGATGCCGAGGCGGATGGGGCGGTTGTCCAGCCGGTGGACGAGAGCGGCGTAGCCTTCCAGTTGTTCGCGATAGCGGCCCACTTCCTGGTCGAGGAAGCCTTCCCGGTTGCCTCCCTGGTGGTCGCCGGTTTTGTAGTCGATGATCCAGCGGACGCCGTTTTCGACAAAAGTGCGGTCCAGTTTTTTGATACGAACTCCGCCGGGGTAGACGCCACTGAGTTCCCATTCGTTGATCGCTTCCTCGTGAGGGTGCAGGACCCAGCGGCCACGGGCGCCGATCAGCGTCTGGCGTAGGGCCTCCGTGGCGCGATCGACGGCGGCGGGGAGTTCTTCCCTCGGAACTCCGAGGCTGCTGAGTTGGGCCCGGAGCGCGGGCGTCCGGCTTTCGATCTCCTCCGGCGACCAGTGTTCGAGTCCCTGATGGGCGATTTGCTGGAGGAAGCGGTGGACAACGGTTCCGATGACGCGGAGGGTCTGGGTGGTCCAGTCGAAGGCCGGGTCTGTCGTATCGACGACGCGTTCGGCGACTGGCCATTGGAGGGCGGGACCGGGGAGCGGCGCCTGCCAGTTCTCAGGAACGCGTCGTAAGCGCACGCCGCGGTTGGTTGCCTGCGCTTCCATCTCCGGGGCCGGCGCGGCGTTCGGAAAATACTCCCCGACGGCGTGCCAGAGCCTGGCGAGGAAGGAACCCGCCGCCGGTTCGCCGCCGACGAGGTGCAGCCGCTTCTTGGCGCGCGTGGCCGCGACATAGAGGAGACGGCCGGCTTCGTGGTCTGCCTTCCTGCTTTCTAGTTTGCCCAGATATCCGTAGACCGGATCGGGCCCGGCCCCGGTTTCCCCGATGGAGCCGACGACCAGACCGCCGTGCTCCTGCCAGCGCAGGAGCGCAGCGTTTCCGGCACGGGGACGATTGCCGAGGCCAGGGAGGATAACGTTGTCGAACTCCAGGCCCTTGGACTTATGCATGGTCATGATCTGGACGGAACCAGTGGCGTTGGGATCGGGTACGGAGCAGAGTTTGTCGAGCGCGTCGTCGAGCAGTTGGAAGCTGGGGAGGTCCGATGCAGCGTCCAGAGTGTCGAGGAGATCGAAGTAGGTTAGGGCATCCTCGCGTTCGGCGTCATCCCGGAGGCAGGCGGGACCACCGAGCTGTCTCCAGGTCTGCTCGACCGTGCGGCGGAGGCTGCCGCGCCGTGAGTTGGCGAGGGCGGAGTCCAGAATGGGCATGATGCGCTGAAGGCGCGGGTGGGTATGGTTGGACATCCCTTCGCAGATGGTGGCGGAAGCGGCGATGGCGGTAATGTCGGCGAGTTCAAGTCCGGCCCATGGCGCGCGGAGAAGGCTGAGCCAGGCGACGCGGTCCGCCGGGTGAAGCAAGGCGCGGGTGAGGGCGCGGAGATCCTGGATGACAGGGCGGGCCTTGAGCGGGTCCATTTCCACGGCCTGGAAGAGAATGTCGCGGCGCTTCAACTCGGCGACGATGGGGTGGGCGTCGGCGCGGCGGCGAACGAGGATGGCCACCTTTTCGTTATTGGCGAGGATTTGTTCCACGAGCGCGGCGACGGCGGCGGGTTCGCTGGCCGCGTTGACGGGATGGCAGACGACGGGCGGCCCTTCCTGCTCACTGCGCTGGGCTTGGCTGGGGGAGTACGTGACGGCGCCGGCGGCGGGGTCATCTTGCGGAGCGAGGACGCGGGGGAAGGCGTTGTTGAACCAGTCGATGAGATTGCTGCTGGAGCGGAAGTTGGCGGAGAGGGTGAGCGGCGTGAGCGGGATGCGGCCGAGGCCGTGGCGGCGGCACTGTTCGAAGAGGGAGACGTCGGCTTCCTGGAAGCTGTAGATGGACTGCATGGGGTCGCCGACGGCAAAGATGGTGCGGCCGTCAGATGGCATCCAATCGGCGGTGAGCCGTTCGAGGAGGCGCATCTTGGAGATGGATGTGTCCTGGAATTCGTCGAGGAGGAGGTGTTGGATCTGGAAGTCGAGGGCGTAGGCGAGCGGGGTGGGTTCGGCGTCGGTTCCGAGGGCCTGGGTTGCGCTGAGGGTGAGTTCGACGAAGTCTGTGGTGCGGCGTTCCTGGAAGACGAGGCGGAGTTGCGCGACGGCGACTTGCAGGATGGCGGCGAGGGCTTCGATGATGGCCCATTGACTGTCGCTGTAGGCGGGCGGCGGGACGGAACGGATGGCGTGGAGTTCGGCGGCGAAGGAGTCGATGCAATTGGCGCAGAGTTGCTCCATGTCCTTCTTGCGTGGATGGCCGGGCGGGAAGCCCTCGTTTTTGGTGATTCTTTTGCGGGCGGTTCCGACGTCGGTGAGGATGAAATCGGCGAGGGCTTGGAGGCGTTCGAGATCTGTTGCGGGGCCGTTGGCGCGCCCGGTGACTGCGAGGAGATCCCAGGCGAGGAAGGGAACTTGGGGGAGGAGATTCGCTACCGCGTGGTCCGACATGGCGCGCAGGGCGGCTTCCAGTTCCGCGCGATTCAGCCCGCCGGTGATGTGGCGGAGCCATTGGTCGCGGCGGCCGAGCATTTGCATTAGGAGTTCGGCGGCGCGGGAGAGGTTGTTGTCCAGGTGCAGCAGAAGGCGTTCGAGGCGGTGGCGCCAGGGAGTGTCCTGTTCGAGGAGGGCGAGGGTGCGGAGGGCGGCTTCGTGGTGTAGGGAGGCGGGGTCGTCGGCGAGGGAGGGTTGACCACCCATGCGGCTCATCCAGGGCATTTGGCCGGTGAGGGAGGCGCAGAGGGAGTCGATGGTCATGATGCGGAGGCGGCCGGGGTTGTCGAGGAGGCCCCAGTTCAGCGCGCCGTTCCGGGCGAGGGCGGCGGAGGCTAGCTCCCAGGTGCGCTGCGCGTGCGGTTCGGCGGGGCGCGGGCCGGCAGCTTTGGCGAGGGCTCCGCTGATACGGGTGCGCATTTCGCCGGCGGCTTTGCGGGTGAAGGTGATGGCGACGATGGATTCGGGGGCGTCGACGGTGGCGAGGAGAGCGAGGAAGCGTTGGGTGAGTAGTTCGGTTTTGCCGGAGCCGGCGGGGGCTTGGACGAGGAAGGATTGGGTGGTGTCGAGGGCTTGCTCGCGGAGGTGGGCGTCGGGGGGCATGGGCGCTACTGTTAGGATGCCTTGCCGGAGAGTATGGCTGCCAGCAAGGTGAAAGAGTTGAGGATAAAGAAGCAAGCGGCAGCGGCTTCAGCGATCTCGAGAATTCTTCACCATGGCCGTGCTGCGGTGGATCGGGATAAGACGTTTCCCGGCACGTTTGGACTCGTAGCAACGCTTGTGGCGACGATCTGGCAAGGAGCGTTAACGAGAAAAGCGGCTGACCTATCATCAGCCACTTTGCGAGTTTGGCCCAAGGCTAACGTTACGTTTCTCCTTCACGATGTTCGGCTCAATGGGTTCGCTGTGTCGCCGCAATGCACTTTTGGCGAAGAGTCCTACTGATGCGTGGGAAACATTCAGCTTGCTTTTTGCTTCCGCATGGCCTCCCGCAAGTACGTGTTGATCCTCGTTTGATAACCGCCGCCGCTGCCCTTTAGCCAGTCGAGAACGTCAGCGTCAAGGCGTATCGTGACGCTCTGCTTCACAGGGCGATAGAACTTTCCGATCACGGCGCCGGTTGGAAGTTGCCGGACCTCTGGAATGTCGGAAGTGTCGATTTTCCTATCCGATTGTGACGCAAGCGCCTGTAGGCGTTCCCGATCCTTAGCGGTAAGCTTGCTCATAGAGTTTCCTTTCCTGACGTGTTGCACGACGAGTAGAGATGATGCGGACGATTTCGTGGAGGGTGTAAAAAAGTTTGTGTAAACGCGATTCTCCGAGAATGAGAGAGGAGAAACGATGGAGATCAAACCAGAGGTACTGGACGAGCTGTTGAAGGGGATAAAGACACAGGAAGATTTGGCGGGGCCGAATGGGTTGTT
>DASTML010000164.1:0-54394 GCA_035714175.1 Bryobacteraceae bacterium | reverse complement strand
GTTTTCCGGCGCATCTTAAGGCCCCGCGATCGTATCTCGGTCGTTCGCCGTAGGAATCCGGCATCCCATGAGAACTTTTCTCCTCTGCGCCTACTTCCTTCTATGCCCATGGACCTATTGGTCGTAGGCGTCGCCCGCCGCGCGGACGGCCGCTCCATCCTCGGTTTTGCCGAGACATCTCCCGGCCGCTACGGCTTTCTCCGTCTCGTTGCCCCTACTCCTACCGGAATACTTTACTCGCACCACTACCGTATCCATGACCTGCTCGATCCCGTCCCGGGCGACCTGCTGCGCGTCGAGGCCCCTTGGGCCGACCGCCGTCCCAGCCAGCCGGAAAATCGCGTGATCGATCATAGTCCCTGGCTTCTACAGGAACGCCCCGCCGCCCGGCCCTGGATAGAGCGCCTGGAGGCGATGCCCGTCTACCGCAATCCTCTCTTCGGCAATCCCGGCCGCGCCGTGCGCGCATCGGATACGCCCGTGGAGGCGTCCATCCTCTATGTGGAGCCGGAGCAGCCGCAAGCCGTCTGCGAGTGGGACGGGGACCGCGGCGATTACCGTGCCCGGCTTCGTTTTTCCGTCGGGCCCATCCGCTACGATTTGCCTCTGGTCGACGCCCGGTATAACCCGCTCGTCCGGGCGGCCGGCGAAGGAGTCTATCCATTGGAACGCTTCGGTATCCGCGCCCCGCATGGGCTCCGGATCGTGGTAACAATCGGCGAGCCGTTTCATGGCTGGTGTTACAAATTGGTGGCATGCATTCTCCCACGCCGAACGGCTACACTGTGGCGAGATGCAACACCGCAGAGAGTTTTTATTCCGTGCCGGAACCCTGTTGACAGCCCTCTGGAACACGCCCGTACATTCGTGGCCGGCGCCTAAGTTCTCCAGTTACCCCTTTGCCCTCGGCATCGCGTCCGGTGACCCGGCGCCGGACGGGATGGTCCTTTGGACCCGCTTAGCGCCGAAGCCGTTGGAAGGCGGCGGAATGCCGGACGTCGCCGTGTCCGTGGAATGGCGCGTTGCCGAAGATGAGGGGATGAAAAAAGTAGTGAAGAAGGGTACGAAGATGGCCGTGCCCGCACTGGCTCACTCCGTCCACGTCGAAGTGGCCGGTCTGCGGCCGGACCGCTGGTATTGGTATCAGTTCCGCGTAGCTGGCGAGGTGAGCCCCATTGGCCGCACTCGCACCGCGCCGTCCGCTGCCTCCATGCCCGATAAACTGCGCTACTCCTTCGCCTCCTGCCAGCATTGGGAGACCGGTTACTATACCGCCTACGAACATATGGCGGCCGAGAATCCGGATCTGGTCATCCACCTGGGGGACTACATCTACGAGGGCGCGCCCCGTCCCGCTAACCCCCGTCAGCACAATAGCCAGGAGATTGTTACTCTCTCCGACTACCGCAACAGGCACGCGCTCTATAAGACCGACAAAGCGCTGCAACGAATGCACGCCGTGGCGCCGTGGATTGTTACGTGGGACGACCACGAGGTAGACAATAACTACGCTGGAGATACTCCCGAAGATAAGCAGACCCGGCAGCAGTTACTCGAGCGCCGCGCCAACGCGTATCAGGCTTATTACGAAAATATGCCGCTCCGCGCCGCGGCCGCCCCGAAGGGCTCGTCGATGTTGCTCTATCGCGGCTTGGGATGGGGCCGGTTGGCGGATTTCGCAGTCCTCGATACGCGCCAGTATCGTACGGATCAGCCTTGCGGCGACGGCCGCAAGGAACCCTGCAAAGAGACTTATGACCCGGCCGCCACTCTGCTCGGGCCCGAACAGCATTCCTGGCTCGAAAGCCGTCTGGCCGGCTCCCAAGCCGCCTGGAACATACTGGCGCAGCAGGTTCTGGTTGCCAAAATCGACTTTAAACGCGGAGACGGCGAATTGCTCTCCATGGACCAGTGGAGCGGATATGAAGCCTGCCGCGACCGCCTGCTGCGCTACTACCGCGACAAACGCATTGCCAATCCCGTTGTCATCACCGGAGACATCCACTCTAACTGGGCCAGCGATCTGCGGGTCGATTGGAAGAACGAGAAATCCGCGCCCGTGGCCGTTGAACTCACCGGAACTTCGATCACCTCCAGCGGCGATGGGCTTGACGCCATGAAAGGCGTCGAAGATGTCTACGCCGAAAATCCGCATTTAAAGTGGCACGGGGCTCGCCGCGGCTATGTCTCCTGCGTTCTCACCCCGGGGCAGATGCGCGCGGACTTCCGCACGGTGCCGTACGTCTCCAAGCCGGGTGCTCCCGTCGTCACTTCGCGCAGCTTTGTTTCTGAAGCCGGTAGACCCGGCCTCCAGAACGCCTGAGCGGCTCCTAAAGCGCCACCCAGACTGATTTCACCTGCGTATATTGATCCAGGGCGGCCGCGCCTAAATCGCGGCCGAACCCGCTTTGTTTCACGCCGCCGAATGGCGTGGCCGTATCGAATCCGTTGTAAGTGTTGATCCACACGACGCCCGCTTGCAGCGCCGCTGCCATCCGGTGGGCGCGGCGAAGGTCTCGCGTCCATACGGCGGCCGCCAGACCATACGTGGTGCCATTGGCAATCCGGATCGCTTCGGCCTCGTCCCGGAACCGCAATACGGCGAGTACGGGACCGAATACCTCTTCTCGCGCAATCTCCATCTCGGGCGTAACTTCCGTGAAGATGGTCGGCGCCACGAAACAACCCCGGTCCCCTAATCGCCGGCCGCCGCAGCGCAGCGTAGCGCCGGCTTCCCGCGCGCGAGCAATGTAGCCGAGAATCCGCTCCATCTGCGCCGGGCTGATCTGCGAACCCATCTCCGTCCGCGGATCCATCGGATCGCCGGTGCGCAGTTGTTCCGCGCGCGCAATCAACCGGTCGACAAAGGCATCGTGGATCGAATCCTCCAGCAGCAGCCGCGAACCGGCCGTACATACTTCGCCCTTGTTATGGAAAATGCCCCAGAGCGCCTTCCTCGCCGCCGCGTCCAAGTCGGCATCCGCGAAGACAATGTTCGGCGATTTGCCGCCGAGTTCCAGACTCACCGGTTTCAGATTGGATTCGGCCGACGCAATCAGCAGCCGCCGCGCCGTCTTCGGGCTGCCCGTAAAAACGATCTTGTCAACGTCTCCATGACGCGCCAATGCCTCGCCTGCCGTTTCGCCGTACCCGGTCACCACGCGCAGCGCGCCTCCCGGAACGCCGGCCTGCCAAGCCAGTTCCGCCATCCGCAACGCGGAAAGCGGCGTCATCTCACTCGGTTTCAGCACCACCGAACAGCCGCAGGCCAGCGCCGGAGCCACTTTCCAGGCGGCCAGGCAAAGCGGAAAGTTCCACGGCACAATGGCGCCCACCACGCCCGCCGGTTCCCGGAGCGTGTAGTTCAGAAACGGCCCGTCGATTGGCAACGTCTCCCCGGCAATCCGCCGCACCGCTCCGGCGTAGTAACGAAACGCGTCAATGGCGCCGTCCACGTCGCCGCGCAGCGCCTCCGCCAGCGTCTTTCCGGTTTCCCGGCTGACCAGCTCTCCCAGCGCCTGCCGGTGGGTTTCCAGCGCGTCTGCCGCTGCCAGCAGGGTCCGTTCCTTCTCCGTCCCGTTCTTGCCGCGCCAGATCCCCTGGCGGAAACAAGCCCGCGCCGCGGCAACGGCCTCGTCCACCTCCCGCGCTCCCTGATCCGGCGCCCGCCCGATCTCCTCCCCGGTCGCTGGATTGATTACCGGAATCTCTCCCTGCAAATCCTTTCCTCCTCTTCGCAGAACCCGCTACGATGGCAACTTGCACCAGTTTCTCGAAAAACGCTTCCGGCTGCTGATCGCCGTCCCTGTCCTGCTTCTGGCTGCGCTCCAGGTCCTTTCCGTTCGCCAGGAAAGCGCCACGTTTGACGAAGGCGTCCACCTCGCCGCCGGCTACCGATACTGGAAAACCGGACGCTACGGATTGAACGTCGAGCATCCGCCCTTGCAGAAGCTCCTCTGTGCCTTGCCTCTGCTCATCTTGAATCCGCCTTTGCCGAGCGATCCCAAACTGCTCATCGATCAATCCGCGTTTGCCAAGGCATTTCTCTACGAGGGGCCTTATCACGCGGACGTTTTGCTCTTCCTGGGCCGCCTGCCTACCATCGCCGTTTCCGCGCTGCTTCTGCTCGCCGTCGCCTGGGCCGCCCGGCGGCATTTTGGCGCTTCCGTGGCTGTACCCGTTGTCTGGCTCTGCGCGCTGGACCCCAACATCACAGCTCATGGCCGCTATGTCACGACGGATGTCACCAGCGCGTTGTGTTTCTTTCTGGCTGTCTTTCTGTGGGTGGACTATTGGCTCCATCCGGCGCCCCGGCGCGCGCTTTGTGCCGCGCTCGCTCTGGGACTGGCGCTGGGCGCAAAATTTTCCATGCTCCTCCTGCTTCCCTTGCTGCCGGGGCTGTTGTTGCTTCATACGCTCTTATACCGGCCGCCGGCGGCTTCCGTCCTGCGCTCGTACGGCGTGCTGGTCCTGGGCGGCGTTGTATCTCTGCTAGTGGTTGCCCTTCTGTACGCCCCAGAATCCTGGCGCGTATTGCGCGGCCGCCCGATTGACGTGAAGGCGGAACCCGTCCGTGGTTATCTGCTGCCGCCCCATACCTATTTAACCGGAGTCCGCACGGTCATCGATCATAACAACGAAGGTCATACGGCCTATCTGCTCGGAGAGATCTCGAATAAAGGGTGGTGGTGGTACTTTCCGTTCACCTACCTGGTCAAATCCACCGTCGCGCTGCTGCTGTTGACTATGCTCGCGCTGGCCATCGGCCTTTGGAAGTTTCCTCTCCTCTTGCGTGCCCCGCGTCCGTCCTATTTGTGGTCGGCCCTGGCCGCGGCGCCGCTGGCTTATTTTGCCGTTACGCTTACCAGCCACATCAATATTGGCGTGCGGCACCTGCTGCCCGTCGTTCCGTTTGTCTACCTGTTGGCGATCGGCGCGCTGGCCGCCCTCCTGCCGGCTCGCCGGTACCTGGCCGTGGCCGCCTGTTTCGTCGCTTTGCAGGCGGCGGAGTCCTTAGCGGCCTTTCCCGGTTATCTCGGCTTTTTCAATGTTCCCTCGGGCGGTACGGCCGTCGGGTCCCGTTATCTATTGGACTCCAATCTCGATTGGGGCCAGGACTTGAAACGGCTGAAAACCTATATCGACACGCAATCTCCCGGCACGGTCTGCCTGGAGTACTTCGGTTCCGCTGATCCGAAATACTACGGTATAACCGCCGAATATCTGCCGAAAACCTGGGACAAGGACGAGCGGGGCCGCATGAATTGCATCGGCGTCATCAGCGCCACGCTGCTGCACGATGTATACATACGCCCGGGCAGTTATGAATGGCTCCGGCAGCGCCAGCCTGCTGGGCTCATTGGCAGTTCGCTATTCCTCTACGATCTCCGGCAAGCCAACCCGCGCCCGTAATCCGCCGTTATTGGTTGCTGCCCCGCTTCACCTTTTTCACCGTCCCCTCTGTCCACTGCGCCGGATCGGGCGGCGGCCGGAAATCGTTCGTGTCAAACAGGCGCCACTGCGTATCGCCAGGCCGCAACACGTAAAGCATCAGCGCCACCTGCGCGCGAGGCCCTTGGAAATAAGCGACGCGCAGTGTATGCACTCCCCGCGACAATTCGGCGTTCCCGTCCACATGCTGCGGCGGATGTTCCCCGTCATTGTCGATGACGAGAGAGCCATTGAGCCAAAGCTTGGACCCATCGTCGGACAATAGCCGGAACTGATACACGCCGGCCTGCTCCACCCAGAACTTTCCCTTGTAATCAATGGCGAACCATTCAAACCGGTCGGTAATGCCCGGAAATCCCTGCTCAAAGGAACGTGGCGTAACCGCGAGCGAGGTTGTGTAAATGGAGCCCACCGGCTTTTTGCGCCGAAAGTTCGGTAGCAGGTCGTCGGTCGGCTTCAAGAGATAAATATCGCCCTGCAGTCCGGACGAACTGGCTACCGTTGTCCCGAACGTGGCCACAGCCTGTTCCGGCGGCGTCTGTGCCGGGAGAACCGCGGCGAAGAGGAGAAGGAAGCGGCGGGACAAAGGCATCTGGCTAGACCGGAAGTCGGCTGATTGTCACCGCTCCCTGGAAGCAGTATTCCACGTCGCGGCCCGCCCGTTGGGGCCGCGAGGAATAGGCGCCGGCATAGTGGAAGGCGTTTCCGTCCCTTCGGAACTGCACATCGAGCGGGCCGTCATCGGGAAGACACTCCACCGCCGGAGCGGTTCGCGACTCCTCCAGGTGCGGAAGATTGACGTTCCAATATTCGCCCGCCTTCCCCCGTCCATTGGCCAGCAATCGCGCAAGCACCGGTTCCGCCAGCGCGATGGAAGACCCCCAGTTGAGGGGAATATCCCTCCGTACATACTGAGAGACCGCGATGGCCGGTTTGCCCAGAAAGGCCGCCTCCCGGGCGGCGGCCACCGTTCCCGAGGAGTAGATGTCTACGCCCAGATTCCCGCCGCGGTTGATGCCCGAAATCACCCAATCGATATCCGGCAGTAGAGCCGTCAAGGCCACCCGCACACAGTCGGCCGGAGTCCCAGACAAGTGGTAGGCGTTCGGCGCTGTCGAGGCCAGCGTCATGGGCTGGTCCGTGGTCACCCGGTGTCCGGCGTAGGAGTGCGGGTCGCGGGGCGCCACAACGTAGATGTCGCCCAACCGGGCCGCCAGCGTGGCGAGTGCGGCCAGGCCGGGTGCGTCCCAGCCGTCGTCATTGGTGAGCAGTATTTGGGGTCGTGCCATCTGTTTCCATGGTGGCAAGTTGCGCCGCCATTTGGGCGCTTCCTGTTTCCGGAATAGCGAGATAGGGCTTGCCTGTGGCCGCGGACGCCGGCTAAAACCCATACAGCCGCGCTGGATTCTCCGTCAATATCTTCTTCCGCACCCCGGCATCCGGAGCCCACGCCGTCAATTGCCCCAAAAGCCGCGCATCGTCAACCGGCAGAGGCGCGCTCACTTCCGTCGCTTTCCGTCCCGCGGGCCCTGGTGAATCCGGATGCGGCCAGTCCGTGCCCCACAGAATCCGGTCCGGGTTAGCCTCCGTTAAGGCGCGCGCCAGCGGCGCGGCGTCCGGGTAATCCGGCCCTCGCTCGGAGGCGCGGTACGCTCCCGAAATTTTCACATACGCCTTCCCGCTCTCCACCATGGCGAGCAGTGCCGCAAACCCCGGCTGTTCCACGCCAAGCGCCGCTTTCGCTCCGCCGAAATGGTCGAACACCACGGGCACGGGCGACTCCATCACCAAATCCCGGATACCCGCCACCACGGCTGGCGCCGCATAAATCTGTATGTGCCAGCCTCGCCGCCGCATCCGCTCCGCCGCCCGGCGGAATCGTTCCCGCCCCTCGGCCGGATCGGCAATCCCCGCTGTCGCCAGGTTCAGCCGGATCCCCCGTACGCCCGCCTTGTCCATGCGGTCCAACTCCGCTTCCGTCGTCCGCTCATCGATCACCGCAATACCGCGCGCCCGCTTGTGTCCCAACTCCGCCATTCCCCACAGCGTCGCCGCGTTGTCCGTGCCATACACGCTCGGCGTTACAATCACCACGCGATCCATCCCCAATCGTTGATGCAACGCCAGCATCTGTTCCGGCAGCGCCGGCCGAGGCGTATAGCTCCGCTCCGGCGAAAACGGAAATCGCGCTGGGTCGCCGAAGATATGGGTGTGGCAATCGCAGGCCCCCTTGGGTACCGCTGGAGCCGCGGCCGCCGTCGCTGCGCCGCCGCATGCCGCAAGGAATGTACGCCGGTTCATAGCGAGAGCAACGTATGCGCGTTCGTCCAGGTGATTTTCCGGAACACAGCGGGCGCCGTCAAGTCTTTCAGCAGCCCCAACGTATCGCGCCCCACGCACTTGTTCTTCAGGCGGGGCAGCAGCGCCCCGCTCCCCAGGCCGCGCCCATCTTTGCAGCTGCAGTCGGAGCCGAACAGCAATTTGTTCTGGTGCCGTTGGAGAAAGTCCCGCGCGAAATCCCGGTCCCGGCTCAGCGCGTTGTTCCCGGAGTTCGCGGATAGATCGCCCCACAGGTTCGGGTACTCGGCCAGCCACCGGTCTGTTACGCCCGTCCGTTTCACAGGCCCCGCGGGATACTCAGATTCCCGCGCCAAATCCGTACTGATGCTCGCCCAAAAGAAATTGGCATGGCCGATGAAAGTCGTTTTCTCATGGGCTTTCAGAATCGCGTCAAAGTGGGAAAACCCGGTGTTCCACCCCTCCTCGCCCGTGAATTTCGATGTCTCCTGGAAGTGGATCAGCACCGGGACCTTCCGCTCGGCGCACATATCGTACACCCGCCGCATATCTTTGGCATCGGCCGCCGTATGGCTCTTCATCTCGCCGATTCCGCGCGCCCCGCCGTCCAGCGCCCTCTGCAACCCGGCGAAGTTTTCCGGTTCCGTCGGATCGGCGGCCGCAAACCATACGAACCGGTCCGGATGCGCCGCGATCTCGGCCTTCGCCCAATCGGCGTTTCGTAGGTTCGTTAACAGGACCGCCTTCGTCGCGCCGCAGCCCTGCACGTGGGCGAAGCTCTCGCCCGGCGTCCGCCGCGGATGCAGGTGAATATCGATCACCGGTCCGCCCCACTCGCCTCCCGGCTGTGCGGCTAGAGCGAATCCCGCTCCGGCTCCCAGAAACTCTCGTCGCAGCAATCGGCCTCCTCGCGCCGGTCCGCGCCAGCGTCGCTAGGCAAACTATCACGTTTGCCCCTTCCCTCGGGAGCGGCCAGCGCCAGCGGCAATTCCATCCAGGCCAGCCACGCCGGGCCGTCCCTACCCACGGCTCTCCGCCAGCGCCAATGCATGGGCGCGGATCTCCGCGGGCCAATCGGCCGTCAGCGCTCGCAGCCGCTCCATATCGCCGGCGTAGAGCGCGCGGGTCGCTTCCTCATACCCGGCAAAGTTCCCAGCCATCGCCAACAAAAATTGCCCCGCCGCCTGCCGGGCCTGCTTGGCTTGGTTTTCCGGCGCCTGCCGGGCCTGGTCTACCAGCCGGCGAAGCGCGGCCGATGCCCCATTCGGTTGATCCTCCAGCCACTCCCAGTGGCGCGGCAGCAAAGACACCTCGCGCGATACCACCCCAAGCTTCGGTCGTCCCGGTCCCGTCCGGGTCTCTGCCGGAACGGCTGCCTCCGCCCCATCCCGCAACGGGAGATCAATCTGCTTTCCCGTCCGGTCGTCAAATACGAGTACGCCCGCCTCCCCCCGTTCCTTCACCCACGCCCGCAGGGCCTCGATAATCGCCGTTCGGGAACCCGAAGCAATTTTCTGCGGGCCGCCAAATGCCGTGTAGGTTTGTTGCTCTTCCATGGCCTAATATTACCCGGATAAAATAGGCGGGTCAACAGATTCTGAGTAGGCGGCGAATCCGGCTTCCGGCTGGCGGCCTCGCCAGGGTATAAGCTGTTGCAAGATCAAATCCGCGAGAACCACCATGCCCCGTAAACTCTTGCTCACCTTTTTTGCCGCTAGCCTGCTGGCCGTTGCACAGGCGCCGCCCGCTCCCGCACGCCCGCCGCGCCAACCGCCGCCCACCCGGGACCCTCATACGCCCGGCTATGTCACGGCCAAGGAACTGCCCGATGGCGCCAACGCGCCCGTGAACGAGGACGGCAACTTTATCATCGGGCCCACCCACAATCCGGCGCCGGAGTCCTTGGTGCGGGAAGGTGTACCCCAAGGGGAGGTCTTTAACTTCACCATGGAGTCCAAGGACAGCAAATTTTATCCGGGTATTGCCAGGGAACCCGGTACATTTGCGCGCCCCGATCCCAACGATCCCTCGAAATTGATCGTCAATAGCTACCCGGCTCCCTATACGCGCAAGGTGGCCGTCTATGTCCCCAAACAGTATGTCCCTGGAACTGAGGCCCCGTTTATTGTCGGCGCCGACGGACCGGACAAACTGCTCTTCACCGTGCTCGACAACCTGATCGCGCAGAAGCGCGTCCCGGCCATGATCGCCATCTCGATCGGCAACGGGAGCGGCGATGCGCAGGGCAGCCAACGCGGCCTGGAATACGACACGATGTCGGGCAAATATGGCGAATTCGTGGAAGCCGAAGTGCTTCCTCTGGTCGAAAAGATCGCCAGCGTCAAGCTCACCAAGGATCCCGATGGCCGCGCCACGATGGGAGGTAGTTCAGGAGGTTCGGCTGCGCTGATCATGGCCTGGTATCACCCCGAGTGGTACCACCGTGTGCTCACCTACTCCGGCACCTACGTATATCAGCAGTGGCCTTACAACGCGGAAACGCCGCACGGAGCCTGGGACTTCCACGAGACAATCATCCCCAACAGTCCGGTAAAACCTCTTCGCATCTGGATGGAAGTCAGTGACCGCGACAACCTCAACACGCGCGATGCGTATCATGACTGGGTGCTCGCCAATGAGCGAATGGCCAAGGTGCTGGCGGACAAGGGTTATCACTACCAATTCGTTTTCGCCCGCAATGCGGGGCACACGGACCGCACCGTGAAGCAACAGACCCTGCCTGCCGCCTTGGAGTATCTCTGGCAGGGATACCCGGTTGCCGGAAAGAAGGGAAGGTAGCCGGACCCCGTCGCAGATAGGCGCAATGGCATTCTCCGGGCGCTGCGTTCTCCTCGCGATGCGGCAAATTGCCGCATTGCGCTCCAGGAGACCGCAACCGTACAGTTGTTTCTTGAACTCCGCGGTCGCCGCCCCACTTTATTCATGAGCCAAAGCCAACGCAAGCGAATGCTCCCTGACGTGCGAACAATCTGGCGGTGGCATTTTTATGCCGGGCTGTTTTGCGTTCCTTTTGTTCTTTGGCTTTCCCTCACCGGCATAATCTACCTCTTCAAGCCGCAGATTGAGGGATGGATGGACCGCCCCTATGAGGGTTTGCTGGCTCCCGGAGAATCGGCGCTTCGCCCGGGAGAATTGGTAACAGCTGCTTTGGCCTCTGCGCCGGGATCAAGCCTCAGCTACTATCAACTCCCGCGAAATGCGGGCGGGGCGCCGCAGATTGTCGTAAACAGAGACTTGGAGGAGCAGCGGATATACATACATCCCGGAACAGCCGAAGTACTGCACCGGATCGGGGAGCAAGATCGTCCGCTTAGCAAGGTATTTCTTCTGCACGGTGAGTTGATGGCGGGCGACAAGGGATCGATGCTGATCGAATTGGCTGGGTGCTGGACGATCGTTCTTATCCTGACTGGCCTCGCGCTATGGTGGCCCCGAACCGAATTTCAGGCCGCGGGCTTCTTATATCCTCGTCTCCAATTGACGGGTCGCCTATGGTGGAAAGATCTACATTCTGTGACCGGACTGTGGGCATCGATCTTTGTGCTCGGCCTGTTGCTGACCGGTTTGCCTTGGGCGAAGAGTTGGGGCGGCTATTTCCGCATGGTTCGTACTTCCTTCGCCGGCATCACAACGGCTCCCGACTGGCCGGCGGGTGGTTCCTCCGAAAACGCGGGGGCAGCGAATTCGAGATCCGGGCATGGACTTCACAGTCCGCCGAAAGAGGCAGAGAAGGCCCCGGCGAGATTTGGCAAACGGGCGATGCAGCCGCCGCCGGTCCCGGACGCCTACGCGGCGATTGACAGGCTGCTTCCAGCGGTAGAGCGGCTGCCCCTGGCCTATCCAGTCCAGATACTACCGCCTGTACGGAAAGACGGTTCTTGGTTTGCGCGTTCCAACTCGCAAAACAGAATGCGGCAGGATAGCTTCACGCTCGATCCGGCAAACGGCGCAATCCTTCGACACGAGAAATTCTCCGACAAGCCGGCTATGGATCGGGTTGTGAGCATGGGGATCTCCTATCACGAAGGTCAGCTTTTTGGAATCCTGAACCAGATGGTCGGGCTGTTGACGGCGCTCGGAGCGGCCACATTGTCCCTCAGTTCGGTGGTGATGTGGTGGCGTCGCCGCCCTGCGGGCACTCTGGGAGCGCCGGTAGCTGCGCAATGGCCCGCGGTGGGTCTTCTTGCGATTGCGTCGATTCTCGTACTGGCTGTGGTATTTCCGATGCTCGGGGTCTCTATCATCGCGCTGGCCTTGTTGGAACGTGTGGTGCTCCGGCGGTCCCCGGGAATCAGCCGCTGGCTTGGTATGGCCCAGGCATAAGCAGCCCTAGACCTGCGGCGGGAGTTTCGACAGCTTGCGCTGGAGCGACCTGCGATGCAACCCGAGAAGCCGCGCTGCTTGCGAGATATTGCCGTCGACACCCGCCAAAACTCGCTGGATGTGTTCCCACTCCACTCGGGCCAAGCTGGGCACGACCGCCGTATCATCCAGCGCCGCTCCCGGCTCAGAGCCCATTTCAATACGCTCGTAGGCGGCCAGGATTTCGTCGGCATCCGCTGGTTTGCTGAGGTAGTGGTCCGCTCCTAACCGGGTTGCGGACAATGCGGTCGCGATGCTGCCGTAGCCGGTTAGGACAATGATGCGGATGGAATCATCCAGTTGCCGCAATGCGCGCACAATGTCCAGACCGCCCATGCCTGGAAGACGAAGGTCGACAATCGCCAGATCCGGCGACAGTACTGCGGCGAGTTTCAGGGCCCCTTCGCCTTCCGCCGCGCTTTCGGCTCGCCAGCCGCGGTTGGCGAATGCGCGCGACAACCGGGTACGAAAAACCTCGTTGTCATCCACCACAAGAGCGATCTTGTCGTCTGCCGTCTCTCCCGTCATTTTTTCACCAACGGCACGTCGCTCGTGGACACGCTCACAACGTAGGAGGAAGGCAATTCGAACCGGGCGGCTGTGCCTCTGCCCATTTCCGAGGTATATGTGAGGGCTCCGCCCAGTCTCTCCGCCAGATTCCGTGCCAGAAACACGCCAAGACCCATTCCCGAGCCAGGAGGCTTTGTTGTCAGGAAGGGCTCGCCCGCACGGCGGAGAAAGTCAGTACTCATGCCGCAGCCCCTGTCTCGAATAACAAATTGGACGTTCCTTTCCGGTCCAGTTTCGGCGTGAACCTCCACGGTGGCGCCCGGCCGGTCCGTCATGCTTTCTATGCCGTTTTTCGCGAGTCCTACCAAGGCCTGCAGCACCGCTTTCCTGGGTATGCGCAAAGTCAAAAGCAACCCTGTCTTAGCGGGAACAATAACTTGGCCAGGGAAAGCCGAAGCAAGGTCAGACAGTAAGTCTTGTACAGGGCAATGGACGAACGCTTCCCCACGGGCCTCTGCGCCCTCATCGCTCATTCGCTGCAGAATCTGCCGACAGTACTCGACCTCCTGGCGGATGAGCCGGCTGTCTTCGCCGATTGCAGCGCTTGCCGCGAGGCTCATCCCGGATGGGCTCGCTACCGTTCGCTCCAACTCTTTGGCGACAACAGCGATCGTGCTCAGGGGCGTGCTCAGCTCATGGGCCGCGCCGGCCGCGAGCGTCACGAGCGACGCAACGCGATCCTTTTTCGCCAGTTCCATTTCCATCTCTAGAGAGGCGGCTTCATGCCGTCGAAGTAGGCTGGAGATTTTGGACGCATAGGTCGCAACCAACAAGACCGCCGCCACGAAGCTCAGCCACATTCCTACGAAATGCAGGTTCCCAGTGTGATGGTTGCCCAGTTCCGGCACAGGGTGATTGAACGGAAACAGTAGGCCAAAGCAACCGACTGAAAATAGGCCCAGCAACCAGGTCTGCTTCGCCGACAGAATGGCCGCTGCCAGGGTGATGTGGACCAAATAGAGCACCGTGAAGGGATTCGACGGCCCACCGCTAGCCATCAGCAAAAGGGTAAGACAGAGGGCGTCGAAATAGAATACGCCGCCCAAGAGGCCGGCCGTTGGAGTTGCCGGGAGGCCGCCTGAAGATTGGATCGTACGGCCCAACCAAAGGTTGGTGGCAATGGCGAGGACCGGAACGATGAGCATCAGCAGCAAAGGTAGGTCAAGGCCCAGAAAGACTTTGGCGAAGATTGTCAGCGCGATCTCGCCCGTCGCGATGCCATAACGCATACGGACAATCCACGGCAAAGCGATCCGGGAGGATGTTTCAGGTTTTTGCGAAAGCACAGTCGGCCTCCCCTCCATGCTATCGCTGGCGCTCCGTTAGGCTGTGCGGCAAATTGCCGCAACCCTATGCTGCGGGTTCAGTGGACCAGCAGGAGGTAGCAGATCGCTCCATTGGCCGCTAGCGTAAGCGGCAATAGTACCGGGTACCAGGTATCGAACCGCCCTTTCTGGGGCGAGGAGCAAAAGCGGCGACGAAGCATCGAAATCCAGTATGGGGGAACCGCCGCCTTCTCTCGTGCGGCGCCTTGTCGCAGCGACATCATGACGCATTCCCAAAGCGCAACCACGGTTTTACTGTCAAAGTGTAGGAATTCTTGGCCAGCAGTAACGGCTGTGACCATTCCACCCCTCTTACAATGGACTTTCCGATATTCCACCTGGATTGGCTCGGCAACCGCATGCTGATTGCCATCACAGCCATCATTCACGTTCTCATCAATCACCCCATGGCGGTAGGCGCCTATCCCCTACTCACGCTGTTCGAATGGATCGGCTGGAAACGAAGAGACGCCCAGTGGGACGGGATGACCCACCGCATGGTCTTCATCGTTTTTGTCATAACCACAACGCTCGGAGCCTTGACCGGCGTCGGTATTTGGTTCACAACCTCGATCGTCGCGCCCTTTGCAATCGCAAGCCTGTTGCGCGTGTTTTTCTGGCAATGGTTCACCGAATGGTTGGTGTTTGTCAGCGAAGTCGTGCTCATCATGGCCTACTACCTCACTTGGAGAAAGCTATCGGCTGGACGCGGAAAGCCATGGCATATGGTGCTCGGTGTGGCGTTGAGCATCTTTTCGTGGCTCACCATGGCGCTGATCGTCGCGATTCTCGGCTTCATGATGAACTCCGGAGCTTGGGGCGAAACCAAGGGCTTTTTGGACGCGGTATTCAATCCGCTCTACATCCCGCAACTTGCCTTCCGCACCGCTTTCGCGATGACGACATCAGGGCTCTTCATCTGGTTCTGCATTCCATTCGTTACCCGCGAACAGCCCGAACTCCGGACGGCCGCGGTGAAACTGGCCGCACGATGGACGCTCTCCTGGCTCCCCCTATGCTTGGCCTCCGCGATTTGGTACTGGCAGGCTGTGCCCGCGGCCATGCGGATCAACGCGGACGTAGGTGTGATGACGCAGGCATTCAGTAAGTGGTATTCGATGTTTGGCCAGATCCTGGCGTTGACGGTCCTGGTCATCCTGGCTACGGCGGCCTTGGGCGCTTGGCGGCCCAGGCTGGTGCCTCGTTACTGGCTGGTTATTCCGTTTCTGCTTGCCGCATGGTTGCTGGGCCATTTCGAACGCGTTCGCGAGTTTATTCGAAAGCCCTATGTGATTGCGGGTTATATGTATTCGAACGGGGTGCGGGTGTCGGAACTCCCCGTCCTGCAACGTGATGGAATGTTGCCGTACGCGACCTACGCGAGTGTCCGCAAAGTCACTCCGGAAAACAAGTTTGAGGCCGGGCGGGAGATGTTTCGTCTTGCCTGCTCCCGTTGCCACACAACGAGTGGGGTCAATAGTGTGGTTGACAACTTCCGGCGCATGTACGGTGACGAACCGTGGGACGCGGAGCAGATGTCGGGCTTCCTGTTCGGTATGCACATGACCCGCACCTACATGCCGCCGTTCCCCGGCAATTCCCAGGAGGCGGAAGCGTTGGCGCTATATCTGAAGAGTCTGCAGCCAGGCGCAAAAGCAAATGGTTGGAAGGTTGCCGCGCGCCAGGTGGGGGGAGCGCAATGACGCCCGTGCCCCGTGATCTGCCGCTGCCGTTGCCTCTTCCGGAAGAATGGCTGGGCATCTTGATCGTGCCGGCTCTTCTCCTCCATCTATTGTTTGTGAATCTCACCGTGGGCGCGGCTTTACTTTCGGTGGCTTACGAGTTCGCCGGGTTCCGGGACCGGAAGTACGACCGGTTGGCGCAAAGCATTATCGAAACGATCACCGTGAACAAAAGCATGGCGGTGGTTCTCGGCATCGCGCCTTTGTTGATGATAAGCCTGCTCTACACGCCGCAATTCTACGCGGCGAATACGCTAACTGGGCACGCTTGGGCGGCGTTGATCCCGCTGATCACCGCTGCGTTCCTCCTTGCCTATGTGTACAAGTACACCTGGGACAAATGGAATGTGGGTTGCCTCAAGCGCCGCCACACGCGTGTTGGGCTAATGATGGCGCTCTGCTTTTTCACGATTCCGCTCATCTTTCTGTCCAATATCAACCTCATGCTTCTTCCCGATAAGTGGAGTGAGATTGGCGGCTTTTTCGATTCCCTCCAAGTGGGGAATGTCTTCCCTCGCTACCTGCACTTCATGGCGGCCAGTGTGGCAGTGACGGCCCTGTTCTTATGCGCTTGGCTAGGACGTAAGGGCGCCGCGGAAGTGGAAGGCTTCGATCGGAATAACCTCATGCGTCATCTCTATAAATTGACGTTTTCCGTCACCTGCGCGCAGTTCGCCATTGGCCCGCTTACGCTCCTTACGCTTCGTTCGAATCGTCTCAATCTTCGGACCATGGCAGCCATCCTCGGAGGGGCGGCCCTGGGCATCGTCATGCTCTATTTGCTGCGCGTCGAGATTCGTAGGACGCAACGATTCGTCGATGCTCGATTCTGGGTGATCGCGGCGCTATTGGGCGGCACTGCGTTGCAGATGGGGCAAGGCCGCCACTTCTACAGAGAAAGCGCTTTGGAGGAGCATCGAAGCAGAGTGCGTGAACGCACAGTAGAGTTCGGTGCGTTGGAACTGGCCACCCAGATGAGTCTGAAGGCCGGCCGCGGAGCCGGTGAATCTCTGACTGGGCCACCCTCCGGAAAGACTGTCTTCCTGCAAGTCTGTGGATCGTGTCACAGCAGAACAGGTATGGTTTATGCCCCGGCCCTTACCGAAATCTATCAGCTTCACAAGGATCACCCGGAGGACATCGTGAAGTGGGCAAAGAATCCTGGGAAGAAGCGGGCGCAGTACTCGCCGATGCCGTCTATGGATCATCTCGGCGAAGAAGCGCTCAGGGCCGTCGCCCTTTACATGCTCGAACAGGGGGCTCCCCCTGGAGGCCCTCAGGCGACAGAAAAAGCGATGCCCAAGCGATAGATGCCGACAAACGCTATTTGCCGGAAAGTTCTACGCCAAGTGTCTTATGCTTGGCGGCGACGGGGACGAGGGTTGGATAAAACTGTACGAAAGTATGTTCAACCGCCCATTTGCGGCATGGCAGGCGTAGCAACGGGCGGCTTTGGGCAATTGGGCTGACGGCTCCCTTTCCTCCCCTCCGTACTCAAAGAACCCCCAGCCCCGCGTGTCGGCATACCGGCGTGTGTCTTTGATTAGAACTTCCACGGCTGCGACCTCTCCTTGAGATCTGCCGGCACGGTTGATGGAGCCTTCGCTTTTGGCATTCCGAATTTCCAGGACAAATATGGATTGCTCCGGCCATTTGCCGGAGTTGCGGAATTCGCGTTATGCGGCTGGATTCACAAATACACTGTCAAACTGCGGCGGGCCGTTGGGATTCGCAGAAGGTCCATAGGTCATCCCGCTCCCGGAGGAGACAAAGACCCACTCCCGATAGTTGCCCGGGAATTGCAGCTTGCCGTCCGCCGTGTAGGAATAGCAGGCTTGCGCGCCCCGAATCCCTTCCTGTGAGGTTGCGAAAGGCGGAAACAGCATCACCTTGGCGAACGCCGCAACTGCGCCTTGCGTCAATTGGTGAGTGAACGTTATCCATTGTTTATGGACCTGCCGGTGCGCCACAGATTGATATCTCCCCGGCAAATTGCGCCGGATCGGTGGCGGCGATCGGGCGCAGTTGGTTTCCACGGGGAAGGAAGCAATTCTTTCCAGTGGGGCTCGCCATAGGCTTCCGGCGGCCCTACCGCAATCTCACGGGGGTGTTGGATACGGCGGCGTTTCCAGGCGGGACGGGAGCGAGAAAATGGCGGGGTAGCCTCGGATTCCCAGTATGGTTGCGCGACATGGCGCGCAGAGGCAGCCGTACCTGTTCGGCTTGCAACTGGGGAGTTTTCACTCGCGCAATCCTGGCAGCAGCTCCCTCCGCATTGGCAAAGGCCGCTGTTTGAATCTGCGGCGGCGTGACGGCGAGTGTCGATCTCGCGCCGGGCTTGTCCCACTTGTCAGAAGGACAACTTCAGACCGAATTGAATCTGCCGCGATGTGGTTGTCGTCGCTGTAATCAGGCCAGCGCTGCCCACCAGACCGGAGTTGTTATATACGACCCGGGAACCGGGCGCCGCGAAGTTGGGATGGTTCAAAACGTTGAAGAACTCCGAACGAAACTGAATCCGAACCCGTTCCCGGAATACGAACTGCTTGCTCAATGCGGGAGTCAACAGGATGAGGCCCGGGCCGATCAACGTGTTGCGCCCCAGGTTGCCATAGAAGCCGGCTTCTTGAAGGCAAAATGCCCTCGGATTGAAATATTGATCAGGACCGCCCAGAATCGGATTGTTGCTGGCGCCGGGACACAGATCAGGGCGGACCGCGCCCGTAGCCGCATCGGCATTCGCGCGAGCGCGATCATAGCTGACCGTCACGCCGAAGGGTTGGCCGGAAGCAAACTGCAGGATCGCGTTGAACTGCCATCCTTTGGTGAGAATCTTCGGCCCTGGAACTGCCGGGATTTCCCAAACCAGATATCCGGCCAGATTATTGCGAATATCGAAATTGGAAAGTCCACGCTCAGCCTTCAGGCTGAGCGGATTCTGCGGCATATCATTTGCGCCGCCCGGCGTTATAAAGAGGGACCCGGTATCGATGCTCTTCGACCACGTGTAGTTCACGCGGTAGAGCAGGCCTTTGCCGAGCCGCTTCTCCCAGGAAAGCTCCAACGCATTGTAGTAGCTCAAACCATCGGTCTTGGCCATCCTGAGTATGCCGAAATTCGGATTCTGTCGTACGGAACCTGCCGGGAAAAATACGCGGCCGTCAGAGAGAACAGTCTGCGGCGACTGGTTGAAATCAACAAGCCTCGGCAGATGAATGCCTCTCGACCCGGCATAGCTTGCCGTCAATACCCCATTCTGCCCAAACTGTCTTTGAAGGGTCAGGTTGTACTGCATGACGTACGGGTATTCAGGGAGATAATCCTGCGTGTTGATCGACCCGCTGATGAAAGGCTGCGAGCCGATTTGTGAGTACGCATTGGGAAATGAGGGATTGCTGACGCTGCCAACCAAAGTGAACGGCGGGTTGCCTCCTGCCGCCGCGTACCAGTCGCTCCATAGAGGACTATAAAAAAGACCAAAGCCGCCGCGAACACTGGTTCTTCCGTCGGCGAAAGGTTTCCAGGCCAGGCCTGCCCTTGGGGCAAATCCGAGATTCGTAGGATTCACGTAGGGCGCGCCGGGAGTGCCATCGCGATCCGCCAACGGATTTCGAATGACGGAGGAGTATCCATTGGCTTCAGTTGGGACGCTTTGCCGTTCGTAGCGAACGCCGAGGTTCAGCGTCAGCCGGTCCGAAAGCCGCATATCATCCTGCATGTAGAACGATGTCATCGATTGACGCCAGCGTCTGGGTACGATCGAGCCTGGTTTAACGAAAGTGGCTAGAGCGGGCGTCGCGGTCAGGAAATTCGCCAGTGAACTGAACTGAAAATAGCCATCTTCAGCCTGCGCTCCCGATTTGGGATTGCTATAGAAGCGGTAGTCTCCGCCTACCTTCACTGTGTGCCGCCCGCTCACCCAGGAAAGGTCGTTTCCAAACTGATACAGAGAAAATATCGAAGACCTGCCAGTGAAGCGATTGGGGCCCAGGCTGATGCTGCCAGTCACAGTCAACTGGCCGAGAGGCCGCCCCGGCACATAGGAGAGCGCAGGATCGATCTGCTGCAAATACGGATTTGTTGTAGCGCCATAGGAGCGATTGATGCTGGCCCGAAACGTATTCACAAAGCGCTCACTGAATGTGTGCGTCGAACCGAGCGTAAGATATCGGTTCAGCGTTTTCGACGAGGCATTGACGAGGTTGTAGCCATCCGGTTGGCTGGTGATCGCCGTGTCGTAGGTGAACCGGGCGAACAGCGAGGTCGCGCTCGATAGCTGATGATCGAGTCGTCCGGCGAAGAACGTGTCATTGGTCGGTTGAGAATTGGCCGTAATGTATTGCCCGGTTCCGTCGCCGAAGTTCCGGCCGTTCGGAAGCGGTACCAACGCAAGATACGGAACAATCGCCGGATTTACAGTGATTCTGGACTGATTGGGCAGAACACCCTGTCTTGCGTTTGCGTCGGGCACGACCGAGATGGTGGTGACCCCAAGACGTTGCTTGAGCTGTTCGAAGCTGGCCAGGAAGAAGGTCTTGTCTTTAACAATGGGTCCATCCACTTCGACCCCGTACTGATTGCGTTTGAAGGGCGGAATCGGAGCTGTCGCGGAATCAAAAAAATTCTTGGCGTCGAAATGACTGTTGCGAAGGAACTCGAATAACGAGCCATGCAATTGATTCGTGCCCGATTTAGTGATGGCAGTGACAACCCCGCCTGCGGACCTTCCATATTCGGCGCTATAAGAATTCGTCAGGACTCGAAACTCACGCAGCGTCTCGACACCCAGGACAACGCCGGCTGCACTGGCGGGGGTAGCGTTGTTGGCATCGTTGATATCGCTTCCATCCAGTTGAAAGCTGATCTGATTGGGGCGGCTTCCTTGGATTACTAAATTCACGCCGGCTCCTGGAGGCACCGGGTCTGCCCGGCGGAACGAAGGAGCGACGCCCGGTTGCAGCAGTGCCAGTTGCGCCACATCGCGGCCATTGAGCGGAAGCTCGCGCAACGCAACATTCTCCATGACGCCGGAAAGCGCGGAGTCTCGTGTCTCTACCAGTTCCGGAGCATCGGTAACGAGTGTCTTAGTCTGCAGTTCACCAATTTTGAGCCGAAAGTTGAGAACAGTTGTCTTTCCAACAAAGACCTCGACTTTGTTGGCGACGGCCGTTTCGAACCCGGTTATCTGGGCCGTGAGCTGATAACGCCCTGGCGCAAGTTGCTCGACCGTATACCGTCCCGCCTCATCGCTGTGGACGGACCGCCGAACGCTAGTTTCTTCGTTTTGCGCACTAACTTCGGCCCCCTTGATGACACTGCCCGATGGATCGGCCAGAGTTCCGGAGATCGCGGAAGAGCTGGTCTGTCCACGTAGGTTTCCACTAACAACGGTTGCGAGAAGTGCGGCCAGGACGGAAGAGGCCAAGGCGGTTGAGAGCGCGAAACGGCGGTGCGGCCGAGGGTTCACCGTCGTTCCGGGAGCGGAAGTTCCATAGTTCATGAGTTCTGGTTGCGTTGATGAACGGTCGCGCGGGTGCACGAATCGCGCTCTGCCGCCATTGCGGCTCAACGTATGGCGAACCCCATTCTGGTAGCGCGGCGCTGGTGGCGTCAATGCGGCAAGTTGTCGCACTAGGGGGATAGTTTGTGGGAAATATCTCCAGTCCCTGCTCGCCGCCATTCGAGTCGAGACAGCAACTGCGGCCGGATGCAATGCCGCGGAGATACCGCGTTCCTTATCGTATCTCGCCGCCAACAGCGAACCGCACGGTCACCCGCGCGGCGCCGTCGTCTTCGCCGGGCCCGGTACCCAACGGGTCAGCATCGTCGCCAACTGCTGGAGATCCAGCGGTTTGGGTAGATAGTCGTCCATGCCCGCGGCCATGCAGGCTTCCCGGTCGCCGTCCATGGCATGCGCGGTCATCGCGATCACCGGGGTATGTTGCCCCGGTGTCTCTTGGGCCCGGATCTGGGACGTCGCGGTATAGCCGTCCACTTCCGGCATCTGGCAGTCCATGAATATCAGGTCGTATTGCCCCTTCTGCCACATCTGCACGGCCGACAAGCCGTCTGGAGCCGTTTCCACGATGCAGCCTAGCTTCCGTAGAAAGGATACGGCAACCCGCCGGTTTACTGCGTTGTCCTCCGCAACCAGAATGCGTGCATGCAGCATCGCTGCGCGGTCCGCCAGGAGGCCGGGGCCTGGCGCCATGGTCTTTTCGGCAAGCGGCAACGGGAGCTCGCACCAAAAGACAGAACCTTCTCCCAACTTGCTCTCCAGTCCAACTTCCCCGTTCATCAGCTCCGTCAGCTTCTTCGAAATGGCAAGCCCGAGGCCGGTGCCGCCATATTTCCGCGCCATCCGCGCATCCAACTGGCTAAATTCGTGGAATAGAAGAGGCTGCATCTCATCGGCAATGCCAATGCCCGTATCGGCCACTGCCACACGCACTCGCGCCACGTCATCGGTGCAACGTACGGTCACCCGCACCTCCACCGTACCTCGTTCGGTGTATTTGATCGCATTGCTCATCAGATTTAGAACGACCTGGCGGATGCGGCTCACATCCCCGGAAAAGTGGGAAGGCGCTTCGCCGGGATACAGCAGGCATAACGCCAGTCCTTTTTGTTCCGCGCCCGGCGTCAGCAGACGGACGGCCTCCTGCAGCAGCTTCCGCAGGTCCAGCGGAACCGGAATGATGTTCACCTTCCGGGCCTCGATCTTCGAAAAGTCCAGTACGTCGTTGATGACCGACAGCAATCCCTCCGCCCCCCGCTGGGCCGACTCCGCATAGTCACGTTGCTCCGGATCGAGTTCCGTATCCAACAAAAGTTGTGTCATGCCCATCACGGCGTTCATCGGCGTCCGGATCTCGTGGCTCATCATTGCCAGGAAAGCGCTCTTGGCTATCGTCCCCTCTTCGGCCCGTTCCTTGGCCTCGCGCAGATCCGCTTCCTGCCGCGCGAATTGCAGCGTCTGCCGCTTCTTAAGTACCGCCCAGCATCCGCAGATAATCACATGCAGGCAGGCGATTCCGAAATGGAAGAACAGTTTGGTGATGGAAACGTAGGAGTCGGGAAAGAACTCCACGCGGGCCCCCGTATTGTGCAGAAGCGCAAAGAGAATATGCTGGCCGATAATTAACAAGGTCCCGGGCCACATGCACACCCAGTCTTGATAGACCAGCATCATCGTCAAGCCGGTGAAAAAGAAGAAGTGCATCTCCGCCATGCCGTGGAGTTGATAGATGTGCAGCGCCACGAATATCTGAATCGACACGCCGGCAATACAGCGGGTCAGAAAATGGCCCGGCAGTAGCCGCCGGCTGCCCTCGTAGGCCAATACCGCCAGCCCGCCCACGCAGCATGCCAGGAACCAGGTGTCATAAAACGAAGCCAATAGCAGCGCCAAAGCCAGATGGCACGATAGAAATATCGATATCATCCGGTCGCCCCGGGCATAAATCCCAGCCATGATCTCGCCCACCTCGGCGTCGTCGTACGCAAAATGGTTGTTCATGTAGGCGATGGTGGCGCGGCTGCGTATAACAATCTTGTCGGCGATGTTCATACTCTCGATGAAACTCCCTGCTTGCGTTTGGACAGTGGGCACCCATACGCCTCCTCCGCGCCGGGCGGAGGCTCCTGCGGCGGCTTTCCTGCCAGATATTTTTCAATGGCCAGCCGGACGTACTCCGTTGCTGGCTCTGCACAGTAGCGAGAGCGGTTGTAGTTGCCGCGGAAGTACAGCCGCCCGTGATCGTCCACCAGGACCGCTTGCGGCGTTGTATAGACTCCCGCCGCCTTCCCCACGCCGCCTCCTTCGTCGACAATCGCCTCCATCTGCAGCCCCAGCTTGGCAAACGCCGTCCGGAGTCTCTCCGCCCCACCGCTGCCCTGCAAAACCGCGACGAAGCGGATTCCCCGGCCATACCGCAACTGCAACTCGCGCACGTGATCCACATTGAACCGGGAACAAGGACAATCTGGATTGAAGAAATGAAGCAACATAGGACCCCGCTGGGGGGATGTAAGTAACGGTATAGGTAACGTCTGACCAATTAAAGGTTGATCTAAATCAATAGGTCGCGCTGTGGGAAGCGAATACTGCCAATCTTGATACCAAAATGCCGTGGCGGATAGGCCAAGGCAGAGACTTGCAATAAATAGCACTGCCGCGGAACGCAAATGCATGGTTCCCTCTATGCGGGTCTTTTCGGCAAGACCGGAGGTTGTATGAATCCAAAGTTAGGGTGCGGATAACCCGTGCCTTAACCTCGCCGGCTTTTACTGGCGCGCTCTCGCTGGGCCATCCTGGCTCACATCCGTGCGTGCTGCGGTTTGGCTGTTCCCGAGTAGCGAACCGCTAAGTGCTTCGTTTCGAGTACTTTATTATCCTGTTTGCGGGACTGAAGACAACTCTCCAACGCCCCGCTCACGAGGAGCGTCCGTTCCACTGGGTAAGGTGCTTTCCCAGTGACTATCATCTCCTCAATCTTACTCACTAAGCAAGCAGAATAAGTGACATTTGGCGTCGGCGAAAGGAAAAACTGAGTAGAGATGACGTTTTTTCCTTTTAAACGTACGGCGAATGTATAATCTTTGACGGCGCCATTCAGCATCAATAACGTAGTACGCAGCCCGTCGTTTCTCTCCACAAAATACGCCGCCGGCTTCTCGACCAGTTTCCGTAGCGCCCCGGATCCCCACAAATCCTGCGTCCGCCCATCCTGCACCGACAGTCCCATCGGCGTGTCGCTCCGCGATAACGCCGAAACCAGCAACTCCCGCGACCACCGCTTATCTTCCCAAACCGCCGCCCCTTCAACCAATTGCACGCTTTTTACCCCGGTTTCGCCGCCTTTTCGCCGCTCCACCATGCACTGCATCGCCTCCAGCGCATGGTAATCCATCGGATCCGAGCCGCCTACCCCCACCATCAACGCCTCTTCGATCTCGCTACCCAGCGGCAATTCCACGTCCGGCAGTCGCCATGTCACCGGCAGGCTCGATCCCGCCAACATCGGAAATCCTAGCCGCTTGGACTGGTCCACCATCCACTTCGCCTTTTCAAAACTATACGAAAGGTGCTTATCGTTGTAAATAGGAACACTGCGCCCGTCTCGCTCAAATACCTCTACACATTGCTTGAAAAATTCATATCTTGGGTATAAGACTTGACCAAGATCATTCTTCGGGTAATCGCCATGTTCACAAATGATAACTACAGCATCGACCGCTAACTGTTTTCCCCCGCACCGCAGCGCCTCGGCAATCGTCGGGTATACCGAAAATCCAAACTCTTTCGCCCGTTCCTGGCTCTGGTCTCCCGCCGGTTTTTGATCGACATAGAGCGAAACTACCTCGATATCGCCCTTATGCCATGTCCCATTGAGGGGGTATCCAATCAGGAAACGGTCGCCCATATGCTGCGCATGGGACAGATACCGGTAGATCGAGGCGAGTATGGCAACCCGTTTCGGCATTAGCTCCTCCAGAACGTCGACCCGGCTGGGGCCCGATACACAATACGCGCAAGATGCGGCGTCTCCAGACGCTTCTCGCCTTGGAATAAACTCTCCACGCCCGCCGCCGTCAATCCGGTCGTCAGCAGCGTCCGCTCCAGGGGATACGGCGGCTTCTTCTCCAGTAGCAGCCGTTCGATCTGGTTCGTCAACGGCGAAAAGAAGTTCGCCAAGGTGGTCCGCCCCGGAGGCATCGGCAAGTACATCTGCGTGGAGAACGGCTCCTTCCGTCCCTCGATCCGGCAGGCGAAGTTGAAATCTTCCACCAATCCGCTCAACAAAATCATCGTACACCGCAGCCCGTCCGTATGTTCATACGCATAGGCCACAGGCTGCCGCACCATCTTCTGCATCGCCTCCAATGCCGGGAAGTTATTGTTGAATCCCTCGCGGGAAGGCTTCAGCGTATGACTCCGGCACAGGGCGGCGTTCATCAGGTCGCGGGACCACACTCCCTCTTGCATCGCTTTCCAAAACGCTTCTCCCCGGTAGGCCTGCATCCATTTCACGCCGCTCTCGCCGCCCTGCCGCCGTTCCACCATACACTGCAGCGTCTCCAACGCATGAAAATCATAGCTGTCCACTCCGCCATAGGCCACGCACACGGCCTCTTTCACGCGCGCATTCGTTGGCATTTCGACTGAAGGTGTCCGCCATGTCACCGGCAAGCTCGATCCGGCCAGCATCGGGAACTTCATGGCGAGGCTGGTATCGTACATCTCCTTCGCCCAGTCCCAGTTCCACGACAGGTGCTTGTCGTTAAACACCGGAACGGAACGCCCGGAGTCTTTAAATACCTTCGTGATCTCCTTGAAAAACTCGTACCGCGGATACTTCGTCTGCCGCTTCTCGTTCCTCTCGTACCGTCCATGCTCGCCGATCAGCAGCACCCCGTCCACCGCCAGTTTTCCCGTTCCCAGGGTCAACGCCTCCGCAATTGACGGATAAATCCTCATCGAGGGGAACTCTTTCGCCCGGTCGCGGCTCAGGTCGTCTTTCCCCACTTGATCCACCCACAGCGACGCCAGGTCAAACGGCGGCCGGTGATGCGTCCCGTTCCATCCGTAGCCGGTTAGGAACCGGTCCACGATATGCTGCGTGTGGGAATATTTGAAGTAAATCGTACAGACGGCCGCGATCTTGGGCTTGGCGCCCGTGGCTGCGCGCGCCAATAGCGGCGTGCCGGCCAGCACCTGTCTTCTGGAAATCATCCGGACTCTGCCCTCCCGATAAGCGCTAGCCTAACATGGCGCCGGGAGGCAGGCGCTACGGACGGAGCGCCGACACGTTTTGCGCCGGCCGCACAGCTTCAAACACCAGCGTTTCGAACCGGTTAATGTCCCCTACGTTCGATAGGGAGCGCAGTTCAATCCCCCGGAAGACGGGATCGTCGCTCTCGCCTGCCTGCAATTCGCGGATCTCGCGGAACCCGGCGGCTTCCAGGCTGGCCCGCAGCAGTTTTGGCGTATACACAAACCGGTGCCCCCATTGCCGCAATTCCTGGTTCAGAATGTAGCACTCCGGGTCCGGCGTCGCGGGCCACTCATGCCACGCGATCTTGTCGCTCATATACCGCCGCGCGTCGTCTTTCTTGTCCTCGGCAAATAGCCCGATGAATTTCACCAGGTTTGGCGTCGCTACCCGTACCTTGCCGCCGGGAGCCAGCACCCGGTAGCTCTCGCGCAACATCCCCTGTCCCTCTTCGTAGCTCAGGTGCTCAATCAGATGTTCGCTGTACACGTAGTGCATAGAGCCGTCCGGCATCGGGAACGGCGCCGTCGCGTCCAGAAATGCCTGATCGCGGATCGGCTCGATATCGGTGTTCAGCCAGCCCTTCCGGTCGTTGGCGCCCGCTCCGATCTGGAGCTTTCTCACCGTGTTTTCCGCAATATAGTCGCGAATCTGTCCCGGAGCCCGGCGCCGGTCCATTGCCTCTTTGACGCTCCCCCGCGCCTTGTGCCACGCTGCCGTCGCAACGTCCACTCGCAGCGCGCAAAAGAACGCCGCTGCCGCCAGCGTGATGGCGGCGCGCGCGAGCGCCAGACGGAGCTTGGATCGGGCCGGATGAGGGGCCATGCTTGCTAATCGGCGGAAAATCCGCCGGACTGCAGGGCAAGGCCCCCGGAAACTTATCGCACCGCTACCGTCAACAGCCGTTGGCTTTGCGCTGTTCCCACTGTCACCTGCACCGGTACCGGACCGCTGTTGCTGTTCGAAGGAATCCGCGCGTTCACCTGAAACAGCCCGGCGACCTGTCCCGGAGCCGCGCCGGCGTATAACACCTCGGCTTGGATGCCGCCCATGTCTACCCGCACCGGCAGCGTCGGCTTCGGATATGTCCCATTGGCGATCTGCCCGTCGGTCCCCGGTGGGTCTGTCTGTCCTTCGCCGGTCGCAAAGAAGACAATTACGCTCCCTTTTGCCGCCGCATTCTGCGCCGAATTCAGGCTCCCGTTCTCGTTCAGAATGGCGCCCTGTCCCGTCCCCGAAGAATTGGCCGAAAACACGCCAGGGCTCGCCGCCACAACCGGTACGGCATACGGAGCTGACTTCACGCCCTTGTAAACCACCGTCACCTGCGCGTTGGCCCCCGCCGCCGTGTCATACGGAACAATAAAACTCGTCTGCGTCTTCGACACGTACACCAGCGGAGCCGCCTGTCCGTTCACCAACACCTGGGTCTCGGCCAACGCCGTTGCCACCCGTCCGTCCCCGTCCAGTTGCGCCGTCGTCAGCGTGTCCGGTCCAATGTTCGCTCCCGCAATCACGGCAATCATCCCTGGGCTCGCATTGGTTGTGTAGCTCGCCGCATTTACAAATCCCCCAATCGCCGGTTGCGCCTGGTCCGCGAATCGCGCCACAAAGAGGTCGCCCAGCGGCCGCAGCGGGTCCAGTCCGCCGTAAAACTGCGTCTGGTAGGCCCCCGGCGTCACCGCCAGGTCCGAACTCCCCGTTGTCCCTGTCACCGTGATCGCACCATCCGCGCCCACCGACAAACCGTTGATCCAGTCATTGTTTGTCCCGCCCAGGTAGGTGCCGTAGACGAGCCGTGAACCCGCCGGGTCCAGTTGCGCCAGGAATCCGTTACCCAGCTTCAATCGCGAGGGCGCCGCTGCCGATGTCCGGTTCCTCCCTTGTGTCGCGTCCAGCGTCACCGGGAAGTCCGTGCTCAGCGTGTTGCCCACCACAAACGCGCTTCCCGTCTTGTCCACGGCCACTTGCAGCGCACGGTCGTCCTGGCTCCCGCCCAGCAGGGTTGAATAACCGAACGACTTTCCGTCCGGGTTCACCTTCACCACAAACGCGTCCCCCGCGTTCAGTATCGGCTCGCCGCCCGTTCCCTTAAACGTGCGTGAATATGCGTTCGCCGTCGTAAAGAAGTCTGTGGAGAGCGTGTTCCCCGCCACATACGCCGCCCCCTGCGGGTCCACGGCAATGGAAAACGCCATCTCATCCCGGTTGCCGCCGATATAAGTCGAGTACAACAGCTGCGTCCCCGTCGGGTTGATCTTCGCCGCAAAGGCGTCGCCCCAGCGTGTCCACTGCTCGTTCCCGCCGTGCCCTCCGTAGGTCGTGTCCGCCGCCCCCTGCGTCAGCGGAAAATTGGCGGAGGAAGTCGTCGTCCCCGCAATATACGCATTCCCCTGTCCGTCGACCGCGATCGACGTGCCGACGTCGTTCCCTCCGCCGCCCAGGTACGTCGCATACGCCAACTCGCTGCCCGCCGGGTTCAGCTTCGCCACGAACGCATCGTATTTCACGGCTTCGTTCCCCAGCCGGTACGTCTGCTGGATCGTTCCTTCCGTTGCCGGAAAATCGTTCGAATCCGTGCCGCCCGTCACATACGCCGCGCCCGTTCCGTCCAGCGCAATGGCCATGCATCCTTCCTTCTGGCTGCCGTAGATGTAGGTGGAATACGCCAGTGCGGACCCCGCCGCGTTCAGCTTCGTCACAAAACAATTCGCCTTGTCCGGCGCAGCCGGATTGTTCGACGGCACTGTCGTCCGGAACGCTCCCGGCGTCGTCGGATAGTCGAACGAATTCGTCGCGCCGGTCACATAGGCGTTCCCCTGCGCGTCCACGGCCACCGCCGCGCCCAGCTCGCCTTTCGTCCCCCCGATAAACGTGGAATAGATCAGCGCCGTGCCCGCCGCGTTCATCTTGGTGATAAAGACGTTCGACGGCGTAAATCCTTGCCGGTTCGCTGTCGCCGCTCCCGGCGTCGTCGGCCATGTCCCGTCTCCCGTTGCGCCTGTCAGGTAAATGTTCCCTGCCGCGTCCACCGCGCTTCGTCCGCCCAGGCTCGATTCCGCGTTCCCCACATACGTCAGGTAGGAAATAGCCGGATCAATAACCAGCGGCCTTGACTTGTCGTATGCGCCCACCCGGAATGCAGCCCGGTTTCCGCCCAGCATCTGGTATCCGCTGCTCACCTCTTCTCTCCGCCCGGCCCGTTCCTGGTACACCCGCGGCTTCTGCCACAGAACCTCCGCTTGCCCCGCCCGCACGGCCAACTGTCCGTCCGCGCGCAGCGTCACCGCGTCGGCGCCGTCAAACCGCATACGGATGCGCGAGGCATCCGCCCCCGGAGCCACCACGAAATCATGCTCAAACTCGCCCCGGTTCGGATAAAACTCCAAATCCACGCCCGGATACACGCCCCGGAACCGGACCTTGGAAAATACCGGTACATTCGTCGTCCACCGCTCTGGATTGTTCCCCACAAAATAGTTCAATCGATGCGGCAGTGGCCCCACTCCTTCCCCCGCCGCCTGCGCCGAACCGTTCTCCAGCCGCATCCGGATCACGCCCACGCTCTCGTCTTTCCCATTCCGCAAATCCACTGCGGACTCCAACCCATTCAAGAACAGGTAGTGTCCACGCCCCCTCGCCAGGAAGGGGTACTGGGCGTCGGATTGCCCCAGGTTCGCCTCCAACCGCAGCGCGCTCAACGGTTCCGGCTTCGCCGGCGCTGTTTCGTCTCCTAAAAACGCACACGCCACTCCTGGACTAAAGCCCAGGCAATCGGCAATGACGTAAAAGATTTCGTCGATGTACGGGTTTCCCGTATAGCCGCTCAGCGTAAGGGACTGCGCCATTAACAAAGGAACAGCCAAAAACAACAGGAGAAGAAGGGAAGAGAAGTGCCGGGTCCAGAATTTGCGCATAGGTTGCTCTCGCTCTATTTCCCTACGCGCGCCTCCCGCAACCCCCAGGCTCCGGCCGCCAGCAATACTGCCGCGCCAGCCCAGTCGAGCAGAGACGGGTCTGCCCGCAGGGGCGCAAGAATTGCACGTAGGATTCCATATGAAAGTAGCAGTTTCGGGATGGGGTTCGCGGGGCGCCATGCCAATGCCGCTGTCAACGCCCCCGCCCACACAATCTCGTAGAACGCCAGGTCATGCCGAGGTCCCTCCGGAGCCGCCAGTGCCAGCGGTCCCGTATACGGCTTGCCCAACGTGTCATGCGCCAAAAAACATCCCAGTCGCAGCACCGCCCACGCCGGCGGAAAAGCCCACGCCGCCGCTGTCAGGTGCGCCCGCAGCGGCAGCCGTTTCCAACGCGCATACCCGGCTGCTGCCAGAAAGCCTCCTCCCAGTCCGCCCAGCGCCACGCCCCCGCCATAGGGAAAGAACACGTACGGCAGCGGCGCGCTAAAGAGCGCACCCCGTTGCGCCAATTGCAGCCAGTGTGCGCCGAACGCCGCCCCCACAACAAGCACCAGGCTCAGCGTCCCCGCCTCCCGGTCGTCCAGCCCCATTTGCCGCGCCCGGTACCGCTGCAGCCCGTGTCCCAGTAATACCGCCGCCGCCAGCAATACATAGTGCGTCAGTTTAGGAACGGTGAAATACGGCAGCATCTCCTCCGCCTACCGCAGTCCCTTCATCGGGTAGAACGCGTCGATTTGGAAGTACACCCGCACCGTCTCTCCGGTCTTCGGGTTCTTCGCCTCTATCACGTCGTAACTGTGTGGTTTCCCCGGAATCAGGGACTGGCCGCCGAACTGTAGCCCCATAACCGATAGCGTCAAATGCTCCTCGTGCGTTCCGATCACCTCGAACGCCGTCTCCTTGGTCTTCCCATCGCCCGCCTGCAGGATGGAGCGCAACAATCCCCCGGCAATCGCTTTGTGCCGCTCCGCTTCCGCCGGCTTCTGCATGGCTTCATAGGCCTGCGCGGACGCCATATGCGCCTCAATCTGGGGAAACCCGGCCGCAATCAGCTTGCTCGCCAATGCAGCCGTTTTTTTGTGGTTCCCTTCGCGCGATGCCTGCCGCATCTCCTGCAGCATCGTTCGGTCTCCTCGCGCGTCGCACCGGCTCGCTGCCGCGCACGCCATCCGGAGCGCCCGGAAATCTACGGGATCACCGGCTGCCGCTTTCTTCGCCAACGCGGCGTACGTCGCGTCCGGGTTCTCGGCGCCTGCCAGGCCCATCGTGGCCGCCATGGCAATCGCCGCCGCCCAAAGGAATGTCCGCATGCCATTTACTCTAAATAGAAATGCCTCCCCCTCGCACCCGCAAAGCCCGCGCCGCCGCACGGCGTAAGCTCCGCATGGCCCGCGTTGCCCATGACCTGACCGAGGCCCAGTGGACTGCCATCCAATCCGCCTGGGGCGGCTGCGCCTATTGCGGCATCGTCGCCAACTCCTTCCATCGCGATTGCGTGCTCGCCCTCTCTCGGGGCGGACGCTACACCCTCGAAAACATCGTCCCCGCCTGCGGCTCCTGCAACACCAGTAAGTGCAACGAGGAGGTCACCAGTTGGCTCCGCCGCACCCGCCGCAACGAAAGCGGTTTCCTCCTGCGCTATTTTCAAATCCGGAAGGAACTCGCCCTCCAGTTCGCTGCCTGATAGCCGCCTACTCCGCCGCGCCGTATTCCCGCAATAGCCGCACTGTCGGCCGGTCCGGCTCCCCGCCAAACCGCAGCGCATATCCCAGGGCCGTACAAGTTACCGTCTCCTCCGGACGCTCATAGTCACCCGGCACGCGTGCGCGAACCTGCGTATCTGCTCCCTTTGCCAGCAGCAACTGGACCATCGCCAGCCCCGTATCGTCATACTGGCTCACCGCGTGGAACAAGGGCGTCTGTCCGCCGGTTCCCTCCGCATCCACCGCCGCCCGCGCGTTCACGTCCGCGCCGTTCCGCAGCAACAGCGCCGCCGCCTCCGTGTTCCCATACTCCGCCGCCGCATGCAGCAGCGTCGCTCCTCGCAGCAGTAGGCTCCGGCCCCCGGTCTGTCCGCAGTCCAACTCCGCGAACTGCCGCGCCGCCAATCCTGTCTGTCCGTGCAACAGTCCTTCCAGTTCGTCCGTCCGTCTTCGGAGGATCGCCAGCATCCCCGGCACGTCTAACCGCGTCGCCCCGCCCGCCGCCAGCAGAACCTCCACGCAGGCCCGCATCCGCTCCGGCGATCGTCCATACCCGGCAATCAGATAGTCCAGTGCCGTCCCCGCGTAAGAATGGCCATTGTATTGGTATCCATGGTCCCGGCGGTTGGGATTCGCTCCATGCACCAGCAGCCACGCCAGCGCTTCGGAGTCCATGGACTCGCACGGCGCGAACACAATCGGATAGTTCCCCTGCCAAAGCGCGTTCACATCCGCCCCCTGCTGCACCAGCAGTTCCATCATCGGTATCCGGTATCCGTTGAGCGCCGCCCGCATCAGCGGTGCATCGCCGCCCTGATGCACGTCGGAGCCATGCCCGATCATCCATTCGGCCATGGCCAATCGCACCGCGCCCGGCGTCTCCCACGGTACGCGGCACTCCGCCGCCCATGTCAGTGGCCCCGCTTCGCCATAGCCAATCGGAGCCCTGTGGAGCGCCGGGTTCCCGGTCAGCAAAGCCTGTACCCGCGCCAGATCATTGGCGTCAATCGCCCGCTGGAGTTCAATGACTTCTTCCGTCGATTTCTCAGGTGGCTTTCCTTCGGGAAGGGCTGCGTCCTTCATGCAGCCAAACTCTAGCACCTGGCAATTTCCATGTCTCCCTCCCACAGAATTTCACGCTTTGTGAGAGCAGGGGGACGAACTTCATGGAACCAGCAAATAGCGAACTCATCAGCGGCGAACAGGTACGGTTCACCAGGAAGGGCGCCCCCTTCCCGGACGGAACGCAGTTTCATTTCTCCCCGCAACTCGGAAAAATGGCCGGCCCGGTCTATACCGCGCCGGCAAGAATCTGGCTGGGGCGGACTGTCACGGTCACCGCCAATGTACCCAACGAATCCACGCCGGCCCAGGCAACCGTAACCCTGTCGGCGGAACCCTTCTGGATCGGCATCATCGGCGCCTACAGTGTGCTCGCCGCGATCCTGGTGGTAGGTGCGCTGGTGAATCTCTGGCCTCTTTCCCAGGAAGTGGATCGTCTGGTAGTTAGCCCGCCCGCCGTCACGCTGGGTTCCGGGGAGTCCATTCGTTTCTATGCGGCGCAGAACGGTACGGGCCAATCGAACGTATCCTGGAGCGCTACAAGCGGTGTAATCACGCCCTCCGGCGACTACGTCGCGCCCAAACTCGCCGCAGACGCCACCTCCCCGTCTACCGTCACCATAACGGCACAGTCGCAAACGCCCAATGGCCCCAGCGCAAAGGCCATTGTCCTGGTCAGTTCCGCCGGAAAGCTGATTCTCAATCCATCTGCGGTCATGCTCAGTCCCGGGCAATCGCAGACCTTCGCATCGGGCGACAAAACGGCAACGTTCGCGGCGCTCTCGGGTGACGACGGTGTGCTCGCGGCCGGGCCGGCCGCCGTGGCCTCCTACAAGACGCCGTCCTCTGTTCCTCGCCCCCGCATCGTTACGGTCACAGCCACGGCCCCGGACGGTAAGATCGCAAGCGCTCATATCTTCCTGAGCAACGGCACGGGCACGGACCCCCAACGCGTACAAATGAGCTGGTTCGCGTCGCTAATGGGCGCGGCCGGAGCGCTCGTATGGACCATCCGTTCGTTCGTCAGCTACGTCGGCTCCCGGAAATTTCGGGCAAGCTGGGGCATGTACTACCTGCTGCATCCCATCTTTGCGGCCGGTCTGGCCCTCGTTGCCTACAACGGTTTCCCGAGCCTGTTTGACAGCGGCGGATCATGCACGGCCATCACCTGTACCAGCATCATGAAGGTTGCCTTCTACTCTGGATTAGTCGGGCTTTTCTCAGATACAGTGATGCAAAAACTCCGGGACATCACGAAAGTGGCCTTCGGAACACAGGAAGCCCGGACCGATCAGATGGCCGCCGCACAAAAACCGCAGCCGCAGCAGAACCCCGCCTCCACTGCCGCTGGCGCCGGTTCCGCGAAACCCCCGGCCGGAAACCCCTGACCGCGTGCTCCGGGCGCGGGTGCATGGTACGGGACAAGCCCTTTGAACTCCCTACCGGCGCACGCGTTCCATCCGCTTCCATTCATCGGTCGATCCCACATTCGGGTCTGAACCAGGATTATCTGTTCCCAAAACATTCCCCTGCCGATCTACCCAGTAATACTGGTGCTTCGTCGGCAACTCCAGCGGAACGCGCGCGTCATAGGGGTTCGTGTAGGTCTGCAACGCTCCTAAATTTTCGCGGAATTCCGCGTTCCTCCGGTCCTGCGATGCGTTCCGTCCATCGGTCACCTGCTGCCAGTTCTTCTGGGACCAATCCCGGTATTCCCTCGCCGCCTGCGCATACGCTGTCGAGTTCCGCAGATTCTGAGCCATAATTCCGCGCATACCGAACGCCGCCCCATTCGTGGCGGCGATCTGTTCGGACACTTGCGGCAGCCAGGGCGCGTAACTTTCCCATTGTCTGGCCTCGGACAACGCCGCCGTCATCGCCATCACCGCCGTGTCATAGGCTGTCGTGATATGGCACTTCGCTATGCCGCGGCAAGGCGCCCCGCCAATCGCGTACCGCACCTCAAAGGCAAACGCCCGTTGGAAACCCTGTGCCGGCGCCGCCGGCCTGGGCTGCCCAATCTGAAGGTTCTCTGGCCGTAGCGCGGACAGCTTCTCGTAGACGAATTGCGCGGGAGAATATCCAGGGGGCAGTCCCGCGTTTCCCACCATTACCGTCAGCGCTTTGTTGTCCGGAGCCAACAAAGTCAACGCAAACTGTCCATCCTCGCCCACGCGCCAACCCGGCGGCAACGCATAAGAAAAGAACCGCCCGCTGCCGATACGTAGTTCGGCCGCCGCTGGGGCTCCAGACGGGGGGCCGGCCGCCCGCCGGGCAGGTTCCACGCGGACCATATCCGCCGGAATCTGCGCTTTCCGCCGCTCGTTCCTGCCCTCCGCTCCAGCTTGGTCTTCCGCCGGCCGTACCGGCAGGCAGCCGGACAGGCAAGTTGCCGCTAGAACTGTCGCCGCAAGGGATCGCATGACGGGATTCTCGCACAAATCTCGCCAATAACTTCGCCTGCCATGTCTGGCCGAAACGCAAAAGGCCCCCCGGCGAACCGGGAGGCCTTCCGCACATTTCGTCGGCTCAGTTAGTAGGTGAACGAAATGATGTTGCTGTTGGACGGAAGCGCGCAGTTCGTCGGGAATGCGAGCCGGATGTAATATTCATTCAGCGCCCCGGATGGCCCGGTGAGAGCATTCTGAATAAGCGAACTCGTCCCGGCGCCGAGCGATACAAATTGGCCGGTTCCTCCCGTACGCTTGAAGAATTCGTACGTGGGCGTTCCGCAGAGAAGACCCGAAGTCTTCGCCTGCAGCCGGACCAGATTGCCTCCCCGGTTGCCGGACAAGGACACAATCGAATTCGGAGTTGGAACCACGATCGAATATCCGCAGGTCGCCTGTTGCCCAGTATCAACGGCTGTGAAGTTCATTTGGTAAATCCCAGCCTGCGCCGCTGTCGGCGTGAAGGAAAACTGCGAAGTAATCGATGGACTGCCGCTGGCCGGTAGCGGCGGAACGAAAGTCGCAAGCGGGGGTTGGCCAAGAACATTTAACGAAACGCTTCCGCCGGAATTGTTCGACCTTGCCGATACTCCAAACGCCAACGTTTGGCCAGGTTGAATCGTAATTTGTTGTCCGCAGGTGGGAGTCGGGTTCTGAAAGGAGGGGTTCTGCAGATTGGGAAGCGTATTCACAACCTGAATAATGAAATCCACGCTGGATTTCGTCAGCAGGTTGGCCGGATTGCCCGTATCCCTCTTCTCAATCACAAATTGAGCAGAGTAGAGACCGCCCGGCGTATTCGGCGTATTCCAGGACGCGTTTCCCGTCGCGGAGTTAATCGTTACGCCCAATGCCGCCATATTCAGGTACGATTCTGCTTGTGTAGCGATGCGATACGTCAGGAGTTGGTTCTCTGGATCGGCCGCGGGAACAGGGAAATTACACATTTGCAACGCGGGACACTGAACAATAATCGGTAAAGTCGAGGTGGGTGAAACCGACGTTTTCACAAAGTCAACGATCGTTTCGATCCGGTAGCTTCCGTCTCCCGCGTTCACCGAGTTGCTGATACGGCAGCAGGTATCGAACCGTGCCGTCCAGGGTCCGGGTCCGTTGTAAGTATGAGTCAGCGGAATCGTCGGATCGAAGACGCCTGGCTCCAGAGCGACTGCATAGGCCCAATTGTTCACCGGATCAACGTTCAAGGTGTAAAAATTGAGAGTTGTCGTCATATCGCCGTCGCCAAATTGGATCGTGGTTCCTCCCACATACTCATTGAATACGTCGCCGATTTTCAAATAGCCATCGGAGGCCGTCCCCGAATAGCCCGTCCGCCGGAACGCGGCGAACAACTGAAACTTCGCCGTGTACTGATTTGTGGCCGGGTTCTTGCTCACCGTGCTCCACGTTAAGTGGCCATAGCGAAAGTGTGTGGCGGATGCGGTTTCAGGAAGCGCCAGCAGCCCGGCAGCCAACAATGCGAGGGAAGGTATAGCGGCAAATAGTCTCGGTAGCATAATAGTAATTTCCTCGTGACTCTCTAGTGGATTAATTTTCTGCGGACAGCCAGAGCTCCCAGAACGCCGATCGCCATCATGGTGACGGTTCCCGGTTCTGGAATCTGCGTGCCGCCGCTGCCTGTAAGCGAAACGTTCTCAATCAGTAATCCGCTATCGAACAAGCTGCTGTCGCCATTGGCGACTCGGAACGAAAGGCTGTACGCGCCGGCCGCTAGAGTGAAGCTCTGATTGAAGTTTGCTCCTGGCGTGCTGTCAAAAAACGAGGCTCCTGAAGGGCTGTTCACCGGTCCGTTGGCGATGAAGGCAAACGACGAATCGGTTGTGTCAAAGGACAATGCATCAATAGCCGGCCCGGCCGCGGGGAGAATCTGCACTTGGAACGTGTCCACCGGGCTTGTACCCGGTCCTGTGAATAGGGCCGAGAATCCCCAATACCGGAACGTAAGAGTAACAGTCTGTGAAGACGCCAATGTGAAGTTGCTGGTCAGTGTCGCGTAGGTCGGCGTGGCGCTTCCAAAAATGCTGGCCGGCCCCGTGTCCAACAATAAAAATTGACCCGAATTAGCCGGGGTAACGTCACCAAGTCCCGTCAATACTTGCGCTTCCCCTCCGAGGCCCGTTCCGGCATTAGCCACGGTCCATCCGGCTAGCCCATTGGAAAAATCTCCGTTGGTGATAATGTTGGCATGGATAGTGGCGGTTGCTGAGAAGAGAAGCAACCCAGTTAAGAAGAGTTTCATAGTCGACTTTCTCCATTTGTCTTTTTCGCTGTATGCGAAGGAGTAGTACCGGGCGGAATATACTGCTCCATAGTAAAGAGGAATACATCAATTCCATAGAGAAAATTCTGCAGTCTGAGTGAGATTAGTACGGGTTAGTACTAGTACTGTTTGGGCCCCGCTGCCCCCTTCCTTCGACGGGCGCGGGAAGGGAAGGGCGCCAGCCGCATTCTCAGGTACGGGCAACTTTCGCAATCGATTTCTCTGCAGCCTAGTCCGGAACTCCGATCTTACGCAAAATGGTCATCATCGGACACCAGTTCGTGAAGCCGGACTGTAAGAGGTTCAATCCCACGAAAGCAGTAAGCCAATACCAGTAGGGATCCACCCAGTGCCCCAGGCTCAGAGACACCAGGACCATCGCACCCGCAATCACGCGAAGCCAACGTTCAACGGTCATCATAAAGCAGCGGCCGCCCTCCGTTGGCGGCGGGAAACGAGGTAATACAGGACAGGAACCGTCATACGGCTCAACAGCAGGGAAGCGATTTCGCCTGCCATGAGCGCGACGGCCAGCCCCTGGAAGATCGGGTCGAACAGGATCACCGAGGAACCGGCAACAACCGCCGCCGCGGTGAGTACCATCGGACGGAAGCGGACCGCGCCCGCGTCCACGACGGCCTCGTCAAGCGGCATCCCCTCCGCCAGGCGCAGTTCGATAAAGTCCACGAGGATAATCGAGTTGCGGACCACAATACCGGCTCCCGCAATAAATCCGATCATCGACGTGGCCGTGAAAAAAGCTCCCAGAATGCCATGCGCCGGCAGGATTCCCACCAGCGAGAACGGAATAGCCGCCATGATTACCAAGGGTGTGGAAAAGGACTGGAACCAGCCAACCACCAGACCGTAGATAAGGATAAGCACCGCCGCAAACGCGATGCCCAGGTCCCGGAACACCTCGTACGTGACATGCCATTCGCCGTCCCACTTCATCGAGTAGCGGCTACCGTCGGAGGGAGCCGCCGCCATGTGCTGCTCGAAGGCATAGCCTTCCGGAATGGGTATTTGGGCCAGGCCCGGCATGAGCGCCAGGATGGCGTAGACAGGGCTTTCCATCGCCCCCGCGACGTCGGCGGTGACGTAGGTCACCGGCATCAGGTTCTTGTGGTAAATGCTGGGCTCCGCCGCTGTTCCGCGCGCGCGGACGAGTTCGGATAAAGGGACGGAGCCCGCCCGCAGCGAAAGGAGGGCTCCCGGGTCGCTACGGGCGGCGCGATCCATGCGAAGCATCAGCGGGACGTCCTCAATGTCGGCCGGCGCATGCAGCAGACCGGCCTGCCTCCCTGCCGATGCCAACTGAAGCGTGCGCGAAACCTCATCCTGCGAGATCCCATGCAGGGCGGCCTTTTCCTGGTCCACCTCGTAAAGGATCTTTGGCTGCGGATCTTCCACGTACCAGTCCGCGTCCACAACGCCATTGGTGCGGCGGAATAATTCGCGTACCCGCCGCGCGAGAGCGATGCGGCGGTTGAGGTCTGGACCGTACACCTCGGCTACCAGCGTCTGAAGAACAGGAGGGCCCGGCGGAACCTCGGCGACTTTCACGCGCGCGCCAAACTGCGCGGACACGGCCGCAATACGGTCGCGAACCTGCTTGGCAATCTCGTGGCTCTGCAACTTTCTCTCGCCCTTCGGCAGCAGATTTACCTGGATATCGGCCACGTTCGGCCCACGCCGCAAATAGTAGTGCCGCACGAGTCCGTTGAAGTTGTAGGGAGAGGCCGTGCCCGCGTATGTCTGCACGTGTACGGCCTCGGGTTGCTTTTCCGCCTCTTGCGCGATCGCTTGGGCCGCCTGTTCGGTCTGTTCGAGCGGCGTGCCGTTGGGCATATCGATAATGATTTGGAATTCGCTCTTGTTGTCGAACGGCAACATCTTCACCTTCACTGCCCCGAAGTAGAACAAAGAACAGGAACCGGCCAGCAGAAAGATAACGATGCCCAGGAAAGCCGTCCGCTTCACGCAGTCTTGCAGCAGGGCATTCATAATGTGCCGGTAAGCCCGGGTGAACCGGTCCTCCTTGCCATGGTCTTCCCCATGGCCGCTCCCATCCTGCTTCAGAATCCGGACCGCCGCCCACGGCGTCACAAGGAATGCCACGAGCAGGGAGAAAACCATGGCGGCCGTTGCGCCGATCGGAATGGGACGCATATACGGTCCCATGAGTCCGCCGACGAAAGCCATGGGAAGAATCGCGCCGATAACAGCCAGTGTCGCGAGAATGGTCGGATTGCCCACCTCGTCAACGGCCTCAATGGCCACATCGAACGGCGGACGCCCCTGGTTGCTGGGCATGCGCCAGTGCCGGACAATATTCTCCACCACCACGATCGCGTCATCCACCAGAATGCCGATGGAAAAAATCAGCGCGAACAGCGTGATCCGGTTCAATGTGTAGCCGTACAAATAGAAAACGGTCAACGTCAGAGCCAGTGTCACCGGGATCGCGGTAAAAACGATCAGCGACTCGCGAATCCCCAGCGTCAACGCGATCAACACGCTCACCGACACCACGGCGATAAGCATATGCTCCAGAAGTTCATTCGACTTTTCTCTAGCCGTCTCGCCGTAGTGGCGGGTAATGGATATCTCGACATCGGACGGAATCAGGGAGCCCTTGAACCGTTCGATGCGATGGAGCACGTCGTCCGCCACGGTGACTGCGTTCGAACCTTTTCTCTTCGAAACCGACAAGGTCACGGCCGGGTAGGACCGTCCGTGCTCACGGTGGCGTACGTATTCGGATGGCTCTTCGCCGCCGTCGGTAACCGTTGCGATATCTCTCACGAAAACGGGTCGATGATTGGACGCTCCCACAACCACATCGGCGGCATCGCGGGCGCTGGAAAGAAATTGTCCCGCTTCAATCACAATCTGCCGGTTTCCGCTGGTGAGTTCTCCCGCCGGCATCGTGGCGTTCGCGCCGCCCAGCGCGCGTTCCACCTGCAGCGCCGGAATTCCGTAGGCGGCGAGCTTCGCCGGATCGAGCGTCACCCGTAGTTCCCGGCGGCGCCCGCCCGCCAAAGCGATTGCCGACACGTCCGGCGCCTGTTTGACGGCCTCCGCCGCCTCTGCGGCCATGCGGCGCAGTTCGAAGTCGCCATACCGCTTGCTCCAAAACGTGAGCGCAAGAATCGGAACGTCATCGATCGACCTCGGCTTCACCAGCGGCGGCGTGGCTCCGGGAGGAATCCGGTCCAGATTGGCGTTAAGCTTCTGCGTAAGCCGCGATACAGCCTCGGCTTCATTCTGTCCAACCAGGAATCGCACAATGAGGAGGGAGTAACCTGGGCTCGACGTCGAATACACATACTCCACGCCAGGGATCTCCCAAAGCAGCTTTTCGAGCGGCTTGGTCACCCGCTGCTCCACCTCGCGCGGAGCGGCGCCGGGCATTTGCACGAATACGTCCACCATCGGAACCACGATCTGCGGTTCCTCTTCGCGCGGCAGTTTCCATACGGAAAATAGCCCCAGCAATAACGAGCCGGAGATGAGCAGCGGCGTAAGCTTGGAGTCGATCCACGCGCCGGCCAAGCGTCCGGATGGTCCCAGTTTTCGGAGATGCTGTGTCATGGACGCACCTCGACAAGCACGCCGTCCGACACCCCGGTGAAGGGGGGCAATAGGACCCGCTCGCCGGCGGTAAGGCCGGACAGGACTTCCCTCCGTCCCGCCAACTGCTTCCCAAGCGCAATGAGCCGCAGCCGCGCCGCGCCGTTCTCCGCGGTGAATACCGACTGTAGCTGCCCATGTTCGGAAACGGCCTCATTCGGAATCGTAAGCACCCGCCGGGTCTCGCCGGGCAGCCGGAATAAGGCCCGTCCAAATGCGCCGGACCGCGGCGCCGGGATTGCCGGAAGATCAATCTTCACGATTCCGCTGCGGGACGCTGGGTCGATAGCGGGCACAATCTCGCCCACGCGCCCGCTTACCGTCTCCGGGCCGTCCCCGATACGAACCTCTACCTCGGCTCCCCTCCGGATCATTCCAAGCCGTGCTTCCTCCACATTGGCTTCCAGGCGAAACCCGGAGGCGCGTTCAATCGTGAAAAGAGGAGAACCCGGCATGGCGAGCATCCCCGGTTCGGCTGTCCGGCTGACGATCACGCCCGCAAACGGGGCGGCAACCGTCGTATAGCCGCGCTGCAGCGTTGAGAGCTGGATCTCCTGATCCGCCTGCACCATCCGCGCCGCCAATTGTTTCTGCCGCGACTGCGCCGCTTCGTAGGCGCTCTGCGCGGCCCGGAGCCGGGCCGTGCTCTCGTCCAGTTCCTGGTCTGAGAGTGAGCGTTTGGCATGCAGGCTGGCCATCCGGCGGTGCGTGGCAGCCGCAAGCTCCACCTGCGCCTTGGCCGCTGCCGCACCTGCGTCCGCTTCGGCGATGCCGCTGGCCACTTCTTCTTTCATCGCCCCTGCGCGTCTTGCCGCCGCGTCCTGGTCACGCGGGTCAAGCACAGCCAGCGTCTGCCCCTCCTGTACACGGTCCCCTTCCTGTACGGGGACGGCGGTGATGTAGCTCATCAGGCGCGCGGAGACTGCAGTCACCGCCCTCGCGCGAAGGGAACCCGTGGCCTCATAGGTCTCCTCCCACGGCTCCTCCCGCACTTCGGCTGTTCTCACCGCGACCCGCGCCGCGTTTGCGGACTGATCTTTTTTGGCAGCTGGCTGCGGAGCGCCGCATCCGGTGAACATCCAGACCATTGCCAGCGTTCCGGCCGTCGTCAATAGCGTTCGCATGTTAGTTCAAAACCTCCGATCCGGCGTTGAGGGTCCCGTAGGCGAAGGCCAGAGCCACGGCCGCAACCCGTTCGCTATGCAAAGCTGCCGCGTGCAGGCTCCGCGCCTCGATCATGGCGGTCTCCGCCCGCAGCAGATCCGATACCGTGACGAGGCCCTCTCCATACCGGTCCTGGAAAATTCGCAGACTCTCTTTCGCTTCCTCCACAGCCGCTCGTGCCGTGGCAATCCGTTCGATCGCGGCGTTGCGGGCCGCCGCCGCCTGATGGATCTCCAGAAGAATTTGGGACTTCGCCTGGGCGGCGTCGGCATTGGCGCCGCGTTGTGCGGCTTCGGCCTCCTGTATGCGCGCGCGATCCGCAAAACCGTTGAATAGATTCCAGCGGAGGCTCGCCGACACGAGCCAATTTTGTCCAGCCCGGTTGTAGAAGCGCTGGCGGTCGCTCTCAAAGGCGCCCGTCACCGCCACTTGCGGCAACATCGCGGAGCGCGCGGAATCGGTCGCCAGCTTCCGGATTTCGATGGCCAGTTTCGCCTGGCGCAGTTCGGGGCGTTCTCCCGTGCTGTCAACGGCGGCAACCGGCCGTTCCGTCAGCGTCGAAGCGAGCGTATGCGGCGTATCGAGAGGCAAGCCGATCGCTTGGTTGAGCGTCGCGTTTGCCGTCTCCCGATCGGCCTTGCGATGGATATTTTCTTCCCGTGCCTTCGCCAGGTGGACGCGGATAGAAAGCACATCGGCGTCGGTGGCGAACCCGGCGTCACGGCGGGCCATCGCCCGTTCCAGGTCCGCTTCAGCTGAGCGTATGGCGGAAGCCGATACCTCCATCTGCTCCGCGGCCAGCAGCGAGTCGTAGTAGGACTTGGCGACCAGAGCCGTCACCTGCATCCGGCGTGCCCGGATAGTCTCATCCGACATCGCAACGCCCCTCTTCGCCACGCCTGTTGCACGGCGTGTGGCGCCGGCGTCGAACACCGTTTGCTCTGCGGTAATCCGGGATTGAAAATTGTTTAGGAAGTCCGGGCGGTTGAGCGCGTCCAGCGCAAAGTTCTGTTGCGTGAACTGCCGTTGCGTCAGCAGGGATGAGAACACAAACACGGGGTTGTTGCTACGGGTCCAGGATTCGGAGTAATTCACCTTGGGCAGCCGTCCGCTGGCGGCCTCCGCCGTCTTCGCACGGGCGGCGTCGCGTCCGGCTTCCGACGACTCGATGACGGGACTATGTCGCATCGCAAGTTCCACAGCCTCACGAATCGTCAACGGACTTTCCTGTGCTCCCGCCGTTGTCCACACGGCGTAGCCGGCAAGCAGCAATAGGTTTTTCATTGTCAATGGAAAGGATGCAGTTCGCCCGGAGGGGTGACAAAGTACGGCTGTTTTTCCGTTAGGATCGTTTGCCGGTGGGATACGGCCTCCACAATCGGTGATGCTGGCTCGGTAACAGGGCGCCGGAATCACCCGGCGCAGACTGGCAGCCGAATCCGGGAGCCTTCGGCCGTCTTGCCCGGCTCGTTCGGGGACAAAGAGGCAGCCAACGCGGGAAGCTGTGCGGCCTGCGCAGCCCTGGGTGTTCCGCATCGCAAAGAATGTCTTTCTGGCTCGGCGGCGGAATCCGTTATAGATCGCGGACCGGTCCCAGTTGCCGGACGGCGAAGCGAAGCGTGCGGAAGGAACGCGCGAAGTACAGCGTGCGATTCCGATGCCACTGGCGCCGCGCCGTCCAGTCATGGTGCCGCGCGATGTCGAGGGTTCATCGATGGCCGGGACGGTGCAGGTCGTCGACACTGCGGAAGACGAGTTTAGTTTCTAAGGAACAGAGCCGGGACGCACCGCCGGAGTCCCCCCTTGGGCCAGATGTTCGCCAGCCGTTGCCGCAAAGCTGCGAGAAGGCGTTGGCCAAATGGCCAGGAACGCGGTCCGTTGAAAAGCGAAGTGCAATGCGAGTTCGGTCCGCCGCGCAACTCCACCCGGAGAACCACTCGCATTGCCGTGCGAGCGGCCCTCCGGCAGTCACTCCTTTAATTCGCCGCCTTAGCCGGCATAATTCCCAACATCCACGAGAAATCCTGCGGAATCCAAGTCCCGCCTCCGCTCGGTGGCGGAGCCTGTCCCGGAGTCCCAATCGCCGGCGTCCCGGGGAAATTCCCAAAGTTTGGGTTTTCCTGCCCGTTCGAACTCACCATGGCATAGGAATGGCAAGTCATGCAGGATGCCTGGTGTGGCGGAACTTGCGCATTGAACTCCACAAACGAATTCCCCAACTGCACCGGATTCTTGTTGGCGTCCAGATACTCCGTCTGCGCGCCCACCAGCCGGTAATTCAAAAACTCCTTCGGCAATCCCGCCTGCGTCATCAGCGCGGTCAATGCCGCTGTCGGTTCCGTCGCCGCGCCTGAACTCGTCGCCGGATTGGAACCCCACGGATCGTTGCACGCGTTGTACAGACTCGGATTACAGCGGTTGGGATTCGTCTCCGCGTTCTGCGGTTCGAAGGTTGCCCACAACCAGTTCGGCATCAGTTTCGAACTCACGTGAATCCCTACCAGCGCGTAGCACGTCCCGGAAATCGTCTCGACATACACACCGGAAGGACGGCTCGTCGTGCAGTTGAAGCTATTGTTCACCGAAGCCGCCGGCAGCCAATCGGCCTTGATCTCTACCGAGGATGTGGGGAACGCAATCGCCGTCGTCTTCGCATACGCCACCTGTCCAGCAAGGTTGGTCAGCGTGGCCCCTACGGCCGGAGCCTTTACAAAGGCCGCTTCCGAAGCTTCCACCATCACTTCTTCGCAGAATTCTGCATTTGCGGAGAGATTTTTCGGTACAAATGGCTTCAAATTCGCCGGTGCGTTTGCATTCGTCACCATCGGGCTACATCCGCCCGGAGTCGTCTCCGGGGCGCCCAACTTGCCCGACTTCCGGCGTAACCCAACGCCCAACCGGCTCGCATGCAGTTTCCGCTCCGTGGTCCCTCCGCATCCGGGGCCGCTCGGATTGGAAAAACAGGACTGTTCCGTCCAGGTCTCCCACTTCAACTTCCCGTTTGCCGCACAATTGGCGGCAACGAAGATCTGCCATGCGGTCTCTTCGTTGCTGCTCGCCATCGTTGTCGGCAAGGTGCAAGCCGATGCTGTCGCGGCCGGGGCTGGCGCGGCAGGATTTTCCTTCTTTGCCGTTTCAGGGGATTGTGATGTGCAGGCAATCTCCAGGCAGACGGCGGCAGTCAATAGCCCGAGTCGGAAGGCCGTTGGTCTCATAAGGATGTCTCCAGGAATGTCCAAGAAATCAAAAAGCGAGAAAAATATAACACCATTTATTAAAAATAAGAATGAATAAAAACACTGATCCTCCCCCTCGGAGAAATCCCGGACCCTTGAGCCGCTCGGCAGGTTGAAGCCGCGTTAAACGACAGATTAAAAAGGGGTAGTATGTAGTCCGCGACGAGTGAGGCGACCTTCTGCATATGGGGCGGATCGGAAAATCTGTGGTCGCCAAGCACGCGGAATACCCAGTGGACCGGAACGGAAAATCGAACGAGTAACGAGACGGGGAAGTGATCACATCGGCAAACAAAGCTGGGGAAATTTCCACAGGAATACGCCCAGCGGGTGGCGAGCCAGCGTCCCTCACGCGGATCAACTTGTAGCCAATTCATCTTTTGCCTCGTTTTCTCTGGTTCAGGGCAACTATTACGCGGCGGGTTGCTTGTCAGGTTTGTCGTAGATTCGGTCTTCGATGGGAGCTTTTGTGTGCTTTCCGCGGTGCGTGGGGCCGGCGGCAAAGCCATTGCCCCCTTATTTCCGGTGATGAGGCCGCTTTTAGGTAGGGGAGTCATCATCGCTCATGGGATTACTAAGTGGTGGTCTTGCTATACATCCTCGGCGAGTCCGAGTGGGAGTTCGACTTCACGCAGCAATGGTCATTGAAAAACAGCAATAATTATCTTGACGAATGTCAATAAATGAGGGAGACTTCAATGGCAATGAATGTAAAAGTGTGTTTTGTATTCTGCGCGGTGGTGTGTGCGTGGGGGCAGATTGGCGTAAGTGGGAGCGCGGGAACGAAAGCGTTTCTTACCGTACCGATGGTAGGTTCCGGGACGTGGGATGACCCGAAGCGGCCGGCGTTGGTGAAGGAGAGCGGCGTACCGTTCCGCTTTCAGATCTCCGATGACGGGCGAACCGCCATTGTCGAAGTATCTCCCCGTACGATTGCCGAGATGTCGCGGCTGGAACAGTTGGCTGAAAAAGAGGCCAATGTGAAGATTTTCCGGCCGGAAAAAGACAAAGGCTCCGACGTTGTGTCCGCATTTAAGCAGCTAAAGAAAGACTTTTCGGCCGATGCGTTTGGGCCCGCTGGCCCTCCGGTGAAAACCGCTCCCGCTGCCGAACAGAGCAAATAGCCTAGCTCGTCTCTCTTCTCGCCTCTGATTGTTTCTCTCCTCAAAGGATACCGATTCCTATGCGTAAACTCGCGCTCGCTGTGCTGGCGTTGCCGTTGGCCGCCTATACCTACTTTCTGAATGACGCCTTTACGGCCGGCATTAACGGTAGCAATTGGCAATCCAATGGGACAATCAGCGGAGGGACGGCCGATGGGCTCCTATCCGCAGCGACCAATGGCGGGTCTGTGATTTATAAGAATGCGATTAGCGATCCTTCTTTCGGGACGGATGCGGTGTATGAGTTGAAGGCGACGCTGCGGATTACGGCATCTGGCGGCACGTTTGTCATGTATTCGCGGGCGTCCATGGATGCATTGACGGGGCCGGCGACACAAGGTACGTATTATGCCGCTGAGTTTACGCCGACGTTAACGGCGGGCGGCTGTACGATGACGGCCAACTACTATAGGCGGTTGAGCGGCACGGTCCACCTGTTAGCTTCACAGACACAGGCGTGCCAGGATGGAATGACAATCCGGTGGGCGCAACGGAGCGGCTATGCGGCGATTTCGACCAGTTTGAATGAATTGTATGTGCTGTATGACACAGCCCTGGGCGCGGGGCGGCCGGGGTTTGGCGCGCGCGGGTTGCCGGCGGGGAACGGGATTACGGCGGGGAGCGTCGGGAACCTGGAGTATGTCGCGCCAGGGACCATTAGCACCTCGTCGGTGCGGACGGCGATCTTCGATAACCGGGTGGATGTGGAGTGGGGCGGCGTGGTGGACGATGCGGCGGGCAGCGGATTCCTGCTCTACCAGGTGCACCGGCAGGGGCCGGGCGTGGGCGGGCCGACCGTGGTGATGGGGAACGTGCGCGGCGGCTATTTTTCCGATACGACGGTGACGGCGGGGAGCGCGTACGTCTACACGATTTATCCGCATGACGTGCACTTGAATTTCAGTTCGCGCGCGGTGAGCGTAACGACGTCGGCCAGCGGGCAGAAAGACCCGCGGAAAGTGGGCGTGCGGCCGTTGGGGACATACTGGGGGGCGTCGCCCGAGAATATTGACTTACAGAGCGGAAATCTGTCCTTTTCGTTGCCGACGGTGACGGCGATGGGGCGCGCCGGCATGGCGGTGCCATTCCGGCTGTCGTATAACTCGCAGAACTGGCGGAAAGACCCGAGCGGTACGTGGCTACTGGGCATGGACGTGGGGTTTGGGTTTGGGTGGAAGATGCTGGCGGGGTCGGTGGCGCCGGTTTATAGCGATTGGTACACGATCCATCACTATGTCTACACGGACGCGACCGGGGCGGAGTACGACCTGGATGTGAATACGAGTGGCGTGTGGACGTCGAAAGAAGGCATCTATACGTCGTTTGATGCGACGAAGCGACGGTTGTACTTTCCGAGCGGATTGTTCTGGGAGTTCGATTGTATTGCTAATGGGACCGAGGCCGACGCGGGGACGATGTATCCGACGCGGTTGGTGGACACAAATGGCAATGAGATCAAGCTGAAATACCAGGGTGGGCTGCTCTATGGCGGGACGAATGGCAGTGCGCGGGTGACGTCCATCGAGGATGTACGGGCCGTGAATCTCGGAGTCAGCGGCTATCGAAGCTACAGCTTCGCGTATAACAGCGACGCCATTCCACATCTAACTGGTATCTCGAGCCATATTCCTTTGGATTCGTCCAGCTTTACATTTACATATGGCGGAGCATCCGCGTTGACTGAGCCATTCACAAACACGGGTTCCTTTGGCTCGGCCGTGGATTTGGCCTCGATGGTTGTTCCCGGGGGCAGCGGATTGAATTTCAGCATGGAGTACTACGCCGGGTCCCACGAATTGAAAAAGGTCACATTGCCGAATCTGGGAACGCTGTCTTGGGATTATGGCTCGAAGACACTGGCAGGCAGCCGGACGATGCGGGAGGTGACGTCGCGCGTTACGAATGCGAACGATGGGGAGGGGAATAAGACGTACACGCTTTACCACGACGACACGGCCGATCTGTCGAATCTCGTCCACGCCTACACGGTGGTGACAGATGCTTCCGGTGGGGCCGACAAGGCCTATTTTTTCAATACCGCCGCCAACTGGAAACTGGGACTGTTCATCGCTCTCAATGAGAGGGCACTTCCTTCCTATGCAAGTAAACAGGCGACCTATGTAGACTGGCTGCAAAGCGGGAATCTGAATCCATATGTTTACCAACGACTGAACATCGTTGATGCCGGGACCGCCTCAGAGACGCGTTCCTTTCTCGAACAGACGATCGACAACTACGGAAACCTAACGCAGAAGAAGGAGTATGGACACTACGGCGCCGCTGGATCCCCACCACTTTCCCGTACATTTACGAACAGCTATTTGACAGGGAATGCAAACTATACTTCCCGCTATATCTTCAATCTTCTGACGTCAGTCACCGTACAGCGACCGAGTGAAGCGGCGATTACCCTGGTCTCAAATACATATGATTCCTACGCTGGCAGCACTGTTCCCGCAGTTTCGAATCCGTCCCAATTGCGACAGCACGACACCGCAAACTATGGGACATCGGTAGTATATCGAGGAAATCTGACCTCCCGGACGCAGTTTGGGGTCACTGTCACCAACCTGTATGACTACACGGGAACGGTGACCAATTCTACAGACGGATATCGCACGCGAACGCAGACGCCGAGTTCCACATACAACTATGCCGTTCCGTCGGCAACAACAGCCGGTTCCCTAGGCTCGTCCTTCACGTGGAATGGAGGGCTACAATTGACGCAGGCATCTGGGCCCAATGGCGCGACCGGATATGCTTCGTACGACGCTTACCGCCGGCCATCGCAAACCATCGCGCCGAACGGGCAAGTGATCAATCATACGTACGGCTCCGACTGGTCTATGGCGACGACCGGGACTCGATGGACCAAAACGTGGGTGGATGGATTTGGACGTAACAAGAAAGTTGAAACCGGTTACAACAGCGGCGGGTCTCCAGTGACCGTCTCGACAGTAGACACGAAATACGCGCCTTGCGCCTGCTCACCGCTAGGAAAGCTCTGGAAAACATCGCTTCCTTATGCTCCCGGTGGAACCGTCCGTTGGACAGAGTATGTTTACGATGCCTTAGGGCGAACCGTGGAAGTGAAGCAGCCCGCTAGTTCAGGATCTACTTTATATTCGTATGCCGGCAACGTAGTGCAGGTCTCCGATCCGAAGGGCAAATGGAAAAAATTTGAGACTGATGCCGCTGGAAACCTCACCAAGGTAGTGGAGCCGAGGCCGGGAGGCGGCGCGGACTTCGAGACAACCTATACCTATTCGGTGCTAGGCAAGCTGTTGACCTCTACCATGACGCGGCCGCATCCATCGACTGGTGTGAATTACACCCAAACTCGCACCTGGGTCTACAGTGCCGTCACGCAGCGGTTGACGTCGGTTACGCACCCTGAAAGTGGCACAACAGCGTTCGTTTACAATGCGGATGGAACTCCGCAACAAAAGACGGACGCCAAGGGGCAGCGTATCGTCTATTCCTACGATTCTGACGGCCGTGTGTTGGCGACGCAGCGGTACGCAAACGCATCCCCTGGCAGTGAAGATCTTTGCGGAAGAGTGGACTATTACTACGGGTCGCAGACATTTGCTCCGGCTTTCACGTCTAACGCCGTGGGCCGGCTGGCGGCTACGGCCACGGGAACTGCCAGCGGGTGCTCGGCAATGGGTATGGGCACAGTGATCGAGATGTACTCGTACAATGTTGCGGGAGCCGTCACAAAAAAGCGCCTGCGGATGGTGCGGCCTTCCGGCACGGTGGACAAGGACGTTTCCTACGGATACACTGCAGATGGGAAACTGGACTCGGTGTTGTATCCAGATGAGACGATCGCGTACCACTACACCTACGATCTGATGGATCGGCCCACTAAAATGACGGGGCCTCGATGGAGTACTTCGACGACCTCTATTGATGTTGTTAAGAATGTGGCCTACGGAGCAGCAGGCCAGATAACGTCGATGGATTATTTGCAGGAAGTTTATGAAGACAATAGTATAGGCGGGCCATTTTACATACCGCGCTATCTCTCAGAAACAAAGACGTACAACGACCTATTTCAACTGACGCGACAACGGACATTGACGCACAACGGAGCGGTTGCCGCAGATATCGCCTATAGTTTCTCGGCCACCCAGAACAATGGACGAATCGAGACACGCACTAATTATGTCAGGAATTCACCTACGGGAGAGACAGTTACCTATCAATACGATGCTCTCAATCGACTGACTTCGGCCTCGTCGAATGTGGGTTGGACGCAATCGTATGGGTTGGACGGCTTCGGGAATCTTTGGAGCCAGACGATGAGCGGTGGGACCGCGACGCCGATGTCGGTGTCGGTAGATATGACGACGAGTCGCATCAATACGACTAACTGGAGCTATGACGCCAATGGCAACACGACACAAATGCCGACTGCCGGCGGTGTGGCGACGCTTTTCTATGATATTGATAATCGGCTAATCCACTGGACCGGGCCTTCAGGTGAAGTGGACCAGTATGGGTATTTGGCGGATAACAAGCGAGTATGGAAAAAATCACCGGACGGGACGGAGACCATCTATTTCTACGGCGCCGGTGGGCAGAAGCTGGCTACGTACACGGTACAGACGTATCCATATGCCACTCCGTTTACCTTAACGTGGAGGCGGGATAATCTATATTTTGGCGGGAAACTGATCTGGGCAGACGGACAGGTTGTGGTTCACGATCGGCTTGGTAGTGTTGTGGCGCGTGGGCCTTCACCTCAACAGCATGATTATCTTCCGTATGGAGAGGAGATGGGGGTTGCTTATTCAGGGGACGTCAATAAGTTTGGAACTTATCAGCGGGACCAGACTAGTGGCTTGGATTATGCCGATCAACGGTATTTCTCGGGGACTCTGGCGGGGCGATTCTTGACTAGTGATCCGTATGAGGCATCCGGGGGTGCTGGTGAACCGGGGTCTTGGAATCGCGCTGCTTATGTGGGTGGGGATCCGGTGAATTTTGGGGACCCGAGTGGGCTCGCAAGGTGCCGTGTTGTTGCCTCTCATGGTCTCTTTGCGTCGGTATGGTGTGGTTCTGACGATGGCTCGCTGGGAGAATATCAATGGATGCTTGCCCCGAACCCACCACCGTTGCCGCTTGATGAACGCGGTCCCTGGGCGACCGCCGTCACAGATTTTGCTGCCTCCACCTGGGGCGCCAACCTTGATCGGATGGCGGAGGGAAGGAATGGCACTACCCGCACGTATCGAGCGGCATCAAGAAGCGCGATAAACAGTCTCGCTCCGCAGTGTCAAGTCACATTCGCGACAACAACGACTAGTTGGGGCAGCTCTGTTCTAGAGGCCTTGTCCGCAGCAATCGACCAAGTGTCATTTTACAATGTAAATGGAGCGGAATCTAATATAACTTACAATCAGGCGACGGGCCTAGACGTCATTGGGAATCCTACCGTTGGTAGCGCCATCGGCTCCTATGATGCGGCGACGCTGACAGTTGGCCCACCAGGGGCGGAACTCTATCTGCGTCATATCGTATTGGGTGACGGATTTCTGAATGCGACTGAATCAGTTCAATCGGCGTTGTTAATCCATGAATTGCTTCATGTTGTTGTCGGCTCTCATGAGAATATATTCACTCTACTGAATGTAACACCGGGGTTCGCGGCCGCGAACGGTGGGATCGATAATCCAAGTTTGGTGTTAACAAACTTCATTGCGCGCGGATGTCCTCCGTGACCAAAAAGAATCGAGCGTGGGTATGATCATGATGAAGATTGCGTGGATGGCGGGCCTAGCTGCATTCTCATTAGTAGCGATGGCAGCTCCAGAGATGAGCCTAGGAATTCGCTATTGTTGTGGCTCCTCCTTTGAATTGTCTGAAGTTGAAGCGTTCGCTAGAGGGTTGTTGCGAGAGGCACCGGAACAATTTTTCTCGATGCTAGTGGTTCCTCGGGCAAAGAGCGAAAGTGTTTTGATCGGAGGCAGTTCTGAGAGAACCGCATCATACTGCTTTTCCGTCGCAAGCCGTTTGCGCAAGTCGCTCAGCCATGCTTATTTGTTGAAGACGCCCATTGGAGCAGCATTACACCATTGGGATTCGAGGTCTCAGAGCTATAGGTCGGTTCTAATCAATGGAACGGATCTTTACGCCCGGCAGTTTCGTTCAGGACGTGTAGCTTGGATCGACGCCCATCACGGAGCAATAGCTCGTATTTGGTTAGTTTCTAAGGGCACTTTGAATTTGGAACAGTCATTGACGTTTGCCAAAGAAGTCGTACGGGAGCTGCAAGTGAGGGACGTCGCCGTATATATTCGTAGCGATCCGTATTTATGGAGCCCTGACTCTTGCTCGGCCTATTCAGTGCCATTGCAATGGCAAGCGGACGCTCCCACTGACGATCGCACTATCTCACGTGAGACCGTATTTTGCAAGATTCAGTCTGAGCAGTATTCCGAGGAATGTATCACGTATAGGAGCCAATAGAGAAGTTCTTAGATCTATCGAAGGCGACTTCTGAGACAGCGAAAACGGCGGCCGCTTCTTCGTATGGCAGGTTGGGGGAGGCCAATTCTTGCCAGCGCAGTGGTTTGTGCGAGCATCGGTATGTTCGGGCTGGCTTTGATGCGGCGACTGCGGACCCGCTGAATGCTGTTCCAATCTTGATTGCCGGGTACTTTTGTGATAGAGGTTCCACCTTACCGCGCGTGGTATCAAGCAGCCCCCTGCGAGGGGGCCATGGGGTGGGGCCAACGAAAGCCGCGGGTCTGGACCGAGCGCCCCTGGGCCGATGACATGAATCTGTGTTATCGGGCGCCAGCGGACACCGCCGCGCCTCGCGGGTACCGGGCCCGGTTTTGGCTCGGCGGTGACGATAACACGAATAATGTCAGAGGCAACCCCGCGCGACTCCGGGCCCGCGTTCCACCGTGCCGGAAGCAAACCAAATACCTTCAGTGATTTTCCTCCGGTCACCCGCGCTGCCCCGCCCGGCGGGGGGGGGGCGTGCCGGGCCGCCGTTTTTGCGGCCCCCGCACGACGCTCGACGGTCCGATCGTAGCGACTTTTTCCAGTTTCGACTGGCTTAGTTTTTTGGGGTTTGGGTCATATTCTGGAGCGACTCAGTTTTGCCCGGTAGAGTTTTTCAGGGGCAGGTCATAATGAAAAGGATGATGAGGGTTGTATTGCTATTTTTCTGCTTCGGGGCCGCCGTGCATGCTGAAACATATCTCGTGCACGATGGG
>DASTML010000163.1:0-17478 GCA_035714175.1 Bryobacteraceae bacterium | reverse complement strand
GTGGTGCTTTTTCTTTGTCTCTTGCCGCTGGGTTGGCTGGCATGGCGATGGCATACGAATGACCTGGGCATCAATCGTTTGGAGACTGTGGCTCGCTATACGGGCAACTGGACCCTGCGTTTTCTTCTACTTAGCCTGTGCGTTACCCCATTGCGGCGGCTGCCGGGCATGAGCGGATTCGCCCGGTACCGGCGGATGTTCGGACTGACCGCGTTCCTCTACGCCTGCCTGCACGCCTTGCATTACTACGCGATTGATGTGCAGTGGAACTGGGAAATCATTGCCGAGGACCTTACGCTGCGACGGTTTTTTGTGGCTGGAATGGTGTCGTTGGCGCTTATGGCACCGCTCGCAATGACCAGTTTTAACGCTGCTATTCGCCGTTTAGGGGGCAAAAAGTGGCAATTATTGCACCGTTTGGCGTATGTTTCGGCGGTAGCGGGAGTAGTGCATTTCTTCTGGCAGGGGAAGGCGGCGCTTTGGACGCCGATTTATTACGGGGTATTTTTAGCGGTTCTGTTGTTGTACCGGGCGGGATGGTGGTTATCGCATAAGAAATAGTGAGTGCTTGACGCTCACATAATCACACTTTTTTGTTGACATGAGATTGAGCAGAAAATATACTGGTTTTGTCGGTAGATCTTTTCTGGAGGTTATCCATCATGTTCGTCACCAAGCTCAATCCCACCTTTCCTGATCCGTTTCGTTTCTTCGATCTGTTGCAGGAGGGCGCTGTGCCGCCGAGCAAGCCCGCCAACCGGCCGTGGATGCCGTCCGTCGACATTCTGGAAACGGAAAATGAACTGGTCGTGAAGGCCGATTTGCCCGAGGTGAAGCTGGCCGACATCTCGATCCACCTGGAGAACGGCGTCCTTTCCCTCAAGGGCGAGCGCAAGTTTGAGCACAAGGATTCCAACAAGGGCGGCTATCATCGCCTGGAGCGGACCTACGGCTCCTTCGCCCGCAACTTCTCCCTGCCGGATACGGTGGATGTGGAGAAAGTGACGGCCGGATTCAAAGACGGCGTCTTGACGATCACCCTTCCGAAGAAGGAAATCGCCAAACCGCGGGCCATTCAGGTGAATATCGCGTCCTAAACACGACTTCCGGGGGCAGTCCGGGTGGCTGCCCCCGATAAACTAGAGGGAAGTGCAACGACCTTCTCTCCGGATTCAACGCCGTGCCGCCGACCGTTTGGCGGCCGGTCATGTTTGGGTATACGCGTCCGACGTGGACCGGCCCGATAACGCACGTCCCGGCGACGTGGTGACCGTGCTGGATCACCGGGGCCTGCCGCTCGGGACGGCCCATTTTAGCGCCGCTTCGCAGATCGCTCTCCGCCTGTTCTCGACCCAGATCGAGGAGTTGGATGCGGCGTTTTACCGGGAGCGACTGGCGGCGGCGATTGCGCACCGGGAGCGGGCGGTCACCGATTCCAATGCGTGCCGTCTTGTTTTCAGCGAGGCCGACCGGTTGCCAGGGCTAATTGTCGATCGGTACGACGATACGCTTGTTCTGCAGACGCTGACACAAGGCATGGATCGGGCGCAACCGCTGATAGTGGCCGCGCTCGAAGAGTTGCTGCATCCGCGCGGCATCTGGGAACGAAACGATGCGGCGGTACGGACGAAGGAACAACTTTCGTTCCGCAGCGGCCCACTGTCGGGCGCGCCTGAACCGAGCGTGGATGTACGGATGAACGGGGTCCTGTTTCAGGCCGATTTGAAGGCTGGGCAGAAAACTGGCGTTTATCTGGACCAGCGCGAGAACTATCGCGCTGCGGCACGATGGGCCCGGGGCAGGGCGTTGGATTGCTTTACCTCGACAGGTGGTTTTGCGCTGCACCTGGCAAAGCGTTGCGAGAGCGTGGAGGCCGTGGATTCCGGAGCGGCCGCGCTGGCGGCGGCAGCCCGGAATGCGGCGCGGAATGAGATCGGCAATATCGACTTCCGCGAGGCGGATGTTTTTGACCTGCTGACGGAGCACCGGAACGCGGGCCGCCGTTTCCAGACAATCATTCTTGATCCACCGGCATTCGCCAAGACGCGAGGAAGCCTGGATGGTGCTGGTCGCGGCTATAAAGAAATCAACTTGCGAGCTATGCAGTTGCTGGAACCGGGCGGCCTGCTGGTGACCTGCTCCTGCTCCCACCATATGAGCGAGACGATGTTGCTGGAGGCGGTAGTGGCGGCCGCGCGGGATAACCGGCGTACGGTGCGGCTCCTGGAGCGGCGCACCCAGGCCACGGATCACCCGATTCTACCGGCAATTCCTGAGACGCACTATTTGAAGTGCCTGATTTTGGAAGTCCTGTAAACGCTATTCCGAGGCGGCGGACAGCAGCGTCTGGCGGCGCGTCCGTACATTTCCGGCCTGCCGGACACGTGTTTCATATTCCACCAGGCGGAGCATATGGTCGGTACGGATCTGGTCGCGCATCTCCATCCAGAGCAGGTAGACGGCGGCAAGCGTGCCCATGGACGTCATACATTCCTGCAATGCGGAGGCTGCCAGCCCAAGCGTCTGGCCCTGTATGTGTGAAAGGAAGGCAACCGTCTGGCTGACAGATACGATGCCGACGGTCAATACCAATTGACGAAGTCCTCGATTGGGCCGCCGGCCCAGCAGGCGCAGCGCCCAGACGAGCGTGAGCCCGTTGGCCACCAGCAGCATTACGGTCATTCCATTCATGGATACGGTCCTCCGACAAGAAGCCATATCGACACTAGATGGCAATCATTTAATCTCTCAATTCGCGTAGAACTTTGGTTACCTAAGGCCTTAGGAAAGGCGTTCTATGCGCACCGCGCCGTGGGATACGCCCGGTATACGGAATTTGCTTCCGTTTCCAACTCCTGATAGTCTATGTTTCCGCCCGGACCGGGGCAGCCAGTTGTAACGGATTTTATCGGAGGAATCGCTAGAATGCGCTTGCATTCCCTGTTGCGGGATATTTCACGCGAGACGCCGGCACGAGCCGCATCCGCACAAGAACCCAGGAACTCTATCCACCGGACCCTCCTCACGAGGGTCCTCCTCTTTTTAGCCCTGCTCGCGCTGTTGAGTGCGTGCGGCTTTGCCCAGGAAACAGCCCCCGCCCGACACGCGGGCGGCGAGGCCAACCTGGTGTTGCCTGATTTTGCCCAAGCCACGTTTTTAGACGGCGTGTCCGGGAGGACGCTGCTGATGGGCGGGCTTGGCGTTGGCTTTTTGGGATTGCTGTTTGGTTTGTTGATGTACCGTCACCTGCAGAACTTGCCGGTTCATCAGTCGATGCTGGAAGTGAGCGAACTCATCTATGAAACGTGCAAAACGTATCTACTGACCCAAGGCAAGTTTTTGCTGATTCTGGAAGTCTTTATCGGCGTCATCATGATTTTCTACTTTGGCGTCCTGCAGCATTTTGACGCGATGAAGGTTGGCATCATTCTGCTGTTCAGCTTGATCGGTATTGCGGGCAGCTATTCCGTGGCGTGGTTTGGCATCCGGGTGAACACGTTTGCAAATTCGCGTTGTTCGTTTGCGGCGCTTCGCGGGAAACCATTTCCTTGCTACGCAATTCCGCTACAGGCCGGCATGAGCATCGGCATGCTGCTGATTTCTGTGGAACTGCTGTTGATGCTATTCATCCTGCTCTTCGTGCCCCGAGACTACGCGGGCCCGTGCTTTATTGGTTTCGCGATCGGCGAATCGCTGGGCGCGGCGGCGCTGCGCGTAGCGGGCGGCATCTTTACGAAGATCGCCGATATCGGGGCCGACCTGATGAAGATTGTCTTCAAGATCAAGGAAGACGATGCGCGGAACCCTGGCGTAATTGCCGATTGCACGGGCGACAACGCAGGCGATTCGGTGGGGCCTTCGGCCGATGGATTTGAAACGTACGGCGTGACGGGCGTGGCGTTGATCAGCTTTATTCTGCTCGCCGTGAAAGACCCGATGGTACAGATCCAATTGCTGGTGTGGATCTTTGCGATGCGGATCATGATGGTGGTGGCGAGCGCGGCGAGCTACTTCATCAACGAAGCGATGGCCAAGGCGAAGTATGCCAATGCGGACAAGATGAACTACGAGGCTCCGCTGACGATGCTTGTGTGGTTGACCTCGATTGTGAGCGTGGCGCTGACCTATGTAGTTTCGTACGCGCTCATACCGAATATTGGCGGCGACCCGACGTTGTGGTGGAAACTTTCGACGATCATCACCTGCGGCACGCTGGCCGGCGCCATTATTCCGGAACTGGTGAAGATCTTTACCTCGACGGAATCCGCTCACGTACGCGAGGTCGTCACGTCTTCCAAAGAAGGTGGGCCTTCGCTGAACATTTTGTCTGGCTTGGTGGCCGGCAACTTCAGCGCATTCTGGCTGGGAATGGCGATGCTGGTGCTGATGGGCGGCGCCTACTACGTGTCGGAGATGGGCATGGCGGCGCTGATGCTGGCTCCGGCCGTATTTGCCTTCGGCCTTGTGGCGTTTGGGTTCTTGGGTATGGGACCGGTGACGATTGCCGTAGATAGCTATGGTCCGGTAACGGACAATGCGCAGTCTGTATACGAGCTTTCGATGATTGAGGCCGTGCCGGGCATAGAGAAAGAGATCGAATCGAAGTTTGGGTTTACGCCTCATTTCGAAAAAGCCAAGCACAACCTGGAAGAGAACGACGGCGCGGGCAACACGTTCAAAGCGACCGCAAAGCCTGTGCTGATCGGTACGGCCGTAGTGGGCGCCACAACGATGATCTTTTCGATTATCGTGAACCTGACGCACGGGCTGGACCCGAAGCTGATCAACAATCTTTCGATCCTGTATCCTCCGTTCCTGTTGGGCCTCATTGCGGGCGGCGCGGTGATCTACTGGTTCACCGGCGCTTCGATGCAAGCCGTGACGACGGGCGCCTACCGGGCGGTGGAGTTTATCAAGGCGAATATCAAGCTGGAAGGCATTGATAAAGCTTCGGTGGAGGATTCCAAGAAGGTCGTCCAGATCTGTACGGAGTATGCGCAGAAAGGGATGTTCAATATCTTCCTGACTGTATTTTTCGCCACGCTTGCCTTTGCATTTGTGGAGCCCTACTTCTTTATCGGTTACCTGATTTCGATTGCGCTTTTCGGTTTGTATCAGGCGATCTTTATGGCAAACGCGGGCGGCGCGTGGGACAACGCCAAGAAGATTGTGGAAGTGGAGCTAAAGGCGAAAGGTACGGACCTGCACGCGGCGACGGTGGTGGGCGATACGGTGGGCGATCCGTTCAAGGACACCAGTTCGGTGGCGTTGAACCCGATCATCAAGTTCACGACGCTGTTCGGATTGCTGGCCGTGGAACTGGCTGTTTCGCTGGCGGAGACGCAGGGTTCCGGGCTGACGCGGGCCTTGGCGACGGGTTGTCTGGCGGTCGCGCTATTCTTCGTGTACCGGAGTTTCTACGGGATGCGAATCGGGAAATAGGCTGACAGGAGCAGAAATTACAGGGCGGGCTCTCCTTTTGCAGCATCGATAGAAGGGGGAGCCCGTCCTTGGTATTTGAAGTTGTCTTCTTTTTCGTATCGCTCTTTGTATTGGGACTGTGGCTGCTTACGAGCGACACGGTGAGAGACGCACGCCATTGGTACAGGGCGTGCCGGGTGCGAAAGTTAATGGAAGAGTTGGAGGGAGCTCCCGTCGCGTTGGCGGAAACACTGCTGGGTCCGCCGCTGGAGGTGGACACCGGCGCGAGCGGACGGACTCTCTATGTGTGGAAGGGGCCGGACACAAAGGCGATTCCGGACGCACAGGCCTCGCCGCTATTGATTGTGACGCTAACCGTCGACAGCAATCGACTGGTGATCCATGCGGGCTGGGAGGAACGGTAGAAAAACAAAAGGGCTCCCGAAGGAGCCCTTTTGCATGGAGAAGGCCAGTTAGAAGCTGAACCTGAGGGAGAGCTGGATCTGCCGTTGGGCGCCGAGGCCGACAGCGGATTCCACGGTTTGCAGCACGGTTCCGAAGGACCCGGCTGTGGTAGCGGAGTAGGGCTGTCCGGGTTGGAGCTGGTTGGCTCCGGTTCCGAGAACGTTGTTCAGCCGGACAACAGGGTTAGAGAAGTTCGCGCGATTGAAAAGGTTGTAGACTTCAAAGCGGAACTCCGATTTGACGCGTTCGGTCACGTCGAAGCGCTTGTGGAGCGTGAGGTCGAACTGAGACAACCCGGGGCCATGGAGCGCGCCGCGGCCGAGGTTGCCGAAGGCGCCGGGAGCCGGGGTGGTGAACGCCGCGGGATTGAGAACAAAGCGGCGGTCGCTCGATTCGAGGAACGGGTTGACTCCGGCCACGACGTCGGGGAAGCGGACGTCGCGAGAGTTGCCGCCGCCGGGCACGTTGATGACCGGGACCGTGGCGATAGAGCCGTCAGTCAGTAAGATGGGTGAATTTACGATGGCGTTGTTGCGCGTATCGCGGTAGACGATATCGGGACGGGTGATACGGATATCGAGCGGCAGGCCGGTGCGGGCGTTCACGATGCCGCCGAGCTGCCAGCCGCCGGCGATACCATCGGCCACGCGACCCATGCTGGAGCCGAAGCGGCGGCCCTTGCCGAAGGGCAGTTCGTACATGGCGGTGATGTTGGCGCTGTGACGAACGTCGAAGGCGTTGTTGCCACGGTCCATGGCGAAGTTGTAGGGGTTGTGGGCCGTATTGGCTTCGTTGGAGCCGCCGGAGTTACCAATGCTGTGGCCGTAGGTCCATTGCGCCCCGAGCGTGAAGCCGCGGGTAAAACGGCGGTTGAGCGTGGTTTGCAGCGAGTTGTAGTTGTCGGTGCCGCCGGTGGTTTTGTAGTCAATTTCGCCGAACTGGGAGCCGAATTCGCGGACGGGCGTTCCGACGCCGGTGACGGGGTTCATGGTGACGCCCACCACCTTATTGGCAATACTGCGCAGGAACAGGTTGCGGCCCTGGCTGCCGACGTAGGCGACCTGAAGAATTGCGCCGCCGAAGATCTGCTGCTGTAGCGAAGCCGTGTAAGAGAGGATCTTTTCCGGGACGCGGAAACCGGGGGCATAGGCGCGTACACCAATGCCGGTGGCGGTATTGATGTTGAAGTTACGGACAACGGCGTCGGCGTCGACGGGGAAGCGGCCGGTGGTGGTGGTGCTTACACGGTCGCTTTCGATGGGCTGGATGAGATCTTCGCCCTGGCCGGGGCCATAGTAATACCCGCCGCCGATGCGGAACACCGTTTTGTTGTTGAACTTCGCGGGCGCCCAGCTAATGCCTAGCCGGGGGCCGAAGGCGGCTTTCGAAGTCTGATAGAAAGGACGGCTGCCGGGCGCGTCCAGCTTGCCGGTGACGATGTTGTAGAGGACGACCAGGTTGCGGTCCTCCCGCATCGGCGTGTAGTACTCGTAACGAAGGCCGTAGCTGAGGGTGACGGTGGGCCGGATTTTGAACTCGTCCTGCGCGTAGGCGCTGAACATTTCCGTCTTGCCGAGGCGGTTGCCGGTGGCCCCGTTGTTGAAGGGGCTGGGCGCGCTGAGGTCACCGTTGACGGAGATGGAGGGCGTGTTGGCGAGGAAGGCGTTCAGGTTGCTGAAGGCGTAGGTGACGCCGCCGAGACGGTCCGTATAGAGGCGCACCTGGCGGAACTCGCCGCCGAACTTGACGTTGTGGTTGCCTTTGACCCAGCTCAGGTTATCGACATAGCTCAGGGAGTAGTTGGTGTAGGGCTGGCCACGGCCGTTAGTGGCGCTATTGGCACGCACTTGGCCAGAGGGAATGGAGATGCCGGCGCTGGCTCCCTGGCCGCCGATGCCTACGAGCACGTTGGCGCCGGTGATGTTGATGGTGGAGGCGGAGAGATCCAGGCCGGGTACGGTGGGCGCGAGGCCGTTGGTACGGGTCTTGGGACCGTTGTAGCCGAGCTTGAGTTCGTTGATGAGGGTGGGCGTAATGATGCGCTGCCAGTTGACGACGCCGTTTTGCGCGACGGCCTTCTGGACGAAGGCGCTGCCGGAGACATCGAAGGGAGCGGTGGAAAAGCCATCGTCCCGGAACCACCGAACGTAGACCTGATCCTTGTCGGTGAGGCGGTAATCGAAACGGGCGCTGCCGGAGTTTTCATTGACGACGGCACGGCCGTCCAGGTGCGCGACGTCGAAGTCCGGGTTAGCCGTGGCCCCATGGTTGCCGACGGGGAAGGCGTTCAGGACCGGCTTGATGGCAGCATCGACGCAGCGGCCAGCGGTAGTTCCGCAGACCGGCAGGTTGCGGATGGCGGCGCTGGGCGTCTGGCCGACGAGAGGGAAGCCGGCGCGTTGCCGCAGACCTTCATAGTGGCCGAAGAAAAAGAGTTTGTCCTTCTTTATGGCGCCGCCGAAGGAGCCGCCGAACTGATTGAGACGCAGCGGCGATTTATTCGTGCCGTCAAAGAAGTTACGCGCATCGAACGCGTTGTTGCGGATGTATTCGAAGACGCTGCCATGAAAGTCGTTGCTGCCCGATTTGGTGACGATGCTGATCTGGCCGCCCGTGCCGGTGCCGTATTCGGCGGGGTAGTTGCTGGACTCGACGCGGAACTCCTGCACCGTTTCCAGGCTGGCCTGGAGGCGGAAACTGGAAGAGGTCTGGCCGTTGAGATTGCCGGGGGAAGCGTCGACGATGGAGGAGGCTTCCACGCCGTCAAAACGGATGGCGTTTTGCTGATTGGCGCGGCCGGAGAAACGGATGTTGTCGTAGGTGCCTCCGCCGGCGGTCTGCGCGCCGGGGGCGAGCAGGTAGAGTTGGGAAACCTGGCGGCCGTTGATAGGCATTTCCGCTACTTCGCGGGCGCTGACGTTGGCTCCGACCGTGGCGGAGCTGGTGTCGATGACGGCAAGTTCGCCGCCGGAAACGGTGACCTCCGTGCTGACCGTATTGGGCTGCATGACGATATTCAAGGTGCGCTCCTGCCCCACGGCAAGGTTCACTTCCTTGTAGACGGCATCGCTTAGGCCGGAACTGGTAGCGGTGATGGTGTAGGTGGAGGCGCCGAGGTTGGTGACAAAATAGACGCCCGTTTCCGCGGTCTGGACCGTGCGTTCGAGGCCGGTCTTTTCGTTTTTCACTTTAACGGTTGCGCCGGGGATCACTGCTCCGGTTGTGTCGGCGACGATGCCGGTGAAGCGGCCTTGCGTCTGCGCGAAGGAGAGGGATGCCGCAGCGAGTAAAAGTACTAACAGTCTCATTCACCGCCGACTGTAGCAATCGCAAATTTCGGACTCGTTATTTAATCGTGACGAACTGATGACATTGTGAATGTTTCATGCCAAACGGGTTTACCGAAATCACGCGGCGTGACGATCCGGCGTCATGGGACTATCAAAAGGAATGCTGCGTCGAGTTGTGTTAGCTGCCCTGTGGTTGCCGTTGTTGGGCGCCGGAAGCGAGTTGGAACGTCTGGCCGGGCGCTGGCGTTCGCGAATCACTGTGATCCGGAGCGGACGGCCGATGTATACGCGGCTGCGGTTGACGTTTGCGGCATCGGGCGGATTTCAGGTGGAAGAATATGCCGCCGCGGGGCCGTTAGCGTGGATTTATAAGGGTACGGCGCGCGTGAGCCCGGAGAAAGAGCTACTGCTGGAGATGTCGGCGGTGACCGATCCGAACGGCGCGGAGGCAGAGCCGGGACGGGCGCGATACGAGGCCGGGGAGACGTACAACATGGGCGCGATGGAATTTTTGTCGACGGCGCGAGTGCGGGTGGGCGCGCTGGAGTTGCAGCGGGAATTGGAGTAATTCAGCGCGGAGCCGTTCGTGTATAACTCGTTACAACTCCGTTGCGGATTGTAACTTGATAGGCGCGGTTCTCGTGCGGAAATTCCCAGAGTTGGGAACGTATGCCGTCGGTGGTGGTGAATTCGTGGAGTAGTTTTCCCTGGCCAAGGAGGTTTTGTACGTCCGCAAGGGTCATGCCTTCGCGGAGCGCGGCGCCTGGGGAGCGGGGCGGAGGTGGCGTTGCCGGCGGGGCGGGCGCGGTGAAATCGGCATAGGGACCCAGCCACTGGATAATCTGGGCGGCGGTGACATCGTTTGCCCGGGACACACCGCGCAGATTGAACCGGGACCCGCCGCGTTGGCGGTCCGTCATCACTTGTTCGCGCTTGGCCGCGTTGGCCGGGCCGGAGGCGGCACGGAGGCGGGTCTCTTCGCGGGAACGGAGGCGCTGTTCCCGATCAAGATCGGAACGGAGCCGGCGGCGGCGGTTGGGGTCCGTTTCGCGGCGGAGGAGGCGTTCGAGTTGGACCTCGCGATTGGACTTGGGGATCGAAGTGGAAATCGTCGTGCGGGTGTCATCGCCGTAGGTCCCGAAGCCGCCGCCATCGATGTGCACTTCAATGACGCTGGACTTGATATGCAGTGCGGTGATGGCGGCCCGGCGGCCCTGAGGAATGGCGACGCCGAAGTCGGCTAGAAATTTCTCGTGTTGCGTCTGGTCGAGAGGCTGATCGCGGTCGATGTGGAGGTTGACGCCTTCGTGGGTGCCGGGCATGTCGAGCCGGAGGGTGACCTGCCGGTTAACCAAGGCGCGTTGGAGTTCGGCTTCGCTGGCGGAAGCGATGGTGATGGCCAGGAAGAAGGCACGAATCATGCGCCTTGCCTCCGGATGTGTAAGGGGGAGATGTGCCGGGTGGAGGCTGTGCCGGCAAGCTTCATGGTGGTGGCGAACTCCGATTGCATCAGTTCCAGCACGCGCGCGACTCCCGTTTCGCCGAAGGCCGCGAGGCCCCAGATGTAGGGGCGGCCAATACAGACGGCGTTGGCTCCGATGGCAAGCGCCTTGAACACATCCGTGCCGCGGCGGAAGCCACCGTCAATGAGAACGGGCATGCGGCCGTTGACGGTTTCGACGATTTCGGGAAGCGCGTCCAGCGTGGAGTGGAGGCTGTTTTCCGAACGGCCGCCGTGGTTGGAGACGATGATGCCGTCCACACCGTGGCGGAGGCTGAGCGCGGCGTCCTCGGCCGTCATGACGCCTTTGATCACGATCTTCATTTTAGTGACGGCGCGGAGGCGCTCGATCAGCGTCCACGTAACTGAGCGGCCGCCGGCCTTGGCGAGCGCGGGGTCGATGCCGGCGAACATGCCGTGCTCCTTGTAGTAGTCGGCTTGGGTGAGGCCGTGGCAGGCGCGGCAGCGCTGTTCGGTTTTCATGCCGGCGCGCGAGGCGGTGACGCGGTTGGAGGAGGTGGCCGAGTCGACCGTGATGGCAAGGACGGTGCAGCCGGCCTGTTCGGCAGCGCCGACGAGGGCGCGTGAGACTTCGAATTCCGCCTGGGTGTAGAGCTGGTACCAGAGCGGGTTCTTGAACGCGGGGGCCACGTCTTTCACGTGAAGCGACGCGTTGGTGGAAAGGATCATCTGCGCATGGCGGGCGGCTGCTCCGCGTGCTGTGGCGGCCTCGGCGTCGGGGTGGAAAGCCTGATGGGCGGCGGCGGGAGCGACGAGGATGGGAAAGTCATGGCGCTGGCCGAAGAGGGTGACGGAGGTGTCGATGGTGTTGACGTCGACGTGGCGGCGCGCCCGGATCTGCCAACGGGAGAAGGCGTTTTCGTTGGCGCGTACGGTGCCGTCATCGTCGGAGCCGCCCATCATATAGGCCCAGTGCTGGGGCTGGACGTTTTTTTCGGCGAGCGGAAGGAAGTCGAATACGTCGAGCGCGGCGGCGGGGGAGGCCGGGACTTTGCGGGCCGGCTGCCCAGCCATTTGCGCAGCGAGAGCCAGGAGGGGAGATTGCTGGAGGTGGCGCAGAAACTGCCGCCGGGAACGGGACGCGTCGATCGCCATGTCCCTGTCATAATAGAAAATAGAAACATTGAACGGGAAGGATTAGGAAACGGATGCCAGTACCGGTGTCGCAGGCGTGGACAGTCGCGACGTATGTGTTGAAACAACGAATCATGGGGCGCAAACGGTATCCGTTGACCCTCATGCTGGAGCCTCTGTTCCGCTGCAATCTTGCCTGTGCGGGATGCGGAAAAATCCAGTACCCGGCCCATGTTCTGAAACAGAACATGACGCCCGAGGAGTGTTTCAAAGCAGTGGAGGAGTGCGGCGCGCCGATGGTGGCGATCCCCGGCGGGGAACCGCTTATGCACCCGCAGATTCACGAAATTATCGAAGGGTTGGTGGCGCGGAAGAAGTACATCTACATGTGTACGAACGCGCTGCTGCTCAAAGAGAAGCTGCACCTGTTCAAGCCGAGCAAGTATTTGAGCTTCTCCGTGCACATGGACGGAGAACGGGAGCATCACGACTTTTCCGTTTGCAAAGAAGGCGGATACGACATTGCCCTGGAGGGCATTCGCGAGGCCGTGAAGCGCGGGTTCCGCGTGACGACGAATACGACGCTGTTTGACGGCACCGATCCGAACTCGGTGCGTGCGTTCTTCGACGAGATGATGGAAGTAGGCGTGGAAGGCATGATGGTGTCGCCGGGCTACTCCTACGACAAAGCTCCCGATCAACAGCATTTTCTGGGCCGGGCCCGGACTCGTACGCTTTTTAACACGATTCTTTCGAACCGCAAGCCGTCCTGGCAGTTCAATATGTCCCCGCTCTTCCTGGAATTTCTCATGGGCAAGCGGACGTTTACCTGCACGCCCTGGGGCATGCCGACCTACAATCTGTTCGGCTGGCAGAAACCCTGCTATCTGTTGCAGGACGGTTATACCGAAACCTTCGCCGAACTGATGAACGATACGGCGTGGGACCAATACGGGACGGAGTCTGGCAATCCGAAATGCGCGAATTGCATGGTGCACAGCGGGTATGAGGCGTCGGCCGTGGATTATACGTTTCGTTCACTGAAGGGCCTGTGGGGTACGGCGCGGGCGACTTTCTTCGGCAAGTATGAAGACAAGGCGGCGCTGGCCGCGTTGGACAAGCACTTCAAGCATCCGGCGGCCGGTCCATTAGTGCAGATACAGACGAAGTCCAAGGACGAGGTACAGGTTTGAGCGTGGTGAATCCGGACGAGTTGGAAGTAGCACCGGGCTTTGCACACGAGGATTTACAGGGGCGCGTGTGGCCGTCGGAGACCGAAGACGATCTGCGCACCGGGTTGGAAAAGGCGTTCGACTATCGTGGCGACGTGACGGTGACGCTGCGGGACGGTTCGTTGATTGAAGGGTATTTGTTCGATCGACGCAGCGGCGCCACGTTGCAGGATTCGGTGGTGCGCATTATGCCGAAGGACAAGCCGGGCAAGGTGACGGTGCGATATGCCGACATCGCGGGCGTTGCGTTTACCGGGCGCGATACGGCGCTTGGCAAGAGTTGGGAAGCCTGGGTGAAGAAGTACTTCGAAAAGAAGGCGGCGGGCGAGAAGAATATCGAAATCGTTCCGGAGAAGCTGGACTAGTACAGCGGGAGTCCGGTTATTTCGATGCGCCGGTGGACGTAGGCCTTGGGCTTGCGTAGGCGCAGATAGATTTGGCCCTTGGTGTAGTCCGAAGTAGCTCCGAAGCCGCCGTAAGGCAGCGCCAGTGGCGACAAGGATGGTAAAAGCGCGAGCGGAGAGCGGGTTTCGGGGACAGTCAACACCACAGGAGACTTTTCCTGTGGTTCGCCGATAGCCCATTGCCCGCGAATGTTCCAGGCGGAATGGATTGCGAGGGCACATCCGATGATGAGCTCGGTGGCCGTGTGAGATTGGCAGCGGCCGAGGCCGGGAAGGTTCGCCGTACCGTTGACGTCCATGGTCATAGTCTGCGCGGGGCCGTAGAGGACCAATTCCGTGCCCAACGTGATATTGGCGCGGCCGTTGGCGTGCCGGTTGATGAAGTCCTTGCTGATGGGGAGAGCGACGAAAGATTGGCTATCTCTACGGCTGATAGTTGGGGGTTTTCTGACGGCGGCGCCGCCGTCCGTATCGCCATCGGCGGAGACTTCGATGCCGTTCCAGGCGTCCCACTCGGCCGTCCAGCCTTCCGGCAAACCTTCGAGCTCAATGGGGATGTAAAGGATTCTGGCTCCCGTCCACGCGGTTTCCGGCGTGCTCTTTTGCAGTACGGTGTTGCCGAGGTCTACGCGCCAGCGGGCGACATTGGCATCCACAGGTACCGGGGAGGCGGCACGCTGCAACCCGAAACGGACGGAGGCCGGCCACCGCTGTACCGTTCCGGCCAAGACGATGAGCAAGAACGCGGCGACGCGGCCAGCCTGCGTATGCCGGGTTGCGTACTGCCAGGTGATGATGGCGCCGGCTCCGAGGATAAGGATGAATAGGGAAACGTCCATGACAATCCATTCCGAGGAAGGAGCGGCTTCCGGCGACCATTGGCGGAGCACGAAAAAGAGCCCGCCCAGGCCAAGGAGCCAGAGGATCAGCTGTTGCAGATTGCGGCTGATGCTTGCTGCGAGGGCGACCGGCAGAAAACTGGCGGCGGCGAGGAGTACGGCATTCCAGACGATGCCGGGAAGGTGACCGGTGAGCGGAAAACCACGGAACATGAGAATGGCAACATGTGCGATGGCGATTGGCAGCGCGGCGAAGAGTGCGATGACGAGGACCTTCGCACTCAGCAACTGTTGCCAGCGGATGGGCCGAGTGAGCCAGTACTGCTGGATACCGGGCAGTGGTTCCGCGAGGATCAGGACGCCGCACAGCAACGACCAAGCGGCGATCTGAAGAAGTTCGAAAATCCCTTGCGAACCATATCCGCCGATTCGCGCATTCCACAACGAAAACAAAGAACTGAAAAACGTGGTCGCACTGAGCAACAGCAGGCAGAGCGCGGCTGCCAGATAGATCCAACTGTGCCGCAGATCCTTGCGGAGCAGGTGCCAAACGAGAGTCATCTTATGCTGCCTTTCTTGCCGCTTTCGCGAGGGTGACAAAGATGGAGCGCAACGGCATGGGGCGTACGGTCACTTCGCACGCTTGGGGGAATATCTCCCGTATCGCTCGCGCAGTTCTTTCGCCGTCCCATTGCGTTTCCACGAACCGGACGACCGATGCGCCTGCTTCTGTTCTGACCCAAGAGCCAGGAACCTTCGGTGGTAGGAACGCGGCCTCGAGCGTGACCTCTATTTCCCGGAACCGCCGCGAGAGACTGGCCATCTCCTCGGAGAACTGCAGTTTGCCTTCGTCCAGAAACCCGACATGGCTCGCGAAACTTTCGATTTCCGCAAGGTCATGCGAAGAGATGAGAATGGTCGTCTCCTCCGCGTGGGCCAGCAGCGCTTCGGTGAACTCGTCGCGGACCAGCGGATCCAGACCACTGAACGGTTCATCCAGGAGAATTAACTCCGGGCGATAGGCAAGCGAGGAGGCGAGAGCTATCTTCATCCGCATGCCGCGCGACAGATGTTTGAGTTTCCGATCCAGCGGCAGACGGAATAGATCGAGGAGCTCCCGTTCGCGCGCTACGTCCCATCCCGGATAAAAGGGCCGCCAATGGGCCAGATATTCTCCGGCGGTCATGGTGTCCGGCATTTCCTGTCCTTCGGCGACGTAGCCGATGCGCGCGTATCCGGAGGCGGAGAGGTGCGAGCATTCCACGCCGAGTACGGAGGCGCTTCCCTGATAGCCGCGCAGGAGGTTCATGAGGATTTGCAGTGTCGTCGATTTACCGGCTCCGCTGGAACCGATTAATGCGTAGATGCTGCCGCGCGGTACCTGGAGGTCCAACCCATCCAGAACGACGTGCCTGCCAAAACGCATGCGCAGTTGATGCGTGACGATAACATTGCCGGTCATCATTTTCCTCCATTTCCTCCGTCCAGCCGCACCCAGTGATTTCCGAGCGCGGCCTGCACCTCATCCAGGGTGAGTCCGAGTTTCTTCGCCTCCACCACCAGTTGTTCCAACTCTTCCTGCAAGAGCTCATTTTTCGCCGCGCGAGAGGAGGCGGGCCGCTTGGCGACTACGGTCCCGATGCCCGGCTTCACTTCCAGCAGTCCTTCGTTCAACAAATGCTGTTGCACTTTGTGCGCGGTGTTGGGATTGATCTTTAATGCCGTGCTCATTGCGCGGACCGAAGGGAAGGGGTCGCCGGGGCGAAGTTGGCCGGCGAGCAGCGCCTTCTTTGCCGCGTAGACGACCTGCTCATAGAGCGGCGCGCCCGGCTGAAACTGTACGCGGAACGGAATCACAGGTGTATGGTTACACATAGTACAGTCGGCCGCAAGAAAAATCTTTGGTTACAATAGCCGCATATGCCACGACTAGCCGTGGCGCTGACCGCCTGCGCCATCCAGCTTGCCGCCGCCTCCGGCGATGACTTCTTCGAATCGAAAATCCGGCCGCTACTGGCCACGCATTGCCACGCCTGCCACACCGGCGGCGCGTTGGGCAATCTGCGTCTGGATTCGAGGGAGGGGTTATTGAAAGGCGGCAAATCAGGCAAAGCGGTGGTGGAGGGCAAGCCTGAGGCGAGCCTATTGATTGAAGCGGTGAAGCGGACGCATATCCGGTTGAAAATGCCGCCAGTGGGCGCGTTGTCGACGGACGAAGTGGCAAGCCTGGAGGAGTGGATCCGGATTGGCGTACCGTGGCCGGAAAAAAAAGAAGAAGTGGTGGCTACTGTATCCAGAATTTCGCCGCAGCAGAAGGCCTTCTGGTCTTTCCGTCCTTTGCCTCCGGTTTCCAACGCCACCATTGACTCATTCCTAGATGCGAAATTGGCCGAAGCGAAAATCGTACCCGCCAAAGCCGCTGATCCGCGCACATGGCTCCGCCGCGTGACGATTGACTTGACGGGCCTGCCGCCGGCGCCGGAGGAAGCCGATGCGTTTGCGGCGCAACCGGACAAGGCGAAGGCGGTGGACAGATTATTGGCCAGTCCTCGCTATGGAGAACGCTGGGCGCGGCACTGGCTGGACTTGGCGCGGTATTCGGATGGCGAGTTGGCGGCAAGTACCGATACGCCTCTACCGAACGCATGGCGTTACCGGGACTGGGTAGTGAACGCGTTGAACCAGGACTTGCGCTATGACGTATTCGTCAAGGCGCAGATCGCGGCGGGTGAGTTTGCAGAGACGAAAGATCATTTGGCGGGACTGGGATTTCAGGCGCTTGGCGCCGGCGCCAATGACCAGGTTGACGTGACGACAAAGGTCTTTCTTGGCCTGACGGTCGGGTGTGCCCAGTGTCACGACCACAAATACGACCCGATTCCTACGAAGGACTACTATTCGTTGTTGGGAGTGTTCCGGAATACGAAGACAGAGCAGTTTCCGCTGGTAGACAAGGAAGAAGTCGAACGGTACAAGGCGCAAAAGAAGAAGGTGGATGATCTGAAGGAGATCCTTACCGACTATCTGGCGGAACAGACGAAACAACTGATCGATCTCTTGGCGAGGGATACGGCGAAGTACATGGTAGCCGTCTGGAACGGCAAGGCCGATGGCCTGGACGAGGAAACGTTCAAACGGTGGAAGACTTATCTGGCCGATCCCAACAAAGAGCACCCGTATTTGAAGTCCTGGTACGACCTGATGCAGACGAAGCCCACCGAAGCGCAGGTG
>DASTML010000162.1:0-7761 GCA_035714175.1 Bryobacteraceae bacterium | reverse complement strand
GCCCCGCAGCCGGCCGGCTGCGGGGCTTCCCGTTTGTGAATCGCCGCCTAGAACTCGAAGCGGCCGATGATCAGCAGATTGGAGTTCGATGTGCCAATATCGGAAAATGAGCCTCGGGTTGCACTGCCGATCCGGGCGAAGGCGCCCAGCGCGTTCAGGTTGAACGCGCCGTTCGGATCTCCGAATTGCGGCTGCTTGATCGGAAAGTTGTTGCCGTCCAGCCGGACCTGGAACCGGTATCGCTCCTTCACCGTCCACCATTTGGCAATCGACAACTGCGTCCAGAGCAATCCAGGCCCTTCAAAGACGTTCCGGCCCAGATTGCCGGCGGTGAACGCCGCCGGGTAGGCAAACGAACCGGCGTTCAGGTACGGGTTCTGCGCCTGCGTCGGGAATCGGTTCGCGCCCAATTCCCAGTCTTGTACCAGGGCGTCGGCATGGGTCGTGACGATGTTGGGCCGTGTTTCTCCCGGCAGATAGCGATTGGGGCTACCGGCAAAGCTCACATTGAAGGGCGGTCCGGACTGCATGGTTTGCGTCCAGGTCAACTGCCAACCGCCGAACACGGCATTGCTTACGCCGCCTCCGTTCATCCAGCGGCGTCCCTTTCCAAACGGGAGTTCGTACGACATCACCGTCACGAACCGGTGGCGCACATCATAGTTGGCGCGAGCCTTTTCCAGCCGCCGGTTGTAGTAGGTGATGCCGTTGTCCCCCGTCTCTACTTCCGCCTCCGTGAGCGTTTTGCTCATCGTATAGAAGGAGTTGAAAGTAAGCCCGTTCGACATACGCTTTTCCAGTTTGACGGTGCCCCCGTGGTAGGAGTTATGGCCAAAGTTGGAGAACAGCCGCACATCGTTGAAATTGGTGAACGGTAAGTAGTTCTGCTGGTTCTGGAAAATGGTATTCAGCGTTGCCGTATCGGTGGAGATGTTCAACGGCATGACATTCATATTCCAGTTATTGATCAGTCCTACGCCGGACTGGCCTTGGTACTGCGTCTCGATCACCCAGTTTTGCCGGAAAGCGTATTGAATGCCGCCGGACCAGCTCATGACATAGGGCATGCGCATGTTGGGATCCCACCGGTGTGCGCCGCGGCCGGAGTAGTTGGTTCCCACGAAGGGGACAGAGCCGTCCGGCTGTACGGAATAGCTGAATGCGGGCGGACCCTCTGACAGGCGGAAAACATGCCGGGGGTCGCCCACCGGGGCCTGGATGTTCGCGGTCGCCAGATATTCCTGGAACATGCTGTTGCGGTCTGTGGCAAAGATGTCCTGATGCACCATGCCGAAGGAGGCGCGGAAGACGTACTTCGGCCGGAAGTTCCAGGCGAGTCCGAGACGCGGGGCGAAGTTGTTTAAATCTTTCTTTGCCAAGGGGCCCGGAGTATGGAGAATGGCTCCCAATTGTCCGGTGATAGGGTCTCGGGCCGTCGGATCGAACTGGGACTGTTGACCGTATTTTGTCTGATACGGCGTCTCATACGAGTAGCGGACGCCCAGGTTCAGCGTAAGCGAACGCAGTACCTTCCAATCGTCCTGGAAGTACGCCTGGTGGGACCACCATCGCGGCAACCAACTGGCATAGGCCGACGTGAAGGTGGCGCTGGTCACTGTTCCCAACAGGAAAGACGCCACCGTGTTGCCGGTGTTCGGCGTAAAGGGCGCATTGGTGCCGCCAAAGTTGTAGGTGCCGCCGGGCAGGTCGCTGGCTGTCGCATTGTAGCGGGTGCGCATCAATTCGTAACCGCCCTTAAGAGTATGTTTGCCGGCGATTTTGGTCAGGTTGTTCTGGATGGTGATGTCTTCGCCAATATTCTGATAGCTGGGAAGCGCGGCGAATCCAAAGCCGATATTGAAATAGGGGAAAGTAGCGCCGGAGACGTTGGGGATGCCCAACTGCTTTGCCCAGTCGCCATCCTTGGTGAGCGCCGTCTCTTTCAGCACCCTTCGGTTGAAGCCGGCGCGAAACTCGTTGCTCACAGTCGGGCTGATGATCAGCATGTCGGAAAAAACGATGTTGTAGTGATCCACTGGCTGCGGCTGCGCATTCGGATCGATGTCGCGCCAGCCGAATTGCGCCTGGTAGTCCCCCTTCCATGCCCGGTGAATGGACTGCGAATAGCGGCCGTAAATCTTGTGGCTGGAGTTGAACTGGTGGTCAAGCTTCACATCGAAACGCGTGCGGAAGATCTCCTTGGGCTGATTGACGACCAGGTTCTCGGTCGGGCCTGTGGCCGATGGAATGCCGGCCTGATTGGGCGCAGCAAACGGCCCTCTGGCCAGGAAGTTGGCGACGGCCGGATCGATCATTGATTTGGGAATGATGTTGTTCGGGAAGGGCTGCCGCGTCCAGGTGTTGGGGCCGGTTTGGGCCGTGGTGAAAGGATTGTAGATTGGAAGCGGCGCAGGACTGGTCATGCCGCCGAACGAGAAATCGCCATTCAGCATCTCCGGCGTGGGGACCGTGGTGCGGGCCGAGGAAGTGCCGGCGATTTCCGAGTGCCGCGCAAAACCGAAGAGAAAAAACGTACGATCCTTGCCGTTATAGATTTTGGGGATTCGGACAGGACCCGTGAAAAGCGCCGTCCGCTCGTGGTAATTGAACGGATTCGTGCGCGGCAACTGTTCCAGGTAGTTGCGATGGATCATCGCCTTGTTGATGTGCCGGTCCTCCAATGCTAGATGCAATTGATTCGTACCGGATTTCATCACCATCGACATCAATCCGCCCGCGGAATGCCCATATTCGGCCGGCATGCCCGTAGTATGGATCTTCACTTCTTCGAAGGCGTCCTGTGTGGGAGAAACCTGTTCGTTCGGCCCGCCAATATTGCCAATACCGGGCTCTTTTCCGTTCACGCCATCCACTTGGTATCCGATCGCTCGCGACCGCTGCCCCAGCACATGATACCCGTTCATCGAGTTCGTCCCCGGATAGTAGTACATCATGCGCACCGGCCGTTTCTGGCTGACCGGAATCGCCACCAGCGTGTCGCCGGAGAGCACCTGGCCGGAGGCGGACGTCTCGGTATCGAGCAGCGGCACCCCTCCGGTTACCTGTACTGTTTCGGTCACACCTCCTACTTCCATCTGAATATCAATGCGCGGCACTTCGCCGGTACGTAGGACAATGCCGTCGCGCACATACTTCTTGAATCCGCCCATCTCAACGCTTAGTCGATAGGTGCCGGGCGCCAGGTAGGGTATGTAATACGCCCCCTCGCCTCCCGTCGTAATCTCGGAGGTAAATGCCGTGGCCGTATTGACCACCGTTACCTTCGCGCCGGCGACGACGGCGCCCGATGTATCCGTTACGGTTCCGACCATCGTGCCCGTGCCCGTAGTCTGTCCGTCTAGCAGGGCGGCAAACAGCAACGCAGCTGCCCAAGCGGCTACTGAGCCGCGGTATTTTTGCACCATTCCACACTCCCCGTTACATGCGCCGCTCTGCGGCAACGCGTGTCATCCAATCACACCGGCGGAGGGGATGTCAACTTCTTAATCTTTCGCCGCGGCAACAAAAAAGCCGCCGGTTTGCCGGCGGCTTTCTATGGGATTGGACTGTTTTCTAAACGAAGAAGTCTTTCACTTTGTCCAGCAGTCCACGTTCCTGTGGTTCGTTTTCGGTCGGCAAAGTCTCGCGAAGCTGCTCGAACAGCTTTTTCTGCTCGCGAGTCAGACGGGTGGGAGTACGCACCTCGATATTGACGATGATGTCGCCGCGGCCCGAGGAATTCAGATACGGAATACCTTTACCGCGAATCCGCAACTGGTCGCCATGCTGGGTTCCTTCGGGGACTTTGACGTGTTCCATGCCGTCAAAAGTGAGCACATCCACCTCGGTTCCCAGCGCGGCCTGGGCGATATTCACCGGCACAGTGCAGTGCAAATCGTTCTCCCGGCGCTCAAAAACTGCGTGTTCTTTGACCAAAAGTACGACAAAAAGGTCGCCTGCGGGGCCTCCATTGGGGCTATTTTGCCCCTCTCCTGTCAGCCGGAGACGTGTTCCATTGTCCACGCCGGGAGGAATCGTGACCCTCAGTTTCCGCTCGGAACGCAGCATGCCGTCTCCGCCGCATTTCGTGCAGGCCTTGCGAACCAACTGGCCCCGGCCGCCACAGGTGCGGCATGTCTGGCGAATCGACAAAAAACCTTGCTGTAGAAGTACTTCGCCCCGCCCGCGGCAGGTGGCGCATTGCGTGAGCCCATCTTTGCCCTCACCGCCCGTGCCGTTGCAGAAATGGCAGCGGTCCAGGCGCGGGACCTGTATCTCGGCGCTCATGCCGCGGATCGTGTCTTCCAGGGTAATTTCCAGGTCGTAACGGACGTCGTCGCCGCGCCGCGTTCTTCCTCCCCGTCCTCCTCCGCCCCGCCGGCCGCCGAACATGTCGCCGAAACCGAATAGGTCCCCGAGGATGTCGCCAAAATCTCCGAACGTCTCCGGATCAAACCCCTGGGGCGCGCCGCCGGCCCCCTGCAGGCCCTGGTGTCCAAAGCGGTCGTAGGCCGCCCGCTTCTGCGCGTCCGTCAGGACGCCGTATGCCTCGGCCGCTTCCTTGAACCGCTCTTCGGCCTCTTTGTCTCCCGGATTGCGGTCCGGGTGGAACTTCATGGCCAGTTTCCGGTAAGCGGCTTTGAGCGCGGAATCGTCGGCCTCTTTGCCGACCCCCAGGATTTCGTAATAGTCGCGTTTTGTCACCGGACTGCAACCCTTACAAGCGCGGGGCGGAGCAATTTACCTTTAAAGTGATAGCCGCGCTGGAATTCGCCAAGGATCGCCTGGTCGGCAGCCTCCTCCGTATTCACCATCTCGATAGCGTGATGGATATTCGGATCAAACGAGGAGTCCTTGGTGTCCATCGGCTCCAGTCCGAGCTTCTTCAGAGTCTCCAGGGTGCGTTGATAAATCAATTCGACACCACGCGCATACTCTTTATCGGTTGTTTCTACGCCGAGTGCGCGTTCAAAGTCGTCTAAAACAGGCAAAAACGCCTTTACGGCATCCATTGCGGCGTATTCGGCGTTCTCCATCCGCTCTTTTTCCGCCCGGCGACGGAAGTTTTCATGATCTGCCTGGCGGCGGAGAAGAAGGGACTGGAGTTCCGTTTTTTCCTTGAGGAGGGTCTCCCGCTCGGCGGCGAATGGTTCGGGGGCGGCAGTGGTTGCTGCGTCGCCGGTCAATTGGCCTTCGGCCTCGCCGGAGAGGGTGACCTCATCTTGCGGTTGGTCCATAGTAACGCTCACGTTCTTAGTATATCCAATCTTGCGAAGAAAATATGACAGTGATGGACTCAACTGTTGCTCCGCTTACGCGGAGAGCGATTGGATCGCTTCGCCTACATGATAAACCGACGAAAGTACTTGGCTGTAGTTCATACGAATGGGGCCGAGTACGGCGACGCGGGTCGAGATCCCGGAGGGTAGGGAGACGGTAAGTCCAATCAATGAAAGATCTTGCAGGCTGGGATGGAGATCGCCAAGCCCGATGTGAATAGCGACATCCTTGCGCGACTGTTCCAAAAACCGGTCCAGCAATTCCAGCAGGCGTTGTTTTTCTTCCAAGGTCCGGAAAATTTCACGAAGGCGGTCGCGATTGAGTTCCAGATCCGCGCCTACGAGATTTGACGTTCCTTCCAGGTGTACTTCAGGGGTCAATCCCAGTTCCAGTAGGCCATTTTGATAGAGGGCCTGCAACTGGAGAAGTAGGGTGTCGTATGCGGCCCGGTCTTCGGCGAGGCGGAACTGGAGGTCCGTCCGTATGGCGCTGATGGTCCAGCCCGAATAGGAAGCGTTCACGAAGTTGCGGACGGTATTGAGTTCGTCCTGGGTGGCGGCGGTGGCGAGTGCGACGACGCGGTTGCGGACTGTACCGTCGCTGGTTTCCACGACCATCAGAACGCGCGTGTCGGACAGTTGCAGAAATTCGACGCGGCGCAGCGTTTGTGAGTCTGTGGGGATAGCCGCCGCAATGCCGACATTCCTGGTCATTTCGGTCAGCAGATGGCTTGTCTTTTCCAGCCGTTCCCCTACCGAATCCGTCTGGCGCAGTTCAGAACGAACCCGCTGCAGTTCCGTGGCGGGCAGCCGCCGGTGCGACAACGTTTTCACGTAGGCCCGGAATGCCTTGGCGGTGGGTATACGGCCAGCGGAGGTATGAGGTTGGGAGAGATAGCCGGAGTCATATAAATCCGCCATCACATTGCGAATTGTCGCGGGGCTCAACTGCCTGCCTCCCCCGGTCCGGGAAATGGTCCTGGACGCCACCGGCTCTCCGGTGGCAATGTACGCCTCGACGATCGATTGCAGAATACTCTGCGACCGGTGGTCGAATTGTGTGCGTTCCGTCATGCCGATTCAACTGCCCGCAACGATAGCCTTTCGACAAATTGTAGGGCTCTGAAGTTGCGACCGCAAGCTGTTGTACCTATTTTCCAACAATTTCATTCCGGCGTGGGGCCTAGTTGGCGGATGGGACCAGAGCCGCGGCCGCCTTGGTGAAGGCATCGACGAAACTTGCGCCGTTATCGAGCAAATTGTCGAGGGTCTGGTAGTCATATTCAATATCCGGACGGACACCGGTGTTTTCGATATAGCGGGTCGCGCCGAAGCCCGGGACGTTTTGCATGGTGGGTCGCACGGTCAGCATCTGCGTCACCGCGGCACTCCCTTCCGAATAGAAGCCCGCACTGGTGGTAACGGTGTTGCCGCCGGCTCCGGCGGTCCGGAATCCGAAGAGAGTGGCGGCGTGTGCGTCCTGGAGCGTGGCGGCGAAGGCATCGGCCGCGGAAGTGGAAAATTCATCGGTCAGCAGCAGTATCGGCTTATCGTAGGCGAGAACGGCCCCATTGCGGTCCCGAATCGGTTCCTGGTCCAGACGCAGGGAACAGAGCGGCAGTGGTCCTGTGCGTCCCCGGTTTTCCGAGTAGGCTGTTTTTACATCGCCGGTAATGGCGGCCATCAGGCGGGCTTCCCATTCCTCGCCGTAGTCCTGCGCGTCCTGTACGGAAAGCTCGAAGTCACGGATGATGTCCAGATTCGGCCGGATCTCCACGCCTATGCCAGTGAACGGCTTGGCGATCAGATATTTTTCCAATTCTTCGGCGTAGCAGGCGTAGCCGCCGCCATTGCGGGTAATATCGACCACCAGTACATCAGTATTAGCCTTCATATAGGCGATTTCCTGTTCGAACTGGCGGAGCGGAAGGCCCAGAAGACTGAAATCGACGGGATCAAACGTGCCGATCCGAATAAACCCAATCCTTTTTTCCCCGGCCGTATAGGCGCCGCTGTAGAAATAGTCGGAATTCAGACGGCCCAGGCGCTGCGTAAAGCCGGCCGGCAGACGGTAGATGGGATTGCGCTGGGAAAAACCGCGGAGAGTGCGGACGGGGCGCGTTACTTTATGTCGCTGGAGCGAGAGCCAGGGCTTCAAATAAGCCGGCGTGGGCGGCGCGTCGGGCGCCAATTCTTCGGGCTGGGGCGGCTTGGATTCGTCCGCGGTTCCAGAAGGCGCGACGGAGCGGCGGTTTCCGCGGTTCAACCGGAAATTCGGGAGCGGCCCCAGCTTGGTTAACGGCGTACCCGTCTTGTCCCACGGGATGGTATACGTCTTTTCGGCGCCATTCTGCCGCCGGACCAGAATCACGGCGTTGTCTGCCAATTCGGCTGTGCGCGGCAGGTATGCCTGCTGGCGGTAGACCAGCAGATCGGCCGCCCAACGTTGGGTCGAGCGTGGATTGGCAAAAGAACTCAGCTT
>DASTML010000161.1:0-6529 GCA_035714175.1 Bryobacteraceae bacterium | reverse complement strand
AGGCCGGCCGGGAATGGGGGACCTTCGCCTGCGGGCTGCGCTTCGCTCCGCCCTCCGGCTTCGGCCCCCATTCCCATGCTGGTCTCACTATTGGCTACTAACCATGGAGAATCCGTTTACACAGAATTCTTGACACCGCCGACCAATGCGGTGGAGGCGACCAACCGCAGCATACGGAAAGTGATCAAGACCAAGGGAGCGTTTCCGAGCGAGGAAGCGGCGCGGAAATTGATCTACCTGGCGCTGAAAGAGGCCACGCGGCGATGGAGCCACATCAATGGCTGGCAGGAAGCGCGGAACCATCTGGCGATAGCCTTTGAGGATCGCATTGCTGCCGCCCTGCGCTAACCCGGTGAGCGGTACAGCAGAACGGCAACGGCCGTCAAGGCTTCCCTGTCGGCTGGCGGCCTATGACGGCCGCCGCCCTCCTGCTGTAGCATCTGTTATGCGGTGGCCCGATTCCTGCGGATCGGCCACCGCCACTTTCCAACCACCAACCGAAGCTACTTACACAAAATTCAGAACACTACCCGTGGGTCTGGCCGCGACTGAGCTTGGCGTATGCTCAACGATGTGAAAGTGCACCGAGTAGCTAGCAAACCAGCCCGCGCGCCAAAACCGATCGACACAATTCATTGCCGAGATTGGGCGACTCTTGCCACCGCCTTTGACTCTCTCGGCGGAGAATCTCGCAGCACCGGTGGACAACAAGGGCGCTGGATCTTTCGTGGCCACCGCGTCGCATCGTGGGAGCTCGAAAGTACCCTTGTTCGCCGCTTCAAGGATTCTTGGACGGATTGGGCACAGGGCGACTGGAATAATGCGATGGTCCTCAAACGAATGGAGGCGCAGCTAACATTCGACTTCTCGTCGAAAGCCAGACTGCACGGTCTAGAAGTTTCTCTCGAACGCCCCGTTTCTTTGCTCTCAGCCATGCAGCACTTTGGCGCTCCGACTCGATTGCTCGATTGGACATACTCGCCTTACGTGGCACTTTATTTTGCGCTTGAAAGCCAAAGTGAAAGCGATTCCAGCGCAGTCTGGGCACTAAACCTAAGCGCTATCTACAGAGCCTCAACAAAGAAGGTCTTGGCCGTTCGCAGGTTCAAGGACGGGAGAAGACTTTCACCACCGGTTCAATATGTGGATTTCAGTAGAGACGACATTTTCAAGAAGCATGTCGTGCCGGACCTCGAGGATTGCCATCTCGGTGTTCTGAACGCTGAGCCAGCGTTGGATAACGTCGTACCACTTCTTCCCAAAACTCTAAATGAACGGATCTCAGCTCAACAGGGACTTTTCCTCTGTCCGACTAAGGTAGGAGTTCCTTTCATGAAGCAGCTAGAGGCGCTGATGGTAGGTCAGGCGGAAAAGTGGGCTACAAAGATCGTCGTTACCTCAGAGCTGAGGAAAGAGGCGCTCCGCAGATTGTTCCAGATGAATATTCACCCTCTATCGTTGTTTCCCGGAGTAGATGGGCTGGGCCGTTTCTGCGGACAGAAAGCCGACCTATTCGGTTGGGAATAACGACTTCACTTGCAGATTACGGCACAGCAAAGGAAACTTTCGATTCGGGCAGATGGCACTGTCGGCTCAGTTCAGTTCAATGGCGACAAGTTGTTTCATGCTGCCTCGGAAACCGCAGGTCTGGGTTGGAAGTTCACCCGAGGTGCGGAGCGAAAGTGCTCCGCACTAATGGTCTACCGGATCATGGCTCCAGGGACTGGGTTGGATAAACTCACAACTCGGTTTGAGCCCCCATTGACTGTTGAAATGAGACGTGAGACGGCGGAAGCCACGGTGCTGGTCGATCCCGCCCCAGGCCGCCAAAGCGGTAATGAACCATCAGTTGCCCCGGCGCTCCACTTCGAGCTTGACCGTATAAAACGCAGCTTGCAGCAAATGGATGGGGCCGTGGTTGGCGTCGATCACCAGCTTGCTGTCATCCCACTCAGAATTTTCGTGAGCGCCGATCAGGAGTTCCAGGGCGAACTGTTCGAGCACAAAATCGTAGGCGGCTTGGAAATCGTGATCGGGACGAGTCGAAGGGAGTGAGCCTCGTTCCTAGGGCACCGGCCGGGTTCTGGCGATAGCGTTCGTCGAATCTAGTAACCGGGCAATGGACGACCTGCCCTGGATCTCCCGGACAATTGCGCGGTGGAAGCGGCGGTTGGAAACGAGAGTGTCGCCGGTCTGGACCCGCGGCCGCAAACTGGCGGAGATGGGCGTAACCAAATCCTTGGCGCCGTCCGGACTGGATACCCGGCTCTCTTCGGCATTGTGCCGCGCGGCGAAATGGGAAGGTATTGGCCCGCGTCAACGTGCGGGACAATGCCCATGAAAAAGCCCTCCGGCGGGGCGGAGGGCTTATCGGGGAGTTTTGCCGTTCCCCTTGGGTTCCAACTACCTTGCGTGGGCAAGGCGTTTGGGGAGTGTGATCGCGAAAGTGGTTGCCTCGTAATGCGGGTATTCGATTTCGGGGGCCCGGTTAGGGAACCCTACCCTGAAATGCGCGCATGAGGCCGCTGATGACCAGTCCGATGAGGAAGACAAAGAACAAGATCTTCGCTATATCGGTGGCGGCGCCGGCGATGCCGGAGAAACCGAGAAACGCGGCGATTAACGCCAGAACGAGAAATGTTAGTGCCCAGTGCAGCATGTGAAACTGTCTCCTTTCCTGACTCTGCACGTTGGAAGCATTGCAGGCGGGAGGCGTTACATGACACACCGCAATTGGTGCGTTCCGCGAAAAAAATCGCCGCGCGGCGGGGCGGCCAGGAAGGAGACCTGCGATATTCTGGTGGGTTGGAAAGGAAGTGCGCGTGCCCAACGCCGAGTCCCAGCCCGTTACCGGTTCGTTAACCCGGGCGGCCCTCTTTCTGGTGGTGACCCTTCGCAGCGGCAAGGAGAGCGAGGGCGCTGTGCGCGGTTTGTGCGCCGACCTTGGCGCGTTGATCCGCGCGGTAGGCAGCCGGGATTTAGAAGGCCAACTTTCCTGCATTATGGCCTTCGGATCGGACCTGTGGGACCGGCTTATTGGGGAGCCGCGGCCCAAGGAGTTGCATCCGTTCCGGGAGTTCCGGGGCAAGCACCACGCGATCTCCACACCGGGGGACTTGCTGTTCCACATTCGCGCTGCCCGGACCGATCTTTGTTTTGAACTGGCGACCCAGATCATGTCGCGACTGCGCGATGCGGTGGAGAAAGCGGACGAGGTACACGGCTTCGGTTATTTCGACGACCGGGATTTGATCGGCTTTGTGGATGGGACGGAGAATCCGGTGGGCGAAGCCGCGCAGAAGGCCACGATCATTGGCGACGAGGACAGCGTCTTTGCCGGGGGGAGCTATGTGATTGTGCAGAAATATCTGCACGATCTGACGGCGTGGAACACCCTGCCGGTAGAGGCGCAGGAGCGAATCGTTGGCCGGACGAAACTTTCCAACATTGAGCTGGACGATGCGGTGAAGCCGACTTCGGCGCACAATGCGTTGACGTCCATTGTTGACGAGAACGGCGAGCCGCTGGAGATTTTACGAAGCAACATGTCGTTTGGCGATGCGGGGAAGGGCGAATTCGGCACGTACTTTATCGGCTATGCCCGTTCCCCGCGCCCGATTGAACAGATGCTCTCCAATATGTTTGTCGGGCGGCCGCCGGGGAACTATGACCGGTTGCTGGACTTCAGCAAAGCGGTGACTGGTTCGTTGTTTTTCGTTCCGACCACGACATTTATTGAGAGCGTGGGCTCCGGTCTTGCGAGCGCGGGCTCCGGGACAGCGCAAGCGGCCGCGACTCCCATGGACCGGGACGGGCGAACGGATTCCACGAAGGCGGCGAAGAGCAAGGCGGACTCCTCGCTGGGTATTGGATCGCTAAAGAAAGAGGCAGCACATGAATAATCTCCATCGGGAACTGGCACCCATTTCTGACCAAGCGTGGGCGCAGATTGACGAAGAAGCCACCCGGACGTTGAAGCGGTATCTGGCGGCGCGGCGAGTGGTGGATGTTCCGGGGGCGAAGGGCGTCGAGTTGTCTGCTATCGGGACGGGCCATTTGCGGCCGATCGCGGCGCCGGGGGACGGCGTGCAGGCGGCGCAGCGAGAGGTGAAGCCGCTGGTGGAACTGCGGGTACCGTTTTCGCTGAGCCGGCAGGGTGTGGATGACGTGGAGCGGGGCGCGGTGGATTCGGATTGGGACCCGGTGAAGGAAGCGGCGCGGAAGATTGCCTATGCGGAGGACCGGGCGGTGTTTAACGGCTATCCGGCGGCAGGCATCCAGGGAATCCGGGAGGGTTGCAGCAATCCGCCGGTCTCGCTGCCGGCGGATGTGACGGGCTATCCGACGGCGATTGCGCAGGCGGTGAACGAGTTGCGTTTTTCGGGCGTGAACGGGCCGTACACGCTTATATTGGGCGGCGACCTGTATGCGGCGGCGAGCGCGGCGAGCGACCGGGGCTATCCGGTGCTGCATCATTTGGAGCGCGTGGTGGACGGCGGGATTATTTGGGCGCCGGCGATTGACGGCGGATTCGTGGTGACGACGCGGGGCGGCGATTTTATGCTGAGCGTGGGCCAAGATTTTTCGATTGGGTATTTGAGCCATTCGGCGGAGTCTGTAGAACTGTATGTGCAAGAGAGCTTCACGTTTCAGTTGCTGACGACCGAGGCGGCGGTGGTGCTGGAGGCTGGCGGGAAGTAGGGGCCGGGAGACCGGGGCGGCTAGGGCGCCTGCCGGTGCAGGAAGATTTCGCCCTCGATGCAGATCGTTCCGGGCGGGTCCGAGGGACTGGTTGCGAAGAGAGCGAGGCGGCGTTGCACTCCGTCTTGGAACCTGAGGATGAGAGAGCGGCCGTCTATGTGGTAGCGGCCTCCCTGGCCCGCGGGTCCCCCGGCGCCAAACGTGAAGGTTCCATCCGGAGAGAAACGATAGATGTTGGTGAGTGCGCCGCCTGATTGTCCGGCGCCTGCCCAGACGCCGTTTGCGAGGGCGGGCGTTGTGAGCGGGCGGGCGGGACGATAGAGCGTACCGGCCAGTGTGAGACCGCCGGCGCCCGCGGCCAGTGCGACGTTATCGATCTGGCCATTGTCCCAGCGAATCGTGAGCCGATCCGGCGTGAGTGCATACGCGCCGCAGGTGTCGGGAGAGCAGCGAGCGGGTTCGAAGGCGTCGCCTGAGCCGTACGGGAAGACGCGGGCGATGCGATTGCCGGGCAGGAAGAAGCGGGTGCGGACCTCCAGGCGTGTTCCGCTGCCGAGGCCGGCCTGGACGTAGTAGAAGAGACCGGCGAGCGAGGCTTGGCCGGCGGCTGGCGGCGGGGGCGCGGCTGCCGCGGGCGGCGAGTTGGCGTTGAGATGGAGGCTGTCGAAGAAGCTGTTGACGGCGGCGAGGTTGTGCTGTCCCACGATGGAGGCGAGGATGCTGGCTACGCGACCGGCATTCGTGGCGGTGAAGAGAATCACGGTGCGCCGGGGCGGCGCGTTGGCGGCGCCGATGACGGCTGTCCAATCGCCGCGGCGGCTGGAGACCGGGTTGGCGGGTAGGGGCAGATTGCCGAGAGGGCTTGCCGCAACCAGCTTGGCCCACTCGGCGCGGAAGTTGTCTTCGGGAGCGGCGGCGGGGGCGGCTCGGGAGCGGAATAGAAATAGTTGGGAGGTGGCGTCCGGGCTGCGGAAGAGGAGTGGTCCGGGGCCGGGGATGCGTTCCCAGGCGGGGGGCGGGCGGAAGGTTGCGACGTCGAAGATGGATTCTTGCGCGGAGAGTATGGGCGAGAGGCAGGTGAGGAGGAGCGCCGAGGCTATGATTTGTCTCGCCATATGGGGGATTGTGGCATAGCGGGTGGGGGAGGCGGCAGGGGCTGATGCCTTGCCGCCACATCCTTGCGAACGCGTTGCAATGGGGCCGCAGCCGGGGGCTGCGGCAAGGGCGGGTATCTGAGGTCCGCCGCATCGTTGTGAAATGAGCTTCAATGAGGCCGCAGCCATGGAGGCTGCGGAAGGGAGAATAACGAGGCAGATCAGGAACGCCCCAGACTGAGCTTTAATGGGGCCGCAGCCCGAAGACTGCGGAAAGGACAGCCTCCTCTGCGTCCGCGAAAACCAAGCTCGAGCTTCAATGGAGCCGCAGTCCGGAGACTGCGGAAAGACGGGCCGGAGTGGTGCGGTCAGGATGGCGCATGGAAGCTTCAATGGAGCCGCAGTCCGGAGACTGCGGAAAGCCCCGCAGGGTACGAATGCAATTGTGATTACGGCGGGCTTCAATGGAGCCGCAGTCCGGAGACTGCGGAAAGAGGCCATGAAAACACAGCCGAACTTCTATCATCCACGCTTCAATGGAGCCGCAGTCCGGAGACTGCGGAAAGTCCGCATCTCCTCGAGCTTCGAGAACGGACCCAGTCGGGCTTCAATGGAGCCGCAGTCCGGAGACTGCGGAAAGGCAGGGACCTGGACGCAGAAGTCCTGGAAGCGTTGCGCTTCAATGGAGCCGCAGTCCGGAGACTGCGGAAAGCCCTAGCCGCTTGCCCGTCACT